>NZ_SKOG01000211.1 GCF_007120195.1 Aquisalimonas sp.
CAGCCACAGAGGCCGAACGGATGCACCAGGAGTTCAGGGCGTGGGACTACGAGGGATTCAACGAGCATTCAGGCCCGCGGTGAGGCGTTGGGCGTCAGCCGCAAATCGATGGGGGGCGCTTGCAGCGGTTTGCCAGTCGCACGCCCGATAAGGCGGGACGCCGCTCGGGTGGGTGGGGCCTCCGGCTGAGCCGAAGTCGGCGTCACACCGGCGTGTCGGGTTCAACGGGATTGACGACGCGCGCGTAGGCCCGTTCAGCCGCGGCCCGGCCGCGCAGACAGTCAGCGCCTGCCGGTGTAATCCGCGTTCGCAGGGGAAGGAGGCAAAACGACGACCTCGAGCCAAAAATTCTCGAAGGCTTTGACCACCGCGTCGAACTGAACAAGGCCGACCGGCTTGTTGATGTAACAGTTGGCGTGCAATTGATAGCTGGCGAGCACGTCCGCTTCCGCTTCCGAGGATGTAAGGACCACTACGGGGATATGTTTCAGGCCCGGGTCGGATTTAACCTCCCCCAGGACCTCACGTCCGTCCAGGCCGGGCAGGTTGAGGTCCAGCAGAATCACATCCGGCGTGATCGCGTCCGCGTACTCTCCTTTGCGATGCAAAAACCTCAGAGCCATCTCGCCGTCGGTTACGCTATGCAGCCGGGTGGCGATTCCCGCCTCGGCAAAGCTCTCGAGCGTCAAGTCGACGTCGGCGGGATTGTCCTCCACCAGAAGAATGTCGACGGGGCGTGGTCGCCTGCTCATGCATCGACCCCCTTGCCGGGTTTCGGATTCTTGGAGAGGGTGAAGTAGAACGTGCTGCCATGCCCTGGCTCGGATTGAAACCAGATGCGGCCGCCGTGGCGCTCCACGATGCGCTTCGACACGGCAAGCCCGATACCCGTACCCGGGAAACGCGCTCGTTCGTGAAGCCGCTGGAACACCAGAAATACACGGTCGGCGTACTTCTGGTCAATCCCGATGCCGTTGTCCTGTACCGAGAAGCGCCAGAACCCTTTTTCTCCGACACAGGAGACATGCACCCTGGGCGGCTCATCACCATGGAATTTGAGACCGTTGCCGATGAGGTTCTGAAACAGCTGCACCAGCATTGATTCGGTGGTGTAGACGGTCGGCAACCTGTCCCAGGTCACCTCCGCCCCGGGGTGCGCCGCCACCGCCACACTCAACAGGTTAGCCACGTGGGCGACGACACGGTTGGCGTCCACGCCCTGCGTGTCCAACTCACCGCGGGCGACACGGGAGTACATCAGCAGATCGCTGATCAGGCGCTGCATCCGCTCCGCGCCGTCGATGACATACTGCATGTATTTTTGCGTCTTGTCGTCCAGATGCGGCTCGAGCTTTCGTTCCATGAGTTCCGTGTAGCTTCTGACCATGCGCAGTGGCTCCTGTAGATCGTGGGAGGCGACATAGGCGAACTGCTCGAGCTCGGTGTTGGACCGGCGTAACTCTTCGGCCTGTTGGGCAAGGGCCTCCTGTGCCCGCTTGCGATGCGTCAGGTCAACAATGGCGCTCAGCACATGGATGCCATCCGGCATCTCGATGGGCGTCAACCCCACCTCGATGGGGATCTTCACCCCGTGCTTGCTCATCCCATACAGATCCCGGCCCTGACCCATCACCCGGGGCTCCGGCTGCTCGAAAAAGGCCGTGCGGTAGGAGGCGTGCTGGTTCCGTAGTCGGGGCGGTATGAGCGTCTCCACCGATTGCCCGAGGAGCTCCCCATGGCCGTAGCCAAACAACCGCTCCGCGGCCTCATTTGTCAGGGTGATTCGTCCCTGCCCATCGATCATGACCAGCGCGGAGGGGGAGGCATCCACCACTGCATGGTACCGGCGCTCGGCCGCCTGGATCTCGGCCGTTTTCCCCGCCAGTTGCTGTTCCGCCTCCTTCCGGCGCGTGAGGTCGACGATGGCGCTTAGCACATACGTGCCGCCCGGCATTTTGATGGGCGTCAACCCCACCTCGATGGGAATTTCGTTGCCGCCCTTGTGCCTTCCGTGCAAGTCCCGTCCCTGCCCCATCATCCGGGGTTCGGGACTCGTGAAATACCGATTCCGATACGCGTCATGATTGCCCCGCACCGACTCGGGGACCAGTATTTCCACAGGGTGATCCAGCAACTCCTCGCGGGTGTATCCGAAGAGTTGTTCCGCCGCACGGTTCACCAGGGCGATGCGGCCCTGGGGGTCGACCATGACCAAGGCGGAAGGGGACGCGTCGATCACATCCCGGTACTGCTTCTCCGTCGCCTTCAGTTCGTTGGTCCTGTCCCTACCGGAGCGGCTTGTCACCAGTCCCCCGCTTTATCATCGACGGGAATCGCCCTGCCATCCCCGATCATCACGAGCCGCGCGAACCACTGCCACACAGCCAGTCGGTAATGCGTTGTTGCGTATCAGGGCGGCAGACGTAGTATCCCTGCAGGCAATCGCAGCCGGCACCGACCAGAAAATCCCACTGCTCGGCCGTCTCCACGCCCTCGGCCACGACATTGAGGCCGAGGGCGCGGGCAAGATGGACCTGGCTGTGCAAGATGGCTTCTGTTTCGGGATTGCGGCCGATTTCCGCGACGAAACTGCGATCGATCTTGAGCACATCAACGGGCAGACGGCGCAAATAATTCATCGACGAGTAGCCGGTGCCAAAATCATCAATGGCCACGGATACGCCCAGGGTCCTGATCGCCGCCAGCGTGCGCTGAGCGCGTACCGGATCGCCCATGACCGAGCTTTCGGTGAGTTCCACTTCGAGCCGGTCCGGCGGCAATCCCGTTGCATTCAGAACCGTTTCAATCTCGCTATAAAGATGCTCCGCGTAAAGCTGGCGCATGGACACGTTGACTGCAACCCGTAACGGCAGACCAAGCAGCCGGCCGGTTTGTGCCGCCATGGTGGCGGCGGAATGCAGCACGTTGCGTCCTATCCCATTGATCAGACCGATGTCTTCGGCAACAGGTATGAATTCCGCCGGCGTGAACACGGGTGGCGCGTGATCCGGCCAGCGCAGCAACGCCTCCACGCCTACCGGCATACCATCCCTGGCACGCACCTGGGGCTGGTAGGCGAGCCAGAACGCGTCGTCCGCCGCCACTCGCCTGACGGCCTGCTCGATTCGGATCCGCTCCTCGACCCGGTGCTGCATGTGGTCGGCAAAAAACTGGAACTGATTCTTGCCTTGTTCCTTGGCGCGATACATAGCCGTATCGGCGGCGCGGTAGATGTCCTGTACATTGTTTCCGCACTGGGGATAAGTGGCGATGCCAATGCTCATGCCAACGCTGACCTTCGATCCATGAACCGCCAACGGCTTCTCGAGATTCTGAAGCAGCTTCTGGGCGACGTGCGCAGCCTGCTCCGGTCCCGCGATGTGGTTCAGGATCAGTGCGAATTCGTCTCCGCCCAGACGAGCGAGTAAGTCGCCTTGTCGAACGCTATTGCTGAGTCGCTTCCCCACCTGTCGCAGCAGCTCATCGCCGGCGTCGTGTCCCATGGTGTCATTGATGTACTTGAAGCGGTCCAGATCCATGAACAGCATGGCGAGCATACCGCCTTCCCGGCGGATGCCGCCCACAAGCCGGCCCAAACAGTCGAAGAAAAAATTCCGGTTCGCCAGACCGGTCAGCTCGTCATACTGGACCATCTGCTGTAGCCGCGATTCCGCCTGCTTGCGCGCGGTAATGTCCCGGTATGAATACAGCATCGACGGGCTCTTATTCCAGTCGACGGGGACCGATCTGATTTCCGCCACCTGTCGATTCGGCAATACGATTTCGTCCGATTTCGGTGCGGCAAACTCCATTGGCAAGGTGGTGCCGACACACCTCAGAGGGTTCAGACCCAGCATCTCGCAGGCGGTCTGATTCGCGAACAACGTCTTGTTGTCTTGATCCAGCACCACGATGCCGTCGGGGCTGGACTCAAGCAGCCGGGCATACTGGGTCTGGAGGCGGTGCCGCTCGATGGCATGGCGAATGGACTGAGTAAGTAGAGCGGGGTTGAGGTCCTGCTTGGCGCAATAGTCCTGGGCGTGCTCCTGGATGACCTGCACTCCCAGTTGCGCATCACGGTTCCCCGTGAGCACGACGATGGGCACATCCGCCGCCATACGCCGCACGGCGACGACGGACTGCACACCCATTGAATCCGGCAGGCCCAGATCCAGCAACACAACATCCATATCGTGTTGATCCAGTGCCTCCTGAACATCCCGTAACCGGGTCACACGGACGATTTTGGCCCGGCTGCCGAAGCCCTCTTCCAAATAGGCACGACACAAGTCCGCGTCACCATCGCTGTCCTCGACCAGGAGTATCCGCAACCCCTGCGAGGGAGCGCCACGGCGCAATGCGTTGACGGCCTTCGAATGGCTGCCAGCGCGATCGTGTCCAACGCCATCTCGCTTGCCACTGCTGCCCGGGCTGGCGGCTACTGGCATGACGGGAACCTTCCCCGCTCTGGGTGATTTCTGCGCGGACTTTCCGGCGCCCAATACGCCTGTTCGCTCAAAGTTGCCGCTAGCACCACCATGCAGCGGATGCCTGAATTCTCCAGACACTCGGACACTCCTAAACGCTGGATGCAGTCGTGCCCCACTGCTGTCCCCCGCGTTTTCTATCGCGCAGCTGTCGGGTTTTGGCAACGACCGGGGCTGGCTGGACATCACCCTCGTTCAGTCCTAGCCGGTTTCTTTCCCACATTCTGTGCTCGGGCTCACAATTCCCAAGGTCATGAGGCCCAAGCCCTCCTTCACCCCTGCCGTTCAACCCGGTTCCGGCATTCTTCTACGCGCGGTGCACGGACTCGTCGGAGCAGGGAAACCGACACTCGATTATATCGCGGGACTGGGACGTGGTGACCCCGAAACCCACAATGGAGCATTCGACCATCAAACACGTCTGACCCGACGAGAGCTTGACGCAGGCACTTGCTCAGAAACCGCCCTATCCGGGGAGTGTGCCGGCTTATCGTTGGCCCGCATGCCGTAAAGGTCTTGAAGCCCGCTGACGATCAGGGTGCGCGCGGGCGGTGAGTCTCTGCAGAGATGGTCACTTCGTTGAAGAAGGCGTGTGCGCCGCTGCTCAGCGCCCGGTCACCCAGTCCGACGGCGACTTCGTGTCCCAGGCAGGATAACCCCTGTGGCCAACCTGTCCCGGCCAGGATGGCTCGTCAACATGCTGACCATCATTGTTTTTTTTACATTCCAGCCCTTGAAAACCACGCCTGTGACCCTATTTTGGATAGTGCCCGGGAACGGCCCGGCGGCCTCAAAGGCCGCTGCCGGCCGGCCCGGTGGAGAGGGCTTCACAATCGGGTCGGTTACTCACGGAGGTGATGGGTTATGTTCGGTGATCTGGCACGTTTCGATGTTCCGGTGTTTAACGAGCTGAGCCGTGCGTTGCGGCTAATGGATGAGACATTCGGCGACTTCGGGACCACCGATCTGCGTTCTGCTCCGCGGGGTGCGTTCCCCTACGTCAATGTCGGCGAGACGGAAGACGCAGTGAACGTCTATGTGTTTGCCCCCGGGTTGCGCAAGGACGACCTGGATCTGGGTATCGAGAACAATACGCTATTCATTAACGGCACACGCAAGGCGGAGAGTGGGAGCGAGGAGCGCACGTACTACCGCAGGGAACGTTTCGCCGGTGATTTCAGCCGCGCCGTTCGGCTGCCGGAGCGCATTGACGCGGACAAGGTGCAGGCGCAGATGCAGGACGGAGTGCTCAGCATCCGGCTGGAGAAATCGACCGAGCAGCGTCCGCGCAAGATCGAGATTCAGGCGGCGTAATGACAAAGGAGGTGATTGGCCATGACCGAGATGGAAAAGGCACAGGGCACGGCGATGGAGCAGCAGCGCGATCACCTGCTGCAGCAGGATGACCGCCGGCGTGACGAGCGCAGTCTGGTGCCGCCGGTGGAAATCTACGAGGAAGGCGATGCGCTCTACCTGGTGGCGGATATGCCAGGCGTGACCAAGGACACGCTGAACCTCGAGATCGGCAACAAAGTCCTCGAAGTCGAGGGCCGGATCACGGTGGACATGCCAGAAAACGTGACGCCCATGTTCGCCGAGATTCGCGCCAGCCGGTATGCCCGTCGCTTCACCCTGGGTGACGACATCGATACCGGCAATGTCGAGGCGTCCATGAAGGACGGCGTGCTGACGGTTCGACTGCC
The DNA here is from genome assembly GCF_007120195.1 of Aquisalimonas sp. Lineage (GTDB taxonomy): Bacteria > Pseudomonadota > Gammaproteobacteria > Nitrococcales > Aquisalimonadaceae > Aquisalimonas. Next base: position 6,191 of record NZ_SKOG01000211.1, read on the forward strand.
GAAGCACGAGAGCCACCGCCGGCGGCGCATCGAGATCCAGACGGCGTAAGCGCAGCTGCTGGAGCGCGTTAGGGCCGCGCCGCTGGGCGTGGCCCTAGATTGTTTCATTGTGTGCGCCGGCGACTTTACAGCGCCCAAAGATCCATGAACTCGTTGACCGGCAGCTTTTCCAGCTTGATCTGGTCCTCACAGGCCTTGCGAATGGACTCAGCCTGGCGTGGTGCGAAACGTGTGGTGAGGGCGCTCTCGAATTTCTGCACCAGGACCGGAATGCCCTCGTCGCGGCGCCGGCGATGGCCGATGGGATATTCCACGGCCACGCGATCGGTTTTGGAGCCGTCCTTGAAGAACACCTGCACGGCGTTGCCGATGGAGCGCTTATCCGGGTCGAAGTAATCCTTGGAGAAGTCCTTGTTTTCGGTGACCTCCATCTTCTCCCGCAGGGCATCAATGCGCGGGTCCCTGGCAACGGCGTCCTCGTAATCGTCTGCTGTGAGGCGGCCGAAGATCAGTGGGATGGCGGTCATATACTGAATGCAGTGGTCACGGTCGGCCGGGTTGTCCAGCGGACCGGTCTTGTCGATGATGCGCACCCCGGCTTCCTGGGTCTCGATCACCACCTTGTCGATCTCATTGAGGCGGTCCCTCACCTGCTCATGCAGAGACATCGCGGCTTCCACCGCGGTCTGGGCATGGAATTCCGCCGGGAAGGAGATCTTGAACAGCACGTTCTCCATGACGTAGCTGCCATAGCCCTGGGTGAATTTCAGGCCATTGCCCTTGAACAGCACATCGTTGAACCCCCAGCCCTTGGCGGACAGCGCTGACGGGTAGCCCATTTCGCCGGTGCGGGTGATCAGCGCCAAGCGCACGCCGCGCGCCGATGCATCCCCCGCCGCCCAGCTCTTGCGCGAACCGGTGTTCGGCGCATGGCGGTAGGTGCGCAGGCTGCAGCCGTCGATCCAGGCGTGAGAGAGGGCGTTGATGACGTCGCCCTTGTCGCCACCGAGCAGATGGGTGGCGACAGCCGCGGTCGCAATGCGGCAGAGCATGACATGGTCCAGCCCCACGCGGTTGAAGCTGTTCTCCAGTGCGATCACTCCCTGGATCTCGTGGCACTTGATGGCCGCGGTGAGCACGTCGCGCATGGTCAGCGGCGCCTTGCCGTTGGCGACGTTGCGGCGGCTGATGTAGTCGGCCACGGCCAGGACACCGCCCAGGTTGTCGGACGGATGGCCCCATTCGGCGGCGAGCCAGGTGTCGTTGAAATCCAGCCAGCGGATCATGGCGCCGATGTTGAAAGCGCCCTGGACCGGATCGAGCTGGTAGCTGGTGCCGGGCACCTTGACGCCGTTGCTGATCTGGCCTTCCGGCACCACGGGCCCGAGCAGCTTGGTGCAGGCCGGATACTGCAGGGCGAGCATGGCACAGGCCAAGCTGTCCATGAGCATATGGCGGGCGGTGTCATAGGCCTCGTCACTGGTGATGGCCTGGTTGGCGACGTACTCGGCCATATCGACGAGTTCCTGATCGGGATCCGGTCGCTTGGCGCTGCGGATATCGGCGCACATGGATTGGTTCTCCTGGTGGTTCCGTTGTTCCGACGCATTCGCCCCGTGGCGGGTGCGCGCCTCCGAGTGGCTGAACCTCAGCCCCGCTGGTCGATGGGCGGGACCTCGCGCAGATCCGGTCCCACGTAATCGGCACTTGGCCGGATGATGCGGTTGTTCTCCCGCTGCTCCATGACGTGCGCTGTCCAGCCGGTGACCCGGGACATCACGAAGATGGGCGTGAACAGCTTTGTGGGAATGCCCATGAAGTGATAGGCGGAGGCGTGGTAGAAGTCGGCGTTGGCGAAGAGCTTCTTTTTGTCCCACATGAACGCTTCCACCGCCTCGCTCACCGGATAGAGCGTGGTGTCGCCGACATCCGCGGCCAGTTTCTTTGCCCAGGCCTTGATCACGGCGTTGCGCGGATCGGAGTGGCGGTAGATGGCATGGCCGAAACCCATGATCTTCTCCTTGCGCTCCAGCATGGCCGTGAGCCCGCGCTCGGCTTCCTCCGGGGTGGACCACTGCTCGAGCATGGCCATGGCCGCCTCGTTGGCGCCACCGTGCAGCCGGCCACGCAGGGAGCCGATGGCACCGGTGACGCAGGAGTGCATGTCGGACAGCGTGGACGCGCAGACCCGGGCGGTAAACGTCGAGGCGTTGAACTCATGCTCGGCGTAGAGAATCAGCGAGACATTCATCACGTTCGCGTGCAACTGGCTCGCCGGCTTGCCATGGAGCAGCTTCAAGAAATGCCCGCCCATGGAGGCGTCGTCGGTCACCGTATCGATGCGTACGCCGTCGTGGGAGTAGCGGTACCAGTAGGTGATGATCGACGGCAGAGCGGCGAGCAGCCGGTCGGCCACTGCCTGCTGCTGGGAAAAATCCGTCTCCGTCTCCAGGTTGCCGAGCATGGAGGCCCCGGTGCGCATCACATCCATGGGATGGGCATTGGCGGGGATGCGCTCGAGGACTTCGCGCAGGGGCTGCGGCACCTCGCGTAGCCCCTTGAGACGCTCCACGTAGGCATCGAGCTGGCTGCGGGTGGGCAACTCGCCGTAGAGGAGAAGGTAGGCCACCTCCTCGAAGCTGGCTCTGTCAGCGAGGTCGTGCACGTCATAGCCACGGTAGGTCAGCCCGGTCCCCTTCGCTCCGACGGTGCTCAATGCAGTGGCGCCGGCGCTTTGCCCGCGCAAGCCGGTGCCGCCAATTTTCTCGTCCGCCATGGTCTGCCTCTCTCTAACTGGTAAAGGTGAGCCGACGCGCCCCTGGGCACGCGCGTTTTGCGTCACGGGTCCTTGCGAAATAGCGCGTCAAGCTTTTGCTCATACTCATGGTAGCCAAGCACGTCGTAGAGCTCTGCCCGCGTTTGCATGGCGTCCACCACTGTGGCCTGGGTACCGTGTTCGCGAATGCCCGCGTACACCTGCTCCGCCGCCCGGCTCATGGCGCGGAAGGCCGAGAGCGGGTAGAGCACCATGCGCGCACCGGCATCCCGCAAGTCATGTGTTGTGAACAGCGGCGTCTGGCCAAATTCGGTGATGTTCGCCAGTACCGGAGCGGGGACGCGCTCGGCGAACGCCCGGAACTCCTCCAGGCTGTGCAGCGCCTCGGCGAAGATCATGTCCGCGCCAGCTTCCACGTAAGCATTCGCCCGATCCAGGGCAGCCTCCATCCCGTCTGAGGCATAGGCGTCGGTACGGGCCATGAACACAAACTGTTCATCCAGGCGGGCATCCACAGCGGCCTTGACCCGGTCAACCATCTCGTCGCGTGAGACAAGCTCCTTGTTCGGGCGGTGGCCGCAGCGCTTGGCGGCGACCTGGTCTTCCAGGTGAATAGCGGCCACACCGGCCCGCTCCATCTCGCGCATCGTCCGCGCGATGTTGAACGCACTACCCCAGCCCGTATCGACATCGACCAGTAACGGCGTGTCCGTAATGGCGGTGATGCGCTGGGCGTCTTCCACCACATCCGCCAGCTGGGTAATACCCAGATCAGGCAGGCCATAGGATGCATTGGCGACACCAGCACCGGACAGGTAGATGGCACGGAAACCTGCGCGTTGCGCCAGTAGCGCGGAATAGGCGTTAATGGTGCCTGCAATCTGGAGTGGGCGTTCGGCCTCCAGGGCGGCCCGGAAACGGGCGCCGGCGGTCTGCATCGCGCTCATGTCAATGTTCTCCGCTCAAGCGCACCAACATGCGCCCTCGGACCTTACGGTCCATGAGGTCAGCGCACGCCTGGGGCACGTCGTCCAATGTGAGTTCGCTGTGGCAGATGGCGTTGAAATCCTCCTCACGCAGCAGTTGCGCCGCCCGCTCCCAAATCTGAAGCCGGAGGCTCGGCGGACAGTAGACGGAGTCGATGCCGACCAGGCTGACGCCGCGCAGGATGAACGGCAGGACGCTGGTGTTGAGCTCGATTCCCTGGGCGTTGCCGATAGCGGCAATCGTGCCGAAGGGCTGGACCGTGCGCGTCAGCCAAGTCAGCGTTTCACTGCCCAGCGCATCCACGGCACCGGCCCACTGCGCCTTCTCAAGCGGCCGCTTACCGTAGTCCACATCGGCGGGGTCCAGGATGGCGCTGGCGCCAAGACCCTTGAGATACTCCGCAGCATCCGCCTTGCCCGTGACGGCGGTGACATTGTAGCCGGCACGACTGAACAACCGTGTGGCGAAACTGCCGACCCCGCCGCTGGCGCCGGTCATCACCACCGGTCCCTGATCCGGGCGTTGCCCGTTCTGCTCCATACGCACCAAGGCCATCGCGGCAGTAAAGCCGGCCGTGCCCACGAGCATGGCGCGACGCAGGTCCAGTTCGTCGGGCAACGGGACCACCCAGTCACCGCGCACCCGCGCCCGCTCGGCGAACCCCCCGTCATGGGTCTCACCAAGCCCCCAACCCGTTACCAGCACTTTCTGCCCCGGCTTGTAACGCGGATCCTCGGAAGCTTCGACCGTGCCGGAGACATCGATACCGGCCACCAGAGGAAACTTACGCGCGATCTTGCCCTTGCCGGTGATGCCCAGGGCGTCCTTGAAATTGATGCCGGACCACGCACACCGGAGTTCCACCGAGCCCTCGGCGAGGTCGTCCAGCGTGATGTCCTCGAGGCGCGGGTCAACACCCTTGTCCGCCTGGTGAATGCGCAAAGCCTTGAACGAACTCATAATAACCCCCTAAACGGTAGCCTAACGCGGTACAAGAGCCGCTCTCGAAACGGTGTCAAATCAAAAGGATAGTACAGAAAACCCACGCTCGAGCGGCTTACAAGGGGGAGCGGGGCCGTTTTACCGGCACTCTTAACCCTTTCTTGTTTCAATACTAGCCAGGAGGTTGGATTGGTCACATCGGGCGCCGCCGCAGCGGGCGGCGCCCCACCCCGAGCAAGCCTCAGTTTGCCTTGTGAATCGCCCGTTTGGAGACGGACAGTGCCGCCTCATGCACCGCCTCTGACAACGTGGGATGGGCATGAATGATGCGCGCGAGGTCCTCGGCGCTGGCATGGAATTCCATCGCGACCACGGCCTCGGCGATGAGTTCGGAGGCCTGGGGCCCGACGATATGTACGCCGAGTATGCGATCCGTCTCGGCGTGGGCAATGACCTTGACCATCCCGGCCATATCTTCCATGGCACGTGCCCGGCCACTGGCACTGAGATTGAAGGTGCCTGTCTTGTACGGCACCCCGGCAGACTTCAAAGACTGCTCGGTGCGCCCGACCCAGGCGATCTCCGGGTGGGTATAGATCACCCAGGGTACAGTTTCGTAATTCATGTGGCCGTTGCCGCCCGCAATAATCTCAGCCACCATGACGCCCTCTTCTGAACCCTTGTGGGCCAGCATGGGCCCACGCACCACGTCGCCGATGGCGTAGACGCCGGGCAGGTTGGTGCGGCAATAGTCGTCCACGTTGACGAAGCCCCGCTCGTCCAGGAGCAGGTTGGCGTCCTCCGAGAAGAGGTCGTTGGTGGCAGGCCGGCGCCCGACACAGACCACCAGTTTGTCCACCTGGATACTTTGCTTGCCGTCCTTGTCCTCGTAATGAACGGTGACGTTCTTGGCCGTCTTTGTGTTGGTCACCCGCGCTCCGAAGCGGATATCGAGGCCCTGGTTCTTGAACTCCGTCAGGGCACTCTTGGCGACACGCTGATCGACCGCCGGCAAAAACTCATCCAGGGCCTCCAACAGAATGACCTTTGAGCCCAGACGGCTCCAGACACTGCCCATCTCCAGGCCGATGACGCCGGCGCCGATGACACCGAGCCGCTTGGGCACCTCGTCGAACTCCAGGGCACCGGCGGAGTCAACGATGCGCTCGTCAAGGGGGGCGGCGTCGATCTCGATCGGCAGCGATCCCGGGGCGAGAATAATGTTCTCGGCCTGGTAGGTCTCCTGTTCGCCCTTGTGCCGTGTGACCTGTACCTGCTTGTTGTCCAGCAACTTGCCATGCCCCTGCAGCCAGTCGATCTTGTTGGCCTTGAGCAGCTGCGCAATGCCCCCGGTGAGCTCGTTCACCACTTTGTCCTTGCGCTTGATCATCTCCTTGACGTCCAGCTCCACGTCCTTGGCCTTGATGCCGTGCGCCGACAACCTGTGGGTCACCCTGTGATACTGCTCCGAGGAGTCGAGCAGGGCCTTGGAGGGAATGCAGCCCACATTGAGGCAGGTGCCACCCAGAGACGGTTCGCCCTTGTAGATAAAATTATCGACCACCGCGGTGTTCTGGCCGAGCTGCGCGGCGCGAATGGCGGCCACATAGCCGGCCGGCCCACCGCCAATGACGATGACATCATAATTCTTGGACATGCTTACCCCCGATATTGGCTTAAGTCCCGGGCACACACCCGAGCGACCACGCGGCTCAGACCTCGAGCAACAGGCGGGCCGGATCCTCGATGCAATCCTTGAGCGCCACCAGGAAGCTCACCGCCTCCTTACCGTCGATGATGCGATGATCATAGGACACGGCCAGGTACATCATGGGTCGGATGACGATCTCGCCATTGACCACCATCGGCCGCTCCTGGGTCTTGTGCATGCCGAGAATGCCGCTTTGCGGCGGATTAATGATGGGCGTGGACAGCAGCGAGCCAAAGATCCCACCATTGGTAATGGAAAACGTCCCCCCGGTCAGTTCGTCCATGGTCAGCTTGCCGTCACGGGCGCGCTTGCCGAAGTCGGCGATATTGGCCTCGATATCCGCGAAGCTCTGGTGATCCGCGTCACGCAGTACCGGGACCACGAGGCCCCGGGGGGAACTCACCGCGATGCCGATGTCCTGGTAGCCGTGATAGATGATGTCGGTGCCGTCAATGGACGCGTTCACTGCTGGAAAGCGCTTGAGCGCCTCACAGGACGCTTTGACGAAGAAGCTCATGAAGCCGAGCTTCACGCCATGTGTTTTCTCGAACTGCTCCTTGTAGCGGGCACGCAGGTCCATGACCGGCTTCATGTTGACCTCGTTGAAGGTGGTCAGCATGGCAGCCGTCTGCTGGGCTTCCACCAGGCGCTCGGCGATGCGCTGGCGCAGCCGGGTCATGGGCACCCGGCGTTCGGTCCGCTCGCCTGCCGCAGCCGGCGGTGCACCGCCGGGCGCCGCCTCGGCTTCTTTAGCCTCCCTGGAGGGATCGCGTGCCGGTGGTGTGGGTGGGTGGGCGGGTTCGGCCTTGGAGCCACTGCCTGCTGAATCGCCTTCCATATGACGGAGGACGTCTTCCTTGGTGATCCGACCACCGGGCCCCGTCGCCTCGATGGCCTGGGGATTGAGGTCATTCTCGGCGACCAGCCGTCGCACGGCGGGGCTGAGTTCCGTGTCCTGAACGGCAGCCGCGGCGCCGCCACCGGTGCCCTTCGCCTGCGTCGACTCGGCTTCGGCAGGGGCCTCGGAGGCAGGCGATGCCCCCTTGGCCGCCTCGCCGCCACCGCCACTCCCCGCGGCGGCGCCCTCCTCGAGCGTGCCGATGACTTGGTCGGCCATCACCGTCTCGCCTTCGCCGGCCTTGATGTCACCGAGCACGCCATCACTCGGCGCCGGCACCTCCAGAACGACCTTGTCCGTCTCGATATCGACGAGGTTCTCATCCCGGCTCACCGCATCACCGGGCTGCTTGTGCCAGGTCACCACGGTAGCTTCGGAGACGGATTCCGGTAGCGGCGGTACCTTGATTTCGATGCTCATCCAGTGCCTCGCTTGTTTTTAGTTCCGGTTGATCCGGATAGGGCGGAGCCGGGCCGCGCGGGCCCGGCCTCGATGCATGGGTGCAGTCGCAACCCTAAAGGTTAGATCGACAGGGCCTCCTCGACCAGTTTGCGCTGCTGTTCATGGTGAATCTTGGGGTAGCCCACGGCCGGCGATGCCGAAGCGGCGCGGCCCGCATAGTGGAGCTCCTGTCCTTCCTTCATGCAATGCCGGAAATGATGCTGGCTGGAATACCACGCCCCTTGGTTCTTGGGCTCTTCCTGGCACCAGACGATAGTCTTGGCCTTGCCGTAGCGGCGCCGCAGCAGTGCCGAGAGATCGTTCTCCGGGAATGGGTAGAGCTGCTCCAGCCGCACAATGGCCGTGTCCTTGATTTCGCGGTTCCGACGTTCCGTAAGGACATCATAGTAGACCTTACCGCTGCATAGGATCACCCTGCGAACATCTTTGGCCTTGATATCGTCGATCTCGTCGATGACGTTGTGCCAGTGGCCTTCCGTCAAGTTCTCCAGCGCCGAGGTGGAGAGCTTATGGCGCAGGAGACTCTTGGGTGTCATTACGATTAGTGGCTTGCGATAGCTTCGCAACTGCTGCCGCCGGATCATGTGGAAAAACTGCGCCGGCGTCGTCGGCACACACACTTGAATGTTGTGGTCGGCGCACAGCTGCAGGAAGCGCTCCAGCCGCGCCGAGGAGTGCTCCGGGCCCTGGCCCTCGTAGCCATGCGGGAGATACATGGTCAGGCCGGAGAGCCGCCCCCACTTGGTCTCGCCAGAGGTGATGAACTGGTCGATGACAACCTGGGCGCCGTTGACGAAATCACCGAACTGTGCCTCCCAGATCACCAGCGTGCGGGGGTCATTGGTGGCGTAGCCATACTCGAACCCAAGCACCGCCTCCTCCGAGAGCAGCGAGTCGATAATGACGAAATCCTCGTGCTCGGTGGTGATGTTCTTCAGCGGCACATAGGTGCTGCCGTCCTGCTGGTTGTGCAGCACGGCGTGTCGGTGGGAGAACGTGCCGCGGCCGCTGTCCTGGCCGGTCAAACGGATGTTGTAGCCTTCGCGCAGCAGCCCCGCGTACGCCATGGTTTCGGCGAAGCCCCAGTCCATGGCCAGGGCGCCCGCGCCCATCTTGCGCCGGCTCTCCATAATGCCACTGACCCGAGGGTTGAGCTCGAAGCGATCCGGCAGCTGCTGCAGGACGTCGCTCAGCTCCCTCAACACCTTGGGCGAGAGGTTCGTGTCCACCGGGTCATCCCAGTTGCCCTGGAAGTAGGTTCCCCAGTCCACGGCGTAGTCGTTGCGCACCCCGGTGAGCATATGTGGCGCGACCACCTCGGCATTATCCAGCGCGTCGCGGTAGTCCCGGCTGATGGTCTCCATGTCCTCCGGGGCGATCACGCCGTGCTCGGCCAACTTCTTAGCATACAGCTTGCGTACGGACGGATGTTTCTTGATCTTGCTGTACATCATCGGCTGCGTGGCTGCCGGCTCGTCGGCCTCATTGTGGCCGTGGCGGCGGTAGCAGATGACGTCGATCACCACGTCCTTCTTGAAGCGTTGGCGGAAGTCCAGCGCCAGCTGCGTCACAAACAGCGTGGCTTCCGGATCGTCCCCATTCACGTGGAAGATCGGCGCCTGCACCATCTTCGCCACTTCCGTGCAGTAGAGCGTCGAGCGCGTGTCCAGGGGGTTGGAGGTGGTGAAGCCGATCTGGTTGTTGACGATAACGTGGACAGTGCCACCCGTGTAAAACCCGCGCGCCTGCGAGAGCTGGAACGTCTCCATGACCACCCCCTGGCCGGCGAACGCGGCATCGCCGTGTATCAGGAGGGGCAGGACTTCTTCGCCCATACGATCGTGCCGGCGCTGCATGCGCGCCCGGACCGAGCCCACTACGACGGGATTTACAATCTCCAGGTGGGAGGGGTTGAACGCGAGCGCCAGGTGCAAGGGCCCCTCGGGCGTCTGGATGTCCGAGGAATAACCCAGGTGGTACTTGACGTCTCCGGAGCCGGCGTTCTCCAGGTTGAAGTTGCCCTCGAATTCCTGGAAGAGCTCCGCCGGCGACTTGCCGAGAATGTTGATCAGGACGTTGAGGCGGCCCCGGTGCGCCATCCCCATGACCAGTTCCTTGACACCCTGGCGACCACTGCGCTGGATGGCTTCGTCGAGCAACGGTATGAGCACTTCGCTGCCCTCGAGAGAGAACCGCTTCTGCCCGACGTACTTGGAATGCAGGTATTTTTCGATGCCTTCCGCGGCCGAGAGCCGTTCGAGAATCGTCCGGCGCTGATCAGTATCCAACGTCGGGCGCCCCTGCACCCGCTCCAAATGTTCCTGGATCCAGCGCTTCTCGCTCGTATCCGTGATATGCATGTACTCGGAGCCGATGGTCCCGCCGTAGGTCGCCTTGAGGAAGGCAATGATGTCGCGCAGCTTCATCCGGTCTGCCGTAAACAGCGAGCCGGTGTTGAACGTCCCTTCCATGTCCGCTTCCGTGAGGTTGTGGAAGGCGGGATCCAGGTCCGGAATCCGGTGCGTATCACGCAGGTTGAGCGGGTCCAGATCTGCTGCCTGATGACCGCGAACACGCCAGGCATTGATCAGCCGCAGCACCGCGGCCTGCTTTTCCAGCGCGTCCGGCGCCACAGGAATCACGCCTGCGCCGTCGCCGCTGGCGGCGACCGTGCCGGCGCCACCATTGCGCCGGGCAAGCCGGACGAATTCCTCGCGCACCTGGCTGTGTGAAACGTCCCGGGCCTGGCGTGGCCCCGCGTCCTCGAGACCCTGAAAATAGACCCGCCACTCCTTGGGTACCTGGGAAGCATCACTGAGGTACTGCTCGTAGAGGTCTTCAATGAACGACGCGTTGCCACCGGCAAGGTAGGAGTTGCTCTGGAGCTGCTGGAACGAAGCTTTCATGTCATACCACCTTCGTCGTCATGACGCTTGGGAAAGCGTAGCAAATAGGGCCGCAAGGGAAGAGACCGGCCGGGATGCCGGGAAATGGCGGGGATGCTGCACGGCGGGAGCTTTCGAGCGCGCCGCAGGCGCCAGGATCCATGGAAGACGGCGCGGCTGGACCGGCGCCACCCCGACGCCGTGCTCCGTGCCGGAGCATTCGCTGAGATGGGGTATTCCCCATGATTGTCAGCCACCTCCCGAGAGGATGCCATATTGCGTTGATCGCGATGCGCATTGGCAGCGACGGCGTGCGACCTGGGAAACTTACTAACTAGTCAATTTCTTAATTGGATCTCTCCTCGCATGGTAAAGTACCTCGGTAAGCCGCTCGGAGGCAACCGCCATCCTCGCGCGATCACAGCCACTAGGCCAAATGAGGGCTCCGCAGCGTCGCGTGTTATCGCTGCCGTCAACCGGGCGGCTGGGCAAGTACGCGCGCGGGTTCACTGCGGTTCAACAGGCGTTCCCGCTTACGGCCTCTGGCGACCGGTTCGCGCCCCCAGCGGTCGCGTGAGGCCGCGCATGGCCGGCCGACCTCATTCGCCACCGGCACGGGAGTCGTCAACGCCTTCGGCTTCCTCTTCAGGCGCGCGCACGCCATACCACCGGGACAGCCACAGGCCGAGCTCAAACAAAAGCCAAACCGGGATCGCAAGCATGACCTGGGAGATAATATCCGGCGGCGTCAGCAGCATGCCCCCCGCAAATGCCGCAACGATCACATAGGGACGTTTTGCCGCCAGTGCGGCGCGCGTGGTCGCGCCCGTTCGGATCATCAGCATGGTGGCGATCGGCACCTCAAACGCCAGCCCAAAGACCACCAGCATGGTGAGGACAAAGCTTAAGTACTCGCTGATGTCCGGCTGGTAGCTCACACCGAGCGGCGCGACGCCTGCAAAGAACGGGAAAACCAGAGGCAGCACGACGAAGTAGGCAAACAGGGCGCCGAAGTAGAACAACAGCGTGCTCGAAATCAATAATGGCCAGACCAGATTGCGTTCATGGCGATACAACCCGGGTGCGACGAACGCCCAAAGCTGATAGAGCAGGTACGGCATGGCGACAAACAGCGCCGCCACCAAGGACAACTTCATCGGGATGAGAAACGGGGACGCGACCTGGATGGCCAGCAGTTCGCCGTCGGGAAGCACACGCCGCAGCGGCGAAGCCACAAATGTGAACAGGTGGCTGTAGAACGGGTAGATGACCAGGAACGCCACCAGCGTCACCCCCAGAGCGCGCATCAAGCGGGTGCGCAGCTCCAGTAGATGACTCAGGAACGGGCGATCCTCGTCGAACTCAGGTATTGCCATCGTCGCCTCGTCCACGCTTGCGGGCATCATCATCGGACTCGGCGGCCCCGGCGCCTGAGGCCTGACTGTCCGGAGCCGTGGTATCCGACGCCGGCGGATCGTCGTCCGCGATGGACCTCCCGGCCCGAGGACGCGTCGGCTTGCGCTTGCGTGCCCCGGGCTTCGCCTTCTTCGGGCCGCTGTCGTCCTTCATGACATCTTCATTGAGCCCGAGATCCAAATCCTTGCGGAATTCGCGCTCGGCCTTGCGCAGTTCGTCCAGCTTGGCTTCGCGCTCAATGTCACGCCGCACAGAATTGAACACGGATCGGGCACGCCCGACCCACAGGCCCATGGTCCGCGCAACGCGCGGCAGCCGCTCCGGCCCAATGACCAGGAGCGCCACCACGAGGATTATCAGAAGTTCCGGGAAGCTGATATCAAACATGCTGGCTGGCGGGTGTCCTGCGGTCAGCGGGCATAGGATGGCTGCCGCCACTTCAAAGCGGCGGGCCATCGTCTGGCCAGGCCGGGGGCCCTCACCCGAGGCGACCGAAAGCTAGCCAGGCACACCTAGGAGGAATGCTCCCGGGAGCGCGCATGCTCCCGCGCATCGGCGGCCTTTCCGGCGTCATTCTCGGCCGACTGGCTCAGCTGGGCGGGGTCGCCCTCGGGCTTGTCGGTCTCCGATTCCTCCGTCCCGCTCTGCTCGCCGTCTTTCATGGCCGAGCGGAAGCCCTTGATCGCACCACCGAGGTCGGTGCCAACGTTGCGAAGCTTCTTGGTGCCAAAAAGCAGCAACACGATAAGCAGAATAACAAGCAACGAACCAACACTGATTCCACCGATACCCATTAACGTATCACTCCTGCACGGCCAACCGTGCGTTATTCAAGACGGGCGGGACGCTTTTTCGTCCACCCCGGAGAGCCCGAAGCGGCGCTCCAGCTCGGCCAAGACGTCGGCGGGGCCGAGATCCACGGCCGCGAGCATTACCAGAGTATGGAACCACAGATCGGCGGTTTCATAAACTATCTGCGCATGATCACCGCCTTTGGCCGCAATGACTGTCTCCGTGGCCTCTTCACCGACTTTCTTGAGGATGGCGTCGAGCCCCTTGTCGTACAGCGAGGCCACGTAAGAATTGCCCGGCGCTTCATGCTTGCGGGCTTCGAGCACCTGGTGGAGGGTGATCAGCACTGTGTCACTGGCCTGCTCATTCACGATAGATCTCCTTCGGATCACGCACTACCGGCTCCACAGACTCCCAGTGCCCATTGTGCAGGCGGCGGTAAAAACAGCTCCGCCGCCCAGTGTGGCAGGCGATGCCACCGTGCTGGACGACTTTCAGCAAGATGACGTCACGATCGCAGTCAAGGCGGATCTCGCGTACGGTCTGGGTATGGCCCGACTCCTCGCCCTTGCGCCAGAGGCGGCCGCGCGAGCGCGACCAGTAGACGGCTTCGCCCTGGTCCGCGGTGGCGGCGAGAGCGTCCCGGTTCATCCACGCGACCATGAGCACCTCCCCGGTATCCGCATCCTGCGCCACCGCCGGGAGCAGGCCGTCATCACTCCAGGCCAGCTCGCCGAGCCAGCGCGTCTCGCTCATGGGTCCTCCGCCAGGCGCACAACCACCCCCTGGGCGGCCATGTAAGCCTTGGCTTCGGCGATGGTGTGCTCGCCAAAGTGGAAGATGCTCGCCGCCAGCACCGCATCAGCACCCCCGCCAACGACGCCCTCGACCAGATGCTGGAGACAACCGACCCCGCCGGAGGCAATCACGGGAACGGGGACGGCATCACTGACCGCGCGGGTCAGGGAGATGTCGAACCCCTCGCGCGTGCCGTCGCGATCCATGCTGGTGAGCAGGATCTCACCGGCACCGCTTGCCGCCATGCGCTGCGCCCAGCTCACCGCGTCGATCCCGGTGGGTCGCCGGCCACCGTGGGTGAACACCTCCCAGCGCGAGGGCTCATCCGCGCCACTGACCCGCTTGGCGTCAATGGCGACCACGATGCACTGTGAGCCAAAGCGCTGCGCGGCCTGGTGCACGAAGTCCGGGTTATCAATGGCAGCGGTATTGATGCCGACCTTGTCGGCGCCGGCATTGAGCATGCGCCGAATATCGGCCGGCGTGCGGATGCCGCCGCCGACGGTCAGCGGCATGAAGACTTCCGAGGCCACGGCCTCGACCACCTGCACCAGGGTCTCGCGCCCGTCGGAGCTGGCGGTGATGTCCAGGAACGTGATCTCGTCGGCTCCAGCGCGATCGTAGCGCTGTGCGATCTCCACCGGATTACCCGCATCGCGGATGTCGACGAATTTGACACCCTTGACCACGCGCCCCTGATCGACATCCAGGCAGGGGACAATGCGCTTGGCCAGCGTCATGAAACGCCTCTGGAGGCGTCGTGACCGTTGACCACCTTCTGCGCCTCACGCAGGTCGAGCTTGCCCTCATACAGCGCGCGGCCGATGATCGCACCCCAGACACCGTCCCGACCGGCGTCGCAGAGGTCACGCACATCCTCCAACGTGGTGACACCACCCGAGGCGATGACCGGGATATCGACGCTGCGCGCGAGTTCGCGCGTCGCACCCGTATTCACACCCCGCATCATGCCATCGCGGCCAATATCCGTGAAAACCAGCGCCTCCACCCCGGCCTGTTCGAAGCGTTGGGCCATCTCCACGACATCCTGACCGGAGTTCCTGGACCAGCCCTCTATCGCGACCTTGCCGTCGCGCGCGTCCAGACCAACGATAATATGTCCAGGGAACTTCAGGCAGGCCTCGTCGGCGAAATGAGGGGTACGCACGGCCTGAGTGCCAATAATGACGTAATCGACCCCGACATCCAGATAGGTTTGAATGGTGGTGAAATCCCGGATGCCGCCACCGATCTGGATCTCCACGTCCGGAAACGTCTCCGCGACGCGACCGATGATGTCGGCGTTGACCGGAAACCCCCGCACAGCCCCGTTGAGGTCGACGATATGGATACGCCGCGAACCGGCGGCAATCCACCGCTCAGCCATCGCAAGGGCATCATCGGAGAAAATGGTCTCGTCATCCATATTGCCTTGGCGCAGGCGGACACATCTTCCGTCTTTCAGGTCAATGGCGGGTATGAGCAACATAATCTCCAGCCTATGCGGTCCCGTCCCAGCGGGTAAAATTGGCAAGCAACGCGAGCCCGGCCGTTTGGCTCTTCTCCGGGTGGAATTGCGTCGCGATGATGTTCTCGCGCGCGATGACTGCGGTAAACTCCAATCCATAGGTCGTCATCCCCGCCGTCCATGCATCATCGAGAAGCGGCACGAAATAACTGTGCACGAAATAAAACCAGCTGCCATCGGGAATGCCGCGCCACAAGGGGTGCGCTCGCGTCTGACGGACCTGATTCCAGCCCATATGCGGCACCTTGCCCGGCGTCGGCACGCCGGCCTCGGCGAAACAGGCGGTAAAGTGGCGAACTTCGCCCGGGAACATACCCAGAGCCTCCATGCCGCCGTTTTCCTCGCTGGTGGTCAGCAGGGCCTGCATACCCAGACACACCCCCAGAAACGGCTTATTTGACCCCACTTCACGGATGACTGCGTCGAGTTCCAGCCGGCGCAGTTGTGCCATGCATTCGCGGATGGCCCCCACCCCGGGCAGCACCACGCGATCGGCGCGGCGGATGGTTGCCGGGTCATCGGTCACCAGGATGCGGGAACGCGCGTCCACATGCTCCAGGGCCTTGCCCACAGAACGCAGATTGCCCATGCCGTAATCTATGACCGCGATGGTCGCCATCGCTGCGAATCCTCTGGCTAAGGCGAACTAGTGTCCTGTAATTGAAATTCGTCAGACAACGCATTTCGGTTACAGGACACTAGAGGGTTCCCTTCGTCGAGGGGGTCGTGTCGGTCATGCGTGCATCGGGCTCTATGGCCATCCGCAGTGCCCGCCCGGTCGCCTTGAATACCGTCTCAATGACATGATGCGTGTTCACGCCCCGAATCGAGTCCACGTGCAGGGTGACAAAGGCGTGATTGACAAACCCCTGAAAGAACTCCCGCACGAGCTCCACATCGAAACCGCCGACGGTATCCCGCGGATAGCGCACGTGGAACGTCAGCCCGGGCCGCCCTGAAAGGTCGATCACCACCCGCGACAGCGCTTCATCCAGCGGACAATACGCATGGCCGAAGCGGCGAATCCCCTTCTTGTCGCCGACGGCATGACGCAGCGCCTGACCCAGCGCAATACCGACGTCTTCCACCGTGTGGTGGTCGTCGATATGGGTGTCACCATTGGCCTTGATACGCAGATCCAACAATCCGTGCCGAGCCACCTGATCCAGCATATGCTCCAGGAACGGGACGCCAATGTCGATTTCGGCCTGGCCCTGGCCCTCGAGATCCAAGCTCACATGAACCTGGGTCTCCAGGGTCTTGCGCTCGACAGTGGCTTTACGCTCAGCCATAGGTAAGGCGCCTGTTCGCGGTGTGCCGGGGACGGCTGGGCATCATAGCACACGGGATCATCAGCGCGAGGGAGAGGTCTCCAGCCAGAAGGTCACGGGACCGTCGTTGATCAACCAGACTTGCATATGCGCACCGAAACGCCCGGTGGCCACCGGCGCATGCGCCGCCCGCGCGGCCTCCACCAGACTCTCAAACCAATACCGGCCCTCCTCCGGTGCCGCCGCCGGGCCAAACCCGGCACGCGTGCCCTTGCGCGTATCCGCAGCCAGCGTGAACTGGGGCACTAGCAACAAACCGCCGCCGACAGCCTGCACGGAGCGGTTCATGCGACCGTCGGCATCCGGAAATACGCGGTAACCCAACACGCGCTCAAGCAGCCGATCCCGCTCCCGCGCGCCGTCCCCCCGCTGCACCCCAACCAGCACAGCCAGCCCGGTATCTATACGCCCGAGAGTCTCCCCCGCGACCATAACGGACGCTTGCGAGACCCGCTGCAACAGACCGATCACCACAGGCCTCCTGTTCGCTTGGCCCAACGGGCCCCGGGCAGAAGCCCGGGGGAAGCGGGCTCAATGCACGCCGTTGTAAGAAAATGCTTACAAGACGTGTCGGGTTTTGCCGACTTCACCCGGGCCACGGCTGTGGCAAGCTGGACCTGTCAGCTGAACGGCAGGATGCCCGACACACCACGGATGGTAAGGAGATAAAAGCAACAACATGGATTGCGCCAACTGCGACTCAGGGATGAGCGCGGGTTAACGGACTAACCGCGCAGGGCGCCTCAACAAAAATAAGTAGACCTGACAACCGGCACACGGACGGTGCCGGTTGTACTTTTTTCAAGGCGTCATGGCCTGCGGGCTACTTGGCACTGCCTGACCCTTTCCCCCCCGGCTTTCCTGACCCCGTTTGTTGCCCGCCAACACGGGCCAACTCCACCATGGTTTCTTGCGCCCGTTGCGCGGCCTGCTGCCAGGCTTCCATGACCTGCCGGCTCTCCTTCTCCCACTGGCTGGACATTTCGCTCATGTCCATTTTGCGCATACTGCTCAACCATGCATCCCACAACTGCTGCTGGGACTCGGTCCAGCCTTTCATCATCTCCTGCACCTGCTTGCTCCATTGCTCCATGCTTTCCGGGCTTTGCTGCCCGGCCTGCGTGGAGAAGCGCTTCGCCCATTCGTTCTGCGCCTCCAGGGCCTGGCGGACCGCCTTTTCCCATGCCTCCAGATTGGCCTTGTAGCTGGCCCCTGCCCCGCCGGCACCTTCTGGCAGGTTCTCGCTGAACTGCTTGACTGTGGCCAACCAGCTATCCCACATCTTGCGCTGGGTTTCAGTCCAGCTGCTCACCAACTGTTCCATCTGCTTGTTCCAGTCCATTTTGTCCTCCGTTCATTGGTTTATCGGCTCCGCAGCCCCAAGGGCAGCGGAGCCGAGGATAGATGCCCGGCCTTCCGGACACGACAGAGCCGATATACTGGCGTCCATAATTGTAGCAGGGCACTTGAGCCCTGATTCACAAACTCGGGGAGGCCTGTGCAAAGGATCCACCTTATTCGCGGATTACTGCGTCTCGTCAGCTTGCTGCCCCTGCCGGTCGCGCAAGCCATCGGCGCATTGCTCGGCGCGGTTGCCGGCAGCGTTCCGAGCCGGCACCGGCATATTACCGAGGTCAATCTGCGCTTGTGCTTTCCCGCCATGGACGTCCGCGCACGCAGGCGGCTGCTGCGGGCGAGCTTCCGTGAACTGGGTAAACAGGTCATGGAGACCGGGATCGTCTGGTACGCCGGCGACCACCGCCTGCAACGCCTGGTGGTTAATCCCGAGGCCCTGGAAACCATAGCGGCCCGCTGGCCCAGCGACACGGGCCTGCTTCTGGCCGGACCCCATCTGGGCAACTGGGAGCTGGTCAACGTGTTTGTCAGCCGCCGTTTCCGCGTGCACGTGCTATACCGGCCGCCGCGGACAGCTGATCTGGAGCCGCTGCTGGTGGAAGTACGGCAACGCCACGGCTCGCGGGCACTGCCCGCCACCGCGGCAGGGATCCGGCAGTTGTACAAGGCCCTGCGTCAGGGTGAGTTGGTGGGCATCCTGCCCGATCAGACACCACGGGACAGTGGTGACTTCGCGCCGTTTTTCGCCGTGCCGGCCCAAACCATGGGGCTACTCGCGCAAATGGCCCGCAAGACCGGCGCACCGGTTCTGTTTGCATTCATGGAGCGGCTGCCCTGGGGGCGTGGGTTCCGCTTTCATGTCATGCCGGCCCCACCAGGCGTTGACGATCCGGACCCGGTGACGGCAGCCACCGCGGTGAATGCCGGCGTGGAGGCCTGTGTGCGCATGGCGCCGGCGCAATACCAATGGACCTACCGCCGCTTCCGGCCGGCGCCCAACGGTCAACCCAACCCGTACGGGCGGGCGTAGGCCCTGGCGGCAGTGGCTACAGTTTGTCCAGCCGCTTGCGGAAGACTTCCATTTCCTTGGCGGCCTGGAGATCGCCCTTGTCGCGGGCGATGCGGATGCCATCGTCGTACGCCGCCCGCGCCCCGTCGGCGTCACCCGCTGCCGCCAGGGCCTGCCCCAGCGCCTTCCAGGCCGCCGAGTAATCCTCCTGCTGCTCCAGGGCTTGACGCAGGTGCTCGACGGCTTCCTCATGCCGACCCGCCTTGATGCAGCCCTGCCCAAGGGACAGGCGCAACACCGGTGAATCCTGGCCGGACGCCAGCAATTGTTCCAGACGTTCAAGCATGGCAAGCCTCCACGCCCCCCGGCGTGCTGGGTAGGGTTTCGCATAAGGGATGCGGCCGGGCCCAGCGGTTTTCAACCCGCTAGTGCCCTGTAACGCAAGTTCGTTGCATTTTGGGTGACAGGACACTAGCGGCGCCAGAAGGCGGGAGTGAACAACACCAGCAGCGTAAACACCTCCAGGCGGCCCAGCAGCATGGCGAACATCAGCACCCATTTGGCCGGGGCATTGATGCCGCCGAAGTGATCGGACACCTCGCCAAGCCCGGGCCCCAGGTTGGTGATCGTCGCCGCCACGGCGGAAAACGCCGTCACCTGGTCCAGCCCGGTGCCCATGAGCACGAGCATCATGAGGCCGAACAGGGCGATATAGGCTGCGAAAAACCCCCAGACCGCGTTGATTACACGCTCATCCACAGCCCGCCTGCCCATCTTCACCAGCACTTGGGCCTGGGGGTGAATCAGGCGGATCACTTCCCGGTGTCCCTGCTTGAGCAGCAACACAAAGCGCACCACCTTGATGCCCCCGCCCGTGGACATCGCGCAGCCACCAATGAACGCCGCCATCACCAGCAATACCGGCAGAAACAGTGGCCAGGCGGCGAACTCGGCACTCGTAAACCCCGCGGTACTGGCAATGGAGACCGCCTGGAAAATGCCGTGGTGCAGGCTCTCACCCCAGCCACCCTCATGCCGGGTGATCATCAACGTGGCAACGACGACAACGCCCAGTGTGGCCATAATGCCAAGAAACCAGCACACCTCCGTATCCTGCAGGTAATGCCGCAGGGATCGGGTGCGCCAGGCAACGAAATGCATGGCAAAGTTAACCCCGGCAATGAGCATGAACACCACACAGATCATGGAGATCAGCGGGCTCTCGAAATGGCCGATGCTGGCGTCATAGGTGCTATAGCCACCAATCGCCACCGTGGAGAAACTATGGCCGATGGCATCGAATGCATTCATGCCCGCCAGCCAATACGCCAGGGCACAGGCGATGGTAAACCCCAGGTAAATGTACCAGAGGGCCTTGGCGGTTCCGGCGATGCGTGGAGTCAGCTTGGCATCCTTGACCGGGCCGGGAGTCTCGGCGCGGTAGAGCTGCATGCCACCGACACCGAGCATCGGGAGGATGGCGACGGCGAGCACGATGATGCCCATGCCCCCGAGCCACTGAAGCTGCTGGCGATAGAAGCGAATGGAATGGGGCAGGTCATCGATACCCGTCAGCACCGTGGAGCCGGTGGTTGTCAGCCCGGAGAGGCTTTCGAAGGCCGCATCGGTCCAGCCGATGTCCGGATCCACAGACAGCAACAGGGGCAGCCCGCCGGAGGCCCCCAGAACCGTCCAGAACAACACCACCACCAGGAACCCGTCGCGCGTGCGCAGATCATAGCGAGCATGGCGGACCGGCAGCCACGCCAGGGCGCCAGCGGCCAGGATCACGGCAAAGGACGCAAGAAACGGCACCAGCCCCGGATCACCGTAGATGAGCGCCACCACTGCCGGCGGCAGCATGGTGACGCTGAACAGCATCAACAGCAGCCCGACAATTCTCTCCACCGCCGACCAGTGCATCGCCCCAGGCCCTAGATAAAGGTCACGCCGACCTGGAACAGGCGCTCGACGTCCGGGATGCGTCGCTTGTCCACCAGGAAAAGGATGACGTGGTCCTCGGATTCGATCACTTTATCGTGATGTCCCATAATGACTTCGTCGCCCCGCACCAGGCAGCCGATCGTCGTGCCCTGCGGTAGGGGGATATCCTCAATACGCCGCCCCACCACCTTGGAGGTACGCGAGTCGCCGTGGGCGACAGCCTCGATGGCTTCAGCGGCCCCGCGGCGCAGACTGTGCACCATCACGACGTCACCGCGGCGGACGTGGGCGAGCAGCGTGCCGATGGTCGCCTGCTGCGGCGAGATGGCGATGTCGATATCCTCGCTGCCCTGGACCAGATCCACGTAAGCGGGGCGGTTGAT
Source organism: Aquisalimonas sp. (assembly GCF_007120195.1). Classification (GTDB taxonomy): domain Bacteria; phylum Pseudomonadota; class Gammaproteobacteria; order Nitrococcales; family Aquisalimonadaceae; genus Aquisalimonas. The sequence goes on from NZ_SKOG01000211.1 coordinate 27,409, forward strand.
CAGGGACATGACCATGCGGGCACCGCGGCGCTTGGCCAGCATACCCGCAAGAATGTTCGCTTCATCGTCATTGGTGAGCGCACAGAAGACATCCGTGTTCTCGATGTTCTCTTCCAGCAGTAACTCCTCGTCAGCCGCATCGCCCAGCAGCACGATGGTGCGATTGAGCTCTTCCGAGATGGCGCGGGCCCGCACGGCGGAGCGCTCGATGAGCTTGACCTGGTAGCGCGTCTCCAGGGCCTGAGCCAGGCGCTTGCCGATATTGCCGCCGCCCGCGAGCATGATGCGCTTGACAGGCCTGTCCACCCGCCGAAGTTCGCTCATCACCGCGCGGATGTTCTTGCGGGCGGCAAGGAAGAAGACTTCGTCGCCCGCCTCGATCACGGTATCCCCCTCCGGGATAATAGGCTGACCTCGCCGGAAGAGCGCCGCCACCCGGGTTTGCACGTGGGGCATGTGCTCGCGCAACGTGCGCAAGGCCTGGCCCACCAACGGGCCGCCATAGTAGGCCCGGACCGCCACCATGCGCACCTTGCCACCGGCAAAATCCAGGACCTGCAGCGCCCCGGGATGCTCGATCAAGCGCTTGACGTACTGCGTCACCAGCTGCTCGGGGCTGATGAGCACGTCGATGGGCAGGGCATCCGGTGAGAACAGTTGGGGGTAGGCGAGGTACTCCGGCGCCCGCACCCGGGCAATGCGGGTAGGCGTGTGGAACAACGTGTAGCCCACCTGGCAGGCAATCATGTTCACCTCGTCACTGTTGGTCACGGCGATCATGAGGTCGGCATCGTCGGCACCGGCGCGCATGAGCACAGGCGGATGGGTGGCCCTGCCGACCACCGTGCGCAGGTCGAGACGGTCCTGGAGATCCTGCAGGTGCTGACTGTCAGTATCCACCAGCGTGACATCATTGGCCTCGCTGGCGAGATTCTGGGCGAGGGTGCTTCCCACCTGGCCAGCGCCGAGAATGATGATTTTCATGGGTGCTGCCTGCCCGGGACGACGGTTGCGTCACCGTAAGGCAACGGGCACCGGATTTGAAGGGCGCGTGCGCCTGGGCGCACCCCGGGCAAGTCATCGCGGGTGCGAGGGACTTGGGACTTGGGGTGCCGGACGCTCGCGGCGTGCACTCAGAAATCGTGGGGATTGATCCCCAACGCCTTGAGCTTTCGATAGAGGTGCGTACGCTCCATGCCGGCGAGCTTGGCCAGCTCCCCGACGCTGCCACCGACCTCGCGCAGCTGATGCCGGAGATACATGCGCTCGAAGTTTTCGCGCGCTTCACGCAACGGCTGGTCGAAGGGCGTAGCCGGGGCCTCCACGCCAGCGCCGGCGCCACTGCCCAGCGCGGCATTGACTTCCTCGGCCGTGATCTCCTCACCCTCCCCGAGAATCAGCAACCGCTGGACCAGATTCTTCAGTTCGCGGACGTTGCCCGACCAAGAATGGTCCCGCAATCGGTTCTGTGCCGCGTCCGAAAACCGCCGCCGGGGCAGTTTTTCGCGGTTGACAAAGCGCTCCAAGTAGAATGCCAGCAACTCCGGGATGTCTTCGGGGTGTTCGCGCAAGGGCGGGATGTGCAGCGGCACCACGTTGAGATGGTAGTAGAGATCCTCGCGGAAGTGCCCGGCCCGCACCTGCGCCTCCAGGTTCGTCCGTGTGGCCGCGAGCACACGCACGTCCACCGCAACCGGCTCTGCGCCACCAACGCGATGGAACTTCTGGCCGGTAAGCGCGCTCAGCAGTCGCACCTGCGCCCCCATATCCAGGTCTGCAACCTCGTCAATGAACAGCGTGCCGTTATTGGCCTGTTCCAGGCGCCCGTAACTCACCCGCCCGTCGCGTTCGCTTCCGAACAGCTCCTGCGCTGCGCTGCTGCCACCGGCGAGCGACCCGGCCGCGACTTCCACGAACGGCCGCCCACTTCGCGGGCTGTTCTGGTGCAGGTAGCGGGCAAAGTTGCGCTTGCCGCAGCCGGCCTCACCCGTGATCAGCACCCAAGTGTTGTGGCCGGCAATCCGGCGGGCCTGGGCGCGCAGCTCCTGCATCACGCGACTTTGGCCCAACGGCTGATCAACGCCGTCGCTCTCCGCGCGCAGGCCGCGAAGCTCCCGCGCCAAGCGATCAGCTTCCAGGGCACGCTCCACCACCACCAGCAGCCTGGCCAACGACAGCGGCTTTTCCAGGAAATCGTAGGCGCCAAGGCGCGTTGCCTCCACGGCCGACTCGACACTGCCGTGGCCGGAGATCATCACCACGGGACAGGGCGGTCCACCGCCCTCCGACCACTCCTTAAGCAATGCGATGCCGTCGGTATCGGGCATCCAAATATCAAGGAGGATCAGGTCCGGACGGCGATGCCGCAGCGCCTGACGGGTGCCGGCCGCATCGGCCGCAACCCGCACCTGATAACCCTCGTCTTCCAGTATCTCCTGGACCAGGCTGCGGATGTCCGGCTCGTCGTCGACAACGAGAATACTTGACGCGATCATTGGCCCCCCTCGGCACTGCGCTCGACGGCAACCAGCTCCGGCATTGGCAGGCGGACGGTGACGCACGCCCCGTCGGCGAGATTCTCTGCCGTGATACTGCCGTTATGCTCCTCGACGATTTTCTTGACAATGGGCATCCCCAGCCCGGTTCCTTTGACCTTGGTCGTCACGTACGGCTCGAAGAGGTGTTCCGCCACGTCGTCACTGAAACCAGGGCCGCGATCCCTGACCTGGATCTCGATCCCATTGAACCGCTCATCCTGCCGATGCACCGTGCTCAGCCGCAGCCGGCAGCGCTCGCCGGCAGACGTCGCCTCGAGGGCATTCTTGATCAGATTATGCAACAACTGACGGATCCGGCCCGCATCCACGAGAATACCCGGTAGCGCTCCATCCAAATCCAGCTCGATGCGGGGGCCGTCGTCGCCGCCGCGGTAAAGATCCGCCACTTGCTGAACGATACCGTTGATATCCCCCATGGCCAGGTCCAGGCGTGGCGGACGGGCGTACTCATTGAACGCATTCACCATGGCCTTCATGGCGTCGACCTGCTGAATAATTGTCTGGGTGGAGCGTTCCAGCACCTCGGCATCCCGCCCCTGCAGGTCAGGCTCGAGTTTGCGACGCAGCCGCTCGGCCGCCAGCTGGATGGGGGTCAAGGGGTTCTTGATCTCGTGGGCCAGGCGCCGTGCCACCTCGCCCCAGGCCGCATCCCGCTGGGCCTGAATGAGCGTGGTCACATCGTCGAAAACTATGACATGGCCGCCGCCACCGTGCGCGGCCGGCAATGTCGCGCCGCTGCAGGTGAGCATCTGCCGGCCCTGCGGCCCAAACAGACTGATCTGTTCACGCCATTCCGCCTCCTGTCCATGCATGCGTCGCGCCACAAGCGCCGCGAAGGGCTCCAGGTGGGGATTCCGTTTAACGACCATGACCAACGGCTTGCCATCATGGGAGCCCAAATTCATTCCGAGAATTTGGTCAGCCGCGCGGTTGCAGGTGCGAATGTTGCCCGCCCTGTCCAGTGCCAGAACCCCGGATGACAAACGCGCCAGCACCGTCTCCAGATAGGCGCGCTGATCTTCCACCTGGGCCTGACTGCGCGTGGCCTCGTCCCGCGCCTGCGCCACGCGCCGGCTCATGTCGTTAAATGAGCGCACCAGAAAACCCAGCTCGTCGTTCCCTGCAGGCGGCAGCTGCCGGCCGTAATCGCCGGCCGCGACGGCAGCCGTGCCTTCGGCCAGGGAGCGAACGGGCTCGACCAGCCGGCGGGCGGCATAGAACGCGGACCACACGGCAAACAGCAGACTGAGCAGGAGCACCAGCGACAGAGTGATGGTGAACGTATTCTTGAGCGGGCGGCTTAGGTAACCCACTTCCTGGTACCGCGCATAGGCGGCTTGCACGCGCTCGGCGAGGTCGTTCACACGCGGCGAAACCGGATACAGCACTTGCAGAATGCGTTGATCGGGCGTGCCGAGCGCGCCCGGAGCAGGGACGAGCACGCGGATATGTAGGCCTTCGTCGTCAATCGGATCAAGACCGACGTAGGGCCGACCCATGCGAACCTGGAGCAGCACGTCATCCTCGGGACGGTGGGGCAGAATAACGGCATCCGGCGCTCTGGCGCTGGTGGCAATGATCCGGCCACTAGACCGCATGGCGGTAATCTCCGCCGCCCCATCCTGGTTGCGCAGGCGCTCCAGCGTGAGCGGCAATAGGCCGTCGGGCACATCTGCGAGGTCCAGCGCCGAGCGTTGGGTGCGGTCGAGGAGTTCCCGCTTGCGCATGTCGAACGACGCCTGGGATAGCCTCAGCGCCTCTTCTACCGCCTGCTGTTCGGTACGCTCGTCAAACCAGGAGTCGATCCCGCGATCGAGGAACTGAACGGAGAAGTAATACACGACCGTCACCGGCACGACGGCCAGCACAACAAACATGGTGACCAGGCGGACGGTCAGGCGGCTACCGGCCTGGCCGCGCCGCCGCTGCGCAATGAGCCGCCAGAGGTTGTAGGCGATGAGAACGACCAGCGCCACAAGGGCCGCGCTGTTGACCATAAGCAGCCAGGGATGGAGGCGGCCGAACAGGTCTGAATGCTGGGTTGCCATGCTGAGCAGATACAGCGAGGCCAGCAGCAGCAGGCACAGCACCACCCGAAAGACCGAACCCGCACGCGGGTGTCTCATCCATCCAACGGCCATGTGTACCACTCACTCGCCAAACGCCATTCCGGAGACACCAGCGCCACAGTTCTCAGGGGGTGTGGCAGGACGTCGGGATTCAGGCGGGCACGCAACTCGAGCTCATACTGCTCCCCGGACTCCAGCTGACCGCCGCCGATCACGCGCTCTCCCACGGTGCTGGCCCAGGCGTCGATCGCAGCATCGCGGCGGAAAAATGTACGACGCTCCCCCGTGTCGTTGTTTAACACCACGTAACGACGACTCAGCGCGTGAAAGCGAAGTTCCCGCTGCATACGGAGATCGGCCAACTCCGCATCCCACCACCACCACCGGGGACGGATGACGCGCACCTGTAGATCCAGCCCCAACGGCACCCCACTCTCCAAGGCGACTTCGGCTTCATCACTGAGACGCACCTGGAAGCGCGCACTCAGGTAAACGCCGGAGTCGTCGTTGCGGATATCAGACTCCGCCAGCACAAATCCTGGCCGCTCGGCCGCGGCCAGGGATGGCGCGAAGCCGGCAAGCGCCATCATGGCGATTAGCAGCAATCGGCCAGCGAAGGCACTGGCTTCCGGCGTGCGTGTGTTCATTGCTTGACGAGGCACGCGTAGTAAAAGCCATCCATCCCGGACTCGCCACTGAGGATCTGGCGGCCGTGATCCGTTGCCTGCCCCCAGGCCGCATCGATCATGCGTACTACTACATCCTCGCGCTCCGCGGCGAAAGGCCGAACCACCTGCTCGTTTTCCATGGGCAGCACGGAACACGTCACGTAAAGCAGCATACCCCCCGGTGCCAATAGGGGCCAGGCCGCCGCAAGCAGGCGCTTCTGCAGGGCTTGCAGGCCATCGAGGTCCGCGGCTTGGCGCAAGAGCTTGATATCGGGGTGGCGTCGGATCACACCGCTCGCCGAGCAAGGGGCGTCCAGCAGGATGCGGTCGTAGGCAACGCCATCCCACCAGTGCCCGGGCTCGGCCGCATCGCCCTGAATCACGCGTGCCGACAGGCCCAGGCGGCGCAGATTCTCGTGCAGGCGCTCGAGGCGCACGGACTCCAGGTCGACGGCGACCAACTCCGCCAGGGCCGGCTGGCACTCCAGGACGTGGGAGCTCTTGCCGCCGGGCGCTGCGCACAGGTCCAGGACGCGCTCACCGGGCTCCGGGGCCAACAGTACCGCGGCCTGCTGGGCGGCGGCGTCCTGCACAGAGACGGCGCCCCCCGCGAAGCCCGGCAGTCGTTCGACGCCAACCGGTTCATCCAGCACGATGGCGTCGGGCGCCAACGGATGGGCATTCGCCCCCACGCCGATACACTGCAGCTCGCCCAGGTACGCCTCCCGAGCGCGTTGCCGTCGATTGACCCGAAGTGTCATCGGTGGGCGCGCGTTATTCGCCTCGATCAACGCCTCCCAGTTCGCCGGCCAAGCCTCACGAAAGCGCGCAAGCAACCAGTCCGGATGCGCATACCGGGCGCTCGGCAGTGCTTGCCACCCGGCTTGCAGCGACGTTCGCTCCCTTAGGCAGCGGCGCAGCACGGCGTTGACAAGGCCTGAAGCCCGTCGGCGCCCCAGAGCCCGGGCCGCGGCAACAGTCTCTGAGACGGCGGCATGCTCGGGAATGCGGGTGTCAAGGCACTGATACAGCCCCACGATGAGCACCGCATGGACATCGCGATCACGGCGCCGCAAGGGTCGCTCCAGCAGCTGGTCGAGCACCCAGCACAGGCGCGGATACCAGCGCAGGGCGCCGTAGGCCAATTCCTGCGCCAGCGCGCGCTCGCCAGGGGCGACCTGCCCGAGCACCGCCGGCAGCGCCGCTGTCAGGGAACGCCCCGTGGCCACGCGCGCCAGCGCCTCGGCGGCCGCCAGCCGGGCCGAGATCGCCTGGACCTGACGCCTGCCACGCGCCATCACTGAAACCGCGTACCCACAGGGATCTGTCGTCCGTTGACGAAGCTGGCAACGGTCAGGGGCCGGCCCCCAGGGGCCTGCAGCTCCAGGATCCTCAACATGCCGTCGCCGCTGGCGACATCGATTCCCGCCGGGTCGACATGCATCACCGTTCCCGGCACCGCATCCACCCGCCCCGGCAAGGCGCGGGCGCGCCAGATGCGCAGGCGTGAACCGTCCCAGCGCGTCTCCGCGACGGGCCACGGATTAAACGCTGCCACCTGGCGCGCCAGGACGGCCGCCCCATGACTCCAGTCCAGGCGCGCCTCGGCCTTGTCCAGTTTCGGCGCATAGGTCACACCGCTAGCGGGTTGCGGCACGGCTGTCAGGCGCCCTTGCAAGAGGGGATCCAGGGACGCCCTCAACAGCTCGGCGCCGAGATCGGCGAGACGGTCATGGAGGGAGCCGCCGGTGTCGTCGGCCACGACAGGGGTCGTGCGGCAGTCGTACACAGGCCCGGTATCAAGACCGGCCTCCATGCGCATCAAGCACACGCCCGTCATTTCATCGCCGGCGAGCAACGCACGCTGAATGGGTGCCGCACCTCGCCACCGGGGGAGCAGTGAGGCATGCAGATTGACGCAACCCCGAGCGGGCAGCTCGAGAATTGGCCGCGGCAGCAACAAGCCGTAGGCGACCACCACCAGTAGATCCGGCGCTGCCTCAACCATCGCCTGCCGATCATCCTCCGAGCGCAACGACTGGGGCTGATGCACCGGGATGCCAGAATCGGTCGCCAGCCGCTTGACCGGCGACTGCCGTGGCTGCCGGCCCCTGCCTGCAGGGCGGTCCGGCTGTGTCCATACCCCCACGACAGCATGCTGGCAATCCAGCAGGGTACGTAGTGCGGGCACAGCGAAATCAGGGGTACCCGCGAAAGCGATTCGGGCCTGTTGCGACATGGAGCGAACTCATGATCGGGCCGGGGCCGCAATGACAAGCCCAGGCGGGGGCGGTGGCGGCGAGACAAATCTGGAGCCGGACAAGGCTGGCGGCTGCGACGGGTACCGGTTACGCAGTCAGCCGCGACTGCTTCGTCAGCTTGCGGTGCGCGCGTTTGCGCTTGAGTTCCGACAGGTGATCCAAGAACAGCTTGCCGTTGAGATGGTCCACCTCGTGCTGTACGCAGATCGCGAGCAAGCCATGGGCTTCGAACTCAAAGGAGGCTCCGTGACGATCCAGTGCACGCACGTGCAGCCACTCGGCCCGTTCCACAGTATCCTGATAGCCCGGCACAGACAGACAGCCCTCCTGGCTGCGTTCAGTACCCTCAGCCTTGAGGATCTCCGGGTTGATCAGCACACGCGGTTCGTTGCGCTCGTCGGAGACATCAATGACGACCACGCGTTCATGGACGTCCACCTGCGTCGCCGCCAGCCCGATGCCCGGCGCGTCGTACATGGTCTCAAGCATGTCGTCGGCCAAAGCGCGGATGCGATCGTCCACGACCTTGACAGGTTGAGCCACAGTTCGCAGCCGCGAGTCCGGATATTGGAGAATATTGAGTTTGGACATGGTTCCGTTGCGCAACGCGAATATTCGGGTTAGCGTTTAAGTCTAGAACCATAAGGGACCCGCAGGCAATCTCGAAACTGACGTTTCGCGCGTGTCTGCGTCTTCGCCGGTCATTGGACAAGGATTACCTCATGCGTATCAGGATGCTCATCGCTCTGTTCTGCGGGCTGTGGCTTGCAGCACCAGTGGTTTTTGCCGACGACGCGTTCCGGGATGACCACCCGCAACGCTACATCGTTCAAACGAATGACACCCTCTGGGACATCTCGGAGCGTTTCCTTGAGAGTCCCTGGTTATGGCCGGAGATCTGGCACGTCAACCCGGACATCGAAAACCCCCACCTGATATACCCTGGCGACGAGATCCGCCTGGTGTACGTCGACGGCGAGCCGCGACTGACCGTTGACCGTGGCATGCGTACCGTGCGCCTGTCTCCAAAGGTGCGGGAGGAAGTGCTGGAGCCGGCGATCAGCACCATTCCGATGGAAGCCATTCGGCCATTCCTCAATCGCAGCCGCGTCCTGGACGACGCTGTTTTTGATTCCGCACCCTACATTCTCGCCGGCGAGGATGAGCGGGTCATGGCGTCGCGGGGCGACTCCATCTACGTGCGCCGACTCCCCAACAACGGTCAGAGGGCATTCGCCATCGTCCGCAAGGCGGATCCGTACACCGACCCGGACACCGGCGAGGTGCTGGGCTATGAGGCGACCTATGTGGGCGATGCACGCATCGTCCAGCATGGTGACCCCGGCACCGCGCGGGTGACGTCCAGTAACCGGGAAATCCTGCCGCGCGACCGCCTGGTGCAAACGCCATCGGACCCCATACGCACCACGTTTCAACCCCGAGCCCCGGACGAGGCAGTGGAGGGGGTGATTATCAACGTCATGGAGGGCGTAACGCAGATCGGCCAGTATGATGTGGTGGTGTTAAACCGTGGCAAACACCACGGCCTTGAGGACGGCCACGTACTGAGCGTCTTTCAGGCAGGCCGCGAGATCCGCGATGACATCGCCGAAGAGACGGTGACGCTGCCGCAAGAGCGCGCCGGCGAACTGATCATCTTCCAGGTCTTCGATAAACTCAGCTTTGGCCTCGTCATGCGCGCCGAACGCGCCATGAATACCCTGGACATGGTGCGCAGTCCCTGAACCCGACGAGTGACACGCAAGCGTGGCTTGCCCTGGCCCGGGTAACCGGCCTGCCGTTTCGCGTCAGCGAGAGGCTCCTGCACACCCACGGCAGCCCTGGTGCGATCCTGGCGGCCGGACCCGGGGCGGTCCGTGCCGCCGGCGGCGGGGCCGCGAGTTCCCAGGCCCTGTCGGCGCCGGACTGGGCCGGTGTCGAACGCGATCTCGCCTGGCTCGAGGCGAGCTGCGATCACCACCTGCTTACCTGGACCGACACCCGTTATCCTGCGCTGTTGCGGGAAATGGACAGCCCACCGCTGTGCCTCTACGTCAACGGCGACCCGGACGTCCTCAACGTGCCGCAGCTCGCCATCGTGGGCAGCCGCAATGCGACGGCCGGAGGCCGGTCCACGGCACGGGAGTTTGCCGAGCACCTGGCCAGCCGCGGGCTGACCATTACCAGCGGGCTGGCCGTGGGGGTGGACGCCGCCGCGCACCAGGGCGCGCTCGATGGCGGCGGCTTCACCGTCGCGGTGACGGCCACGGGCCCGGACCGCGTGTATCCGCCACGCCATCGCTCCCTGGCCCACGCCATCGCCGCCGACGGTGCGGTGGTCACCGAGTTCCCCTGCGGCACTCCGCCCCGCGCCGGGCATTTCCCGCGGCGCAACCGCATCATCAGCGGATTGGCGGCGGGGACCCTGGTGGTGGAGGCCAGCCCGCGGTCTGGGTCGTTGATTACCGCCCGCCTCGCCCTGGAGCAGGGCCGGGAGGTATTTGCCATCCCCGGGTCGATACACAACCCGCTGGCACGCGGCTGCCACCGCTTGATCCGCGACGGAAGCGCCAAACTGGTCGAGCAGGCCGACGAGATCCTCGAGGAGCTCACGGGGCGGCTGCAGCTGCCCCGTGAGCCAGCAACCGGCACAGGCAACGGCACGGAGCCACAACAGTTGCAGCTTGATCCGGAGCATGAAGCCGTGCTGAATGCACTGGGCTACGATCCGGTGCCGCTGGAAACCGTGCTACAGCGCACCGGATTGACGCCCGATGTGGTTTCCTCCATCCTCCTGCTACTGGAATTGTCTGGTCGAATTACGGCGATGCCCGGTGGTCGCTATGCCCGGGCGGGAAGAGATCGATGAAAGAAAACGTGTTCGACGTCCTGATGTACCTGTTCGAGAACTACTTTTACGACGACGAACCGCAACCGGATCGCGACTGTCTCGAAGGCGAGCTCTTCGAAGCAGGCTTTCACCCGGGGGAGGTGCGCCGCGCGTTTGCCTGGCTGGAAGACCTTGCGAACTCCCGGGACATGGCCGGCGGCACCGCGCTGAATGGAAGCCGCTCCGTGCGTTTGTTTACCGAACGGGAGAGCACCAAGCTCGACCAGGAATGCCGGGGATTTATGCTCTTCCTGGAACAAATCGGTGTCCTCACACCGGTGAGCCGGGAAGTGATGATTGATCGCCTCATGGCGCTGGACGACGAGGACGTGGACCTGGATCAGGTCAAGTGGGTCACCCTGATGGTTCTGTTCAACCAACCTGGCCAGGAAGAAGCTTACGCGTGGATGGAGAACTACCTGTTTGATAACCCCATGCACCTGATTCACTAGAGTCGGTTGCCGGGGGCGTTGAGGGGGCTCGGGTACGCAACGTTCACGCGAGCCACCCTGGATCGCGGGATCCAACGACCATCCTGACATCGAGCACCCTGCACCGCGGGGTTTTATTTTGCCATGAGCATGTATCTAGTCATCGTCGAATCACCGGCGAAAGCGAAGACGATCAAGAAGTACCTGGGCAAGGAATTCCGGGTCATGGCCTCATATGGCCATGTTCGGGACTTGGTGCCCAAGGAGGGCGCCGTGGATCCTGCCCGGGACTTCGCCATGCAGTATTCGGTGATCGACCGGAACAAGAAGCATGTTGACGCCATCGCCAAGGCACTGAAAGACGCCGACGCCCTCTATCTGGCGACGGATCCGGACCGCGAAGGCGAAGCCATCTCCTGGCATTTGTATGAGCTGCTGCGCGAAAAGGGGCTGCTCAAGGACAAGCCCGTGCGTCGGGTGGTGTTCCACGAGATCACCGAGCGCGCCATCCAGGAGGCGATCGAACACTCCCGCGATCTGTCCATGGATCTGGTAAACGCCCAGCAGGCCCGCCGCGCGCTGGATTACCTCGTGGGCTTCAACCTCTCGCCCCTATTGTGGCGCAAGATCCACAGCGGGCTGTCCGCAGGTCGGGTACAGTCTCCAGCGCTGCGGATGATCGTCGAGCGCGAGGAAGAAATCGAGGCCTTCGAGCCCCGGGAATACTGGACCATTGAGTCGGACCTGAAACAGGCGGAACAGCCGTTCCAGGCCAAGCTGACCCACTTCCAGGGCGAGAAGCTCGAGCAGTTCACCATCAATAACGAGGACCGGGCCACCGAGGTCGAGCAGGCCCTGAACGAAGCGGCCCGGACCCTTCTCTCTGCCGAGGACGGGAGCGTGTTGGACCCTGCGAGCCAGGGCGGGCTCCAGGTCAGGAAGGTGGAACGCAAGCAGCGCCGGCGTAACCCGGCCGCGCCATTCACCACCTCCACGCTGCAGCAGGAAGCCTCGCGCAAGCTGGGATTCGGCGCTCAGCGCACGATGCGCGTCGCCCAGCAGCTCTACGAGGGCATCGATACCGGCAGCGGCGCCATTGGTCTGATCACCTACATGCGTACGGACTCCGTCGCCCTCGCCCAGGAAGCGGTTCAGGAGATGCGCGGCGTGATCGCGGAGCGCTTCGGCAAGGACAAGGTCCCTGCGAGCCCGCAGGTTTACCGGACCAAAGCGAAGAACGCGCAGGAGGCGCACGAGGCGGTTCGCCCCACATCGGCCACTCGACATCCCGATGAGCTGAAAGGCCAGTTGACAGATGACCAGCAGCGCCTCTACGAGCTGATCTGGAAACGCGCCCTGGCCTCCCAGATGATTCACGCCACCATCAACACCGTGGCAGTGGACCTGGACTGCGGCGAAGGCAACATCTTCCGCGCCACGGGCTCCACCGTTGCGGACCCCGGCTTCATGGCCGTCTATCAGGAGGGCGTCGACGACGCTCAGGCGGAGAGCGGTGACCGCCTGCTGCCCGCCATGAAAGAAGGCGATATCGTCGATCTGGTCAAGATTCGCCCGGAGCAGCATTTCACCGAACCGCCGCCGCGCTACAGCGAAGCCAGCCTGGTGCGCACGCTGGAGGAGTACGGCATCGGACGGCCATCCACCTATGCCAATATTATCTCCACGCTGCTGAACCGCGAGTACGTGGAGCTGGAGAACCGCCGCTTCCAGCCCACGGCCATCGGCCGGGTGGTGAACAAATTCCTGACGGAGCATTTCACCCAGTACGTGGATTACGATTTCACCGCGCGGCTGGAGGACGACCTGGACGAAATCTCCCTGGGTCACAAGGAATGGGTGCCACTGCTGCGGGATTTTTGGGAGCCCTTCAGCGCCCGCGTGGAAGAGAAAAAGGACATCTCCCGCGAACAGGTGGTCCAGGCGCGGGAACTGGGAATGGACCCGGAGACCGGCAAACCCGTCCAGGTGCGGGTCGGCCGTTACGGTCCATTCGTCCAGATGGGGACAAAGGACGACGAGGAAAAGCCCCGTTTCGCCGGCCTGCGGCCCGGCCAGAAGATGGACAGCTTGACCCTTGACGAAGCGCTCGCCCTGTTCCAGCTGCCCCGAAACCTGGGCGAGACCGAGGAAGGCGAGGACATCCAGGCCAACATCGGGCGCTTCGGCCCCTATGTGCGGTACGGCAACAAGTTTGTCTCCCTGCGCGACGACGACCCATACACCATCACGCCGGAGCGCGCGCGCGAGGTGATTGCCGAAAAGAAACGCGAGGACGCCAACCGCACCATCAACGAGTTTGAAGGCGGCGTCCGTGTGCTGCATGGCCGCTACGGCCCGTATGTCACGGATGGCAAAAAGAACGCCAAAATTCCCAAGGATGTCGAACCGGAGACGCTGGATCTGGCAGCGTGCCAAGAGCTGCTTGCCAAGGCTCCGGAGCGCAAGGCGCGGCGCAAGGGGGCATCCAGCAAGACGTCCTCCACCAAAGGATCGTCCCGGAAGCGCACAGCGAAGAACTGACATGGATTTACGCCTGCTGTCTGCCGTGCGCGCTCTCAAGGGCGGGGGCATCATCGCCTACCCCACCGAGGCCGTCTATGGCCTGGGCTGCGATCCGCTGGACCGGCGGGCCGTGAATCGTTTACGCCGGGTCAAGGGGCGAGCGCAGGGCAAGGGGCTGATCCTGCTGGCGGGCTGCATCGACACCGTGTTGCCCTATCTCGCCGCATCGCCGGCCCAACTGGATCGGGCACTGGCCACCTGGCCGGGCCCGATCACCTGGGTGCTACCCTGCCGCGCGGACGTCCCCGTCTGGCTCACCGGGGGGCGTCGCACCCTGGCCGTGCGTGTCACCGCGCACGCCCTGGCCGCGCGTTTGAGCCAAGCCTTCGGTGATGCGCTGGTGTCCACCAGCGCCAACCGCCGGGGCGCGCCGCCCGCGCGCACGGCGAGCCAGGCGCGCTGGCGCCTGGGCGGCTCGATTGATCTGGTGGTGCCCGGAAGCACGGGAGGTCAGGAGCGGCCCACAGAAATCCGTGATGGCGCCAGTGGCGGGATACTGCGCCCTTAGCCGCCTCCTGTCTGACGGGCCGCGATAGCATCGGAATCCACCTATGACCAAGCCCGATCCGGAAGCCGTTAAGACCTACCTACTGGGGCGCCAGGAGGCCCTGTGCCGGCTGCTGGAAACAGAGGACGGCGACGGGCGCTTTCATGAAGACGCGTGGGAGCGCGCTGAGGGAGGCGCGGGCCGCTCGCGCGTCCTGCGCGGGGGCGCCGTCTTCGAGCAGGCCGGCATCAATTTCTCCCATGTCCACGGTGACAGCCTGCCCGAGGCCGCCTCCGAGCGCCGGCCGGAACTCGCCGGCCGGCGCTTCCAGGCGATGGGCGTCTCCCTGGTGGTCCACCCCCACAATCCTTATGTACCCACAGCCCACGCCAATGTCCGCTTCTTCATAGCCGAGCGTGCTGATGCACCGCCGGTATGGTGGTTTGGCGGCGGCTTCGACCTCACCCCCTATTACGGGTTCGACGACGATTGCCGCCACTGGCACGCGGTCGCGCGCCAAGCCTGCGCGCCGTTCGGCGACGACATCTATCGCCGCTACAAGCGCTGGTGCGACGACTATTTCCACCTGCCGCACCGCGGCGAGCAGCGCGGCATCGGTGGCCTGTTCTTCGACGACCTGAACGACTGGGGGTTTGAGCAGTGCTTCGCCTTCATGCGTTCGGTGGCCGACCACTTCCACTGTGCCTATGTGCCCATTGTGCAGCGCCGGCGGGCCATGCCATGGGGCGCCCGGGAACGGCAGTTCCAGCTATATCGGCGCGGTCGCTATGTGGAATTCAACCTGCTGTTCGACCGCGGAACCAAGTTCGGCGTCCAGTCAGGCGGCCGCACCGAGTCCATCCTCATGTCCCTGCCACCGCTGGCCCGATGGCAGTATGGGTATACACCGGAACCGGGATCAGCGGAAGAGCGCCTCACCAGCCGTTATCTGACGCCGGTAGACTGGTTGAGCGACGCTTAAGGAAAAGCCCCGCGCCACCGCATCGAGCACACTTGCCCCTCAAGGCAGGTGACTACAGGCTCGAGAGGTGCGTCATGGTGGGCCCTGAAAAGGTGACAGCGCTGCACGTCGTGGAACCAACCCTGGTGATCCGGCACCTGATGGGCAGCGCTGAATCGGCCCAGGACCGCATCGGCGCGCGCCATCGCCGGATCGTTCAGTTGTACTGCACGGGCTGGTGCAACGGCAAACCTTTCGCCTGCCTGATCCGCGACCCGGAACACGACCCAGTCACGACTCCATTCGGCAACGACACGGCTGCGCTGTCAGCAACGGAGCTGCGCATCATCCGCCTGAAAGCCATGCGCCAGGCGCCCACGGCCATTTGGCATCATCCCTATCCGCTCGAAACCCGCGATGACTACGCGACCCAGGAGACAACCCTGGTGCGCCATCTCGCCAACCACGCCGACGAGGCGGGATGGACCAGAGCACGCCCCGACGAACAGGCCCGCCCCCCGCGGGCGTCAGCCAACGCACCCGTACGTGGGCCGCTGCGCCAGACGGATTTCTGCCCTCGCCCGCCGGTGCTTGATGACACGGCGGCACAACCGGTCTGGGCACCCGACCCCGATGCCCCGCCCAACCATATCCGCGTCTTCCCAGGGTGGATCGACTACCGCGGTCAACGCTATATGGTCACGGGCCGTGAAGGCCAG
This sequence comes from Aquisalimonas sp., assembly GCF_007120195.1. Classification (GTDB taxonomy): domain Bacteria; phylum Pseudomonadota; class Gammaproteobacteria; order Nitrococcales; family Aquisalimonadaceae; genus Aquisalimonas. The sequence continues at coordinate 43,036 of NZ_SKOG01000211.1, forward strand.
GACCATCCGGGCGAGCGTTTGACCATGGAATACCGAACCGCAGCGGGCACGGCTGCACGCACCTTGTGGCTGAACGACACGGGGCGGATCGTCACCCGCGCGACGTCTGGCCGCCAGTAGACTGACACCCTGGTAATCCCCGCGCGAGTCGCAGCCGTCAAACAGGAACTCCCAGGCGCGCATTGAGTCTGTTGTGAGGGTATGCTCAATTTGGTCTACCCTTAGAGAAGCAACAACCAACCTTGGAGCAACCTAAAAGGAGTCACCATGACCAAGCCAACCGATACCGGTCGCCGCAGATTCCTCAAGACCGGGGCGATGGCCGTGGCGGCACTGCCGCTCAGCACGCTGATCCATCAGCGCAGTGTCAAGGCGATGCCCCAGGCCGAGGATGGCCACGCCCTCGATTACGTCAACGATGCGGCTGACGCTGCTGATCACCCCGAGTACGAGGAAGGGCAGTACTGCCATAACTGCGCTTTTTGGGCCGGCGCGGAGGATAACGGCTGGGGACAATGCCATCACCCCGAGTTCGCCGACGTGCTCGTGAATGAAGACGGCTGGTGCAGCGTCTGGGCCGGATAGCCGGATTGTCGGCCTGCCCGAAGGCAGAATGCCAGCCCTCCGCAGGAGGGCTGATTTGTTCCAGCCCGGCCAACCCCTCTTCACCGCCGTGAGCTGCCACACGTTGGGCCAACTCCCGCAGATCCTTGTGCTCGCTGGCAGGTTATACGTGCCGGGGGGCCCTTTATTTTGTACATCCAGGAGCACCCCATGCGTCGACAACTGTTCGCGATTCTTCTCGTCACGCTACTGGCATCGGGCTGCGCCGGCGCGGACTTCACGATACCGGGGTCCGAACAAGACGGCAGCGTCGAACAGGTCGACAGCGCCGAACAGGACGAAGGGCGTGTTGCAGGCGCGCTTCGCGAGGCCTTGCGGGTGGGCACCGAACGCACCGTCGAGCGCACGGCGCGCGAGGACGGGTACCTGGGCAATGCCCGTATCCGCATCGAGCTGCCGGACGAGTTACAGTCCGCCGCGACCCGACTGCGCGCAGCCGGATTGGGCTCGCAGGTGGACGAGTTGGAGCGGACGATGAACCGGGCTGCAGAGTCTGCGGCGCAGGAGGCGGCCTCGGTGTTCGCCGATGCGATCCGTAATATGCGACCGGCCGACGTGTACGCGGTTCTCAACGGGGAAGACGCCGCCGCAACCGCCTATCTTCGCGAGCACTCAGAGTCGGAGCTGCGGCAACGCTACCAACCGGTAATCCAGGGCCACATGGAGCAAACCGGCGTTTACCGCGTCTATCAACCGCTGCGTAACACGTACAACCAGCTGCCGCTGCTCGGCGAACTCGACCTCGATCTGGAACGCTACGTCACGGACAGGGCCCTGGACGGGCTGTTCACGGTGCTTGCCGAGGAGGAGGCGCGCATCCGTGAGGATCCGCGGGCAAGGACCAGCGAGTTACTGCGCGATGTCTTCGGGGGCCAATAGCCCGCCAGTGACACGACAAGGAGGGCTTTCATGCGCCATCTGAGCGGCATTTTTCTCAAGGGACTTGCTGCCGTCCTGCCGGTATTCGTTACCATCTATCTGATCATCTGGATTGCCCGCACAGCGGAAAACGTCCTGGGCGGCATCATCGGCTTTCTCCTGCCGCAGAGCTGGTATATGCCGGGGCTGGGCGTCCTGCTCGGCATAGGCCTCGTTTTCGCAGTCGGTGTGCTGCTGCAGGCGTACCTGATCCGCCGGCTATTCCAGATCGCCGAGACCATTGTGCACCGCATCCCACTCATCAAGACGGTGTATTCCGCCGTCCAGGACCTGATGGCGTTCATCTCCCGCGGCAATCAGCAACAGGCGTCTCAGGTGGTCATGGTCCGCCTGCCCTTCGGCGAGACCTCCGCGCGGCTGCTGGGTTTTGTGACACGGCAAGACTGGGCGGGCCTGCCGGAGAACATGGGGGGTTCGGATCAAGTTGCGGTGTACATGCCCATGAGCTACCAGGTTGGCGGCTACACGCTCATTCTGCCAAGAGCTCAACTGGAGCCGGTTGAGCTGGGGATCGACGAGGCGATGCGGTTCGCCCTCACCGCCGGCATGTCCACCCAGGCGACGCGTGGCGCATCGCAACACAAGGCGACAGAGTCAGTGCGTGCCCCCACGGCGTAAAATGCTGCCTGGTTAGGCGCCCGCCGGGCTTCTATGCTGAAACGTGTATCGAGATACCACTGACTTGCGCTGCGATCACGCGCGGGACAACCCTCGGCTCTGCGCGTTCGCGAGAATAGCCGCGCCCAATCCGCCTCGACGGCTCCATTGCTCGCATGGCGATGGACACGGTGCGGCCCCCTCGGCGAGGGCCGCACTGGCCGCGGGCCGCAGGGCATAACCAATAAGGTAGATCCATGGCTGAGAAACCCGACGATATCGATCCCCAGGAGACAGGTGAATGGCTCGAGGCCTTGGAGGCGGTCATTGAGCTGGAGGGCCCGGAGCGGGCGCATTTTTTGCTGGAGACGCTGGTGGACAAGGCGCGCCGGCGGGGTGGTTACATTCCGTTCAAGGCGACGACGGCGTATTTGAACACCATCCCGGCGCAGATGCAGGCGCGCTCGCCGGGGGATCACGCGCTGGAGTGGCGGCTTCGCTCGATCATTCGCTGGAACGCGATGGCG
>NZ_SKOG01000071.1 GCF_007120195.1 Aquisalimonas sp.
CTCGCAGCCAATGGCCGTCGCCCTTGGCAAGAGGCGCAACACCGCTGCGCGGCCGGACAGGCGCTCCCGGAGGGCTTGCCGGTGCGCCTCCGAGGCGGTGTTGCCGGTCCTCGCCGTAGGGTCCGCTACGCCTTCGGCCCGGCGCCTAGCCTCGAAGGCGCACCGACAAGCAAAAGACAACGAATTTCGGTTACAGGACACTAGTATATCAATTCCGGATTGGGAGGAGGCGATGGAACCCGAGGCAATTGCTGCCTATATCGATGAGTTGCTGCAAGCCCCCGCGTTTGGCGATTACGCGCCCAACGGCCTTCAGGTCCAGGGACACCGCCCGGTCAGGCGCCTGGTCTCAGGGGTCACGGCCTGCCTGGCCCTGCTGGATGCGGCCGTGCGCCGGGATGCGGATGCCGTGCTGGTCCATCACGGCTACTTCTGGAAACATGAGGATGCACGGATCACCGGAATGAAGGCGTCGCGTCTGCGAACCCTGCTGACCCACGACATGAGCCTCCTGGCCTACCACCTGCCGTTGGATGCGCACCCGGAGCTTGGCAATAATGCCTGTCTTGCCAGGGGCCTCGGGTTGAGCGTTACCGGTACCTTCGACACAGGCACATACCGCCCGCTGGGCCTGTGCGGCGAACTCCCGCAACCCGAGTCCCTGCAGGCGTTTGCAGCTCGGCTGTCCCGCCTCCTGGGGCGGGAGCCAACCGTGGTGGCCGGGGGCGAGCATCCGGTGCAGCGTGTTGCGTGGTGTAGCGGCGGCGGCCAAGGGTTTATCGATCACGTCGCCACGCTTGGGGTGGATTTGTACTTTTCCGGAGAAATCTCCGAGCCCACCGTCCATACTGCACGGGAGTGCGGGCTGCATTACCTGGCGGCCGGGCACCATGCCACGGAGCGTGGCGGGGTGGCGGCGCTTGGCGATCACCTGGCGCAGCGCTTCGGGTTCAGCCACGAGTTCGTCGATGTGGACAGCCCGGCGTGAGTGCAGAATTTCGTGCCTTGGTGCTGTCCAAATAAACACGAAGGGCCCCGGCAAGGCAGGTGTGTGGCCGTTGTGGCTTGACCTGCCAAGGCGGATAGCGGATCCTGGTTCGCCGTGCCTGAGGGGGAAGTGTGAAGCAATTTTGCCCCTCGATTTGCGTCGGTGACCACGCTGTCCATATGCCACGGCCGCTACCTCGGTCGGGCGCCCGGGGCGGTTGTGTCAGAGTTGCGACAACCCGCCACAAGCAGGTGAGTGTAATTTCGCAGGAGATCACTCAAGTCACGTGGAACAACCCAGCGAGGGGGTAGCTATGAAACATGATGGCGCGGACAAGAGAAGGCGCCGGTTTCTGACCGCGGCAACCACCGTGGTCGGGGGCGCTGGCGTCGCTTTTCTGGTGGTACCCTTTATCGCCTACTGGCGGCCGAGCGCGCGTGCCGAGGCGGCGGGCGCACCGGTGGAGGTTGACATCACCGGCCTGGAGAAGGGTCAGCTGATCAACGTCGAATGGCGTGGCAACCCGGTGTGGATCTTCCGTCGGGACGAAGAGACGGTCGATGCCCTGGAGACGATCGACGCCCAGCTCGTGGACCCGGACTCCAACGATCCGCAGCAGCCGGACTATGCGCGTAACAAGTACCGGTCGGTCAAGCCGGAGATCATGGTGCTGGTGGGCATTTGCACGCACCTGGGCTGTTCGCCGCTGTTCCGTCCGGACGAGACGCCGGAGGGAATGGACCGCGAGTGGATCGGCGGCTTCTTTTGCCCATGCCACGGGTCGTACTTCGACTTGGCAGGACGGGTGTATCGGGGGGTGCCGGCGAATCTAAACCTCGTAGTCCCACCCTACAAGTTCATCGACGATGACACCATTTTGGTAGGTGAAGACGACGAAGAAGAAGGAGTAGCCTGATGAGCGAAACCAGATCGGGGGGGCTGGTTGGCTGGATTGATGACCGCTTTCCAATGTCAAAGATGTGGCGCGAGCACCTCTCGGAGTATTACGCGCCCAAGAACTTCAACTTTTGGTACTACTTCGGGTCGCTCGCGCTGCTGGCACTGGTCATTCAGATCATCTCGGGCATCTTCCTGACGATGAACTACATTCCCTCCGAGGATCGCGCATTCGAGTCGGTGGAGTACATCATGCGCGACGTCGAGTGGGGGTGGCTGATTCGCTACATTCACACCACCGGCGCCTCGGCGTTCTTCGTGGTGGTGTATCTGCACATGTTCCGGGCGCTCATGTACGGCTCCTATCAGAAGCCCCGGGAGCTGCTGTGGATCTTTGGCTGCCTGATCTTTGTGCTGCTCATGGCCGAGGCGTTCATGGGCTACATGCTCCCCTGGGGGCAGATGTCCTATTGGGGCGGGCAGGTAATCATCTCGCTGTTCGGCGCGATTCCTTTCCTTGGCCCGGATCTGGCGCTGTGGATCCGCGGTGATTACGTCGTCAGCGAGGTGACCTTGGGCAGGTTCTTCGCGCTCCATGTGGCCGCCGTGCCGCTGGTAATCATCTTGCTTGTGGTGGCGCATATCCTGGCGCTGCACGAGGTAGGCTCCAACAACCCCGACGGCATCGACATCAAGAAGAACAAGGATGCCAACGGCGTGCCCAAGGACGGTATCCCCTTCCACCCGTATTATTCGGTGAAGGATCTCGTGGGCGTGGGTGTGTTCTTCCTGTTCTTCTCGGTGGTGCTGTTCTATGTGCCGGATTTCTTCGGGTTGTTTATCGAGGCGCCCAACTTCGAGAAAGCCAACCCGTTGGTGACCCCGGATCACATCGCCCCGGTGTGGTACTTCGCCGCCTTCTACGCCATCCTGCGCGCGGTGCCGGATACCTTCGGCGGTGTGCTGCTGATGGGGCTGGCCGTGCTTATCCTCTTTGTGCTGCCGTGGCTTGACCGGGGGCGCGTGCGCTCCATCCGGTATCGCGGGTTCAGCTTCAAGGTGGCTCTGGGGCTGTTTGCCGTTGGCTTTATTCTCCTGACCTACCTGGGTACGCAGCCGGCGACGGCGATGAACGTAATCATGTCCCGTATCGGCTCGGTGATCTACTTTGGCTACTTCATCTTCCTGTTCGTCTACACGGCCTTCGGCCTGGAGAGGACCAAGCCGCTTCCCGAGAGGGTGACGTCCTGATGAAAAAACTACTTCTAGTGCTGACGCTCGTACTCACTCCGGCGCTGGGCTGGTCGGCCGCCCCGGGCGGCGACATGATGGATCCCAACGTCAATCCCCACGACAAGGCGTCCCTGCAACGCGGGGCACAGCTGTTTGCCAACTACTGTATGGCCTGTCATGAGGCCTCGATGATTCGGTACAACCGCATCGCGCAGGATCTGGGGATTGACGAGGATCTGGTGGAGAGATACCTGATCTTCAAGCCCGACACACTGGTGCAGGAGACCATGACCAATGCGATGTCCGAGGAGGACGCCGAGCGGTGGTTTGGCGTGGCAGCGCCGGATCTGTCCCTCACGGCACGCCGGCACGGACCGGGGTACATCTATACATTCCTGAACAGCTTCTATGTAGATGAGGACGCAGCCACCGGTTACGACAATACCGTCATCTCCGGAACGGCAATGCCGCACGCGCTGGAATCCCTGCAAGGCCGGCAACAAGGCGTGTTCGAGGAGCAAGATGGTGAGGAGGTTCTGGTCGGCTTCGAGGTGGAAGAAGGCACCGGAACGATGAGCGAATCGGAGTATCAGGCGGCGACGCAGGATCTCACCAACTTCCTCGATTACGTGGCTGAGCCGGTCAAGGCTGAGCGCCAGCGCCTCGGGGTCTGGGTGCTGCTGTTTTTCGCCGTCTTCACGGTTCTGGCGTACTTCCTGAAGAAGGAGTACTGGAAAGATGTCCATTGATCCGTTGGCCGCCGGGCACCTGCCCGGCGGCCTGTCCACCGCGGGAGTGCCGGATGGCCTCAGTGAGCAAGCGTTCCGTGATGACCCTTTTCTCCGGGGCGACTTGCCCCTATAGCCACCGGGTACGCTTCGTTCTGGCCGAGAAAGGAATCCCAGCCGAGATCCATAGTGTGGACACGGGGGCCATCCCCGAGGACCTCATGCAACTCAACCCCTACGGCGGCGTACCGACGCTCGTCGACAGGGATCTATGCCTGTACGAGCCGAAGATCATCATCGAATACCTGGACGAGCGGTTTCCGCATCCGCCGCTGATGCCCGTGGACCCGGTATCGCGCGCCAAGGCGCGCCTGGCCCAATACCGTATCGAGCGTGACTGGTACGGCATGCTCCAGGAACTTGAGCGCGGCGGTGGCGAGGCGGCGTCCGAGCACCGTGCGGCGCGGGCGTTGCGCGAAGAACTCACCGCAGCGGATGAGCTGTTTGCCCAGGGTGCCTGGTTCCTGAGCGAGGAACGCACGGTGATGGACGTCGCCCTGGCTCCATTGCTGTGGCGTCTACCACGGTACGGCGCCGATCCCGGTGACGCCGCCCCGTCGCTCCGGCTCTACAGCGAGCGCCTGTTCGCGCTGGATGTATTCAAGGCCAGCTTGACGGACGCCGAGCGCACCATGCGCGCCTGATGTCTGGCCCTGCGAGGCCATTTGATAGAGAGCAAACCGGGTGTCACGCCCGGGGAGTCCGCTGCAATGCATACTCCGATGACGCCAAGTCGCCCCTATTTGATCCGTGCCCTGTACGACTGGATTATCGACAATGACCTAACCCCTTACTTGCTGGTCGACGCGAGCCGGGATGGGTTGCGCGCGCCCATGGAGTATGCCGATAACGGGCGCCTGGTGCTCAATATATCCGGGCGGGCCGTGCGTGAGCTGCAGCTGGGCAACGAGCTGATCGCTTTTAGCGGACGCTTTGGCGGCGCTGCCCTGGACGTGGAGGTTCCCGTTCGGGCGGTAATGGCCATCTATGCCCGCGAGAATGGGCAGGGCATGCTGTTCAACGACACCGACGACGATCCACCGCCCTCCGGGGGTGATGACAGTGAACAGGCGACGGATAATCACGCCAAGACGTCGCGGCAGCCCAATCTGCGTGTGGTCAAGTAGGGGCAAGCACCGGCACACCCAGGCGCATTGCGCCGGCACCCCCGCTACTGGACGTACTCGAACATTCGGACCACCTCGCGGACGCCGCCCACGCGGCGGACCTCCTCGGTGATGGCTTGGGCTTCCTCCGGTGTCACCCGTCCCATCAGGTAGATGCGGCGGCGCTCGGTGAGAAGCACAAACCGGTTGCGGTCGAGCGTCTCCGGAGTGTCGAGTGCCAGCAAGCGGGTACGGGCGGTGGCGCTGATCATGCTGTCGCGGCTGCGGGCGAATACGGAACTCAGGGATGCCACGACGAGTTCATTATAAACGCGCCGGGCGCCGCTTTCTTCCCTGGCGAGCTCGGCGATGCGGCGGCCTAGTTCCCGGTTGGGAACCTCGCCAGTGAGCAGGGCGATTCCCTCGAACACGGTGACGGTGATGTTGGACTCGTGGCGGAGCTCATCGTCACTGAGAATTTCGGCCATGATGCGCGAGCGAATGCGTTGGTCGTGCAGCCGTTCGCTGAAGGACCGGGCATCGAGCTGGTATTCCAGCCGCGCTTCGCCGTCTCCACTCGGTGCGGCGCAACCGGCCGCCACCCCCACGAGTAAGAGCGCGCAGGCGAACCGCATACACAGGCGTTTCCAGTGGCACATGGTGAGTCACTCGCTGCCGAACAGTGAACGATCGATGCTGTCGCAAAGGCAGTGGATGACGAGGAGATGCACCTCCTGGATGCGGGCTGTCACCGTTGCCGGGACGCGAATCTCCACATCGGTGTCGCGCAACCGCTCGGCCATGGGGCCGCCGTCCTTGCCGGTCAAGGCGACCACGCGCATACCCCGTTCGTGTGCGGCCTGGACGGCAGCGAGCACATTCGGTGATTGGCCGCTGGTGCTGATCGCAAGCAGGACGTCCCCATCCTGTCCCAGGGCGCGGATCTGTTTGGAAAACACCTCGCTGTAGTCGGCATCGTTGGCAATGGATGTCAGCGTGGAACTGTCCGTGGTCAGCGCAACCGCGGGTAAGCCCGGACGTTCCATCTCGAAGCGGTTGAGCAGCTCCGAGGAGAAGTGCTGGGCATCCGCGGCGGATCCGCCGTTGCCGCAACTCAGGATCTTGCCCTCGCTGCTCAGGCAGCGGACCATCAGTGCGCCGGCGTCGGCGATGGCCGGGGCGAGCACTTCCATGGCCACCTGCTTGGTCCGTATGCTGTCGTGAAAATGCTGAATGATGCGATCGTGGGCGTTCATCGCGGCTCTCTGGGTTGGCTACCATGGCACGGACTGTAGCACTGCGTCATCGGGGTCGCATCCCTGTGGTTTATGCGGCGTCGAAGGCGTTCGCCACCCACTCCAGCGAGTCGCCGTTGATGGCAACCACGTCGAACCGGCAGGGACAGTTCAGGCGGCGATGCTGCAGATAGGTACTGGCAGCGTGGATGAGCCTTCGGCGCTTGCGGGGGCCGACGGTTTCCAGGGCGCTGCCGCGGGTCGAGTCGGCGCGGTAGCGTACCTCAACGAATACGAGCGTGTCGCCGTCTTCCATGATGAGATCGATTTCGCCGCGCCGGGTGTAAAAGTTGCGCTCGCGCACCTGCAGGCCGTGGCGCTGCAGGTGACGGCAGGCCCGGTCCTCGGCCGAGAGTCCGCGTTCCCTGCGGTCGGGTCCGTTCATTATTCCGTATCTTCTGTCTGTTCGGCATCCTCGCCTGTCGTGTCCAGGCGGGGTAACCGTGCGCGATCCTCGTCCGGGTGCAGGCGCTCGACCTCGCCGCGGTGGAAGCGGGCGGGAAGGACTTCCCGGTGAACCAGCCCCTTGTGGTCAATGCGAAGCAGGCCGGTTGCCCCTTCCAGGCGCTCGCCATCGTTGGCGCGCATGGTTGCAAGATAAGGAATCAGCCGGTAGGCGTCAGCGCCGAGGGCGTACAACGGTGCATGCTGCTGCAGGTGGTCCTGCCAGGCCGTGCGCATGGACGTGCGGGTTGGTGCCAAGTGGTCTCCCTCGCCAAGCATCCAGGGCATATCAAAGAAGACCACTCCCGCCATGTCCCGGTCAGCTGCGACGTCCTCGCGTCCATTCCAGGCGTGGGACGTCGCCATCACCGGCAGATCCAGGGCGCGGTGGAAGCGCAGCTGCGGCCGGATGAGGCGTGCCTGGCGCGGAAAGGCGCCGACGAATACCACATCCACATCCTGGCGGCGTCGTGGCTCGAATTCCACGGATCGTCCGATCGTCTGGCGCAGCCGGCGCTCCCGCTCCCTGCTTTCATCCAGAGCCAGCATGCGCCGGATCGGCGTGGAAAAGTCGCTCTCATCCGGCGGGTATTCTTCCCGCGCGAGGACGGTGCCACCGCCGCTGTCGTAGGCCTCAGCGAAAGCGGCGGCGACGCGTTCGCCCCAGTCATCACTGGGCACCAGCACCACGGCATGGCGCTGTCCGCTGGCCAGTGCATGGCGTGCCGCCTGGCGCGCTTCGTGTTCCGGGAGAAGGCCGAAGCGGAATAGATTGGCCGGTCCGGGGGCCTCTTCGGCGTCATTGGGGCTGTTGAGTGCGAGCATTGGCACCGGCAGGGAAGGAGCTTCGGCAAACACGGACACAGCGGCCCGGGTCAGTGGCCCCACCACGAGATCCGAGCCTGCCTGGACGGCATGTGTATAGGCCGCCCACGGGTCCTCGCCGTTGTCGCCAACGTCGTGGACCCGGACGTCCGGCGCGTGGTTCGGGTCCTCAAGCCGGGCTGCCAAGAACCCGTCACGCACGGCCCGGCCCGAGTCGGCGAGGGAGCCCGAGAGCGGCAGCAGGATGTCCACCCGCTCGGGGCGGAGCATCTCCTCGCGGTATCGCGCCATGAGCTCCTCGGCGATGGTTCCTGCCGCCGGATGCTCCGGGTACCGCTCGCGCCAGAGTTCCACCGCCTCCTCCATGCTCGGCGGGTCCAGCCGGTAGTTGCGAATCAGGAAGGTCAGCTCCAACCAGCCGCCGTAGACATCGGGTGCCGGGGGCATTGTCTCGCGCAGCCGCTGCATCGGCACTTCGGCAAGCGTTTCACGAAGGCGTTGCCGATTGCGATCAAGCCGGTCATCCTCGGGCAGCAAGGACTCGAGGCTGGCCCGGGTTTCCGCGCTTTCCAGGAGACGCCCCATGCGGTATTGGGCGTCGGCGCGCAGCTCCACCAGATCGGCCGCGCGTCGCGTGTCGCTGGGGAGTCGCCGCTCGACGAGTTCCAGTGCCCGCTCATAGTCACCGTCGGCCATGGCGGCGCGCGCGAGGATGACATCGCGAAAGTCAGTGATGGATGCCGGCGTGTCGTCATCGGTCTTGATGTCGGTCGCCATGCGCTCCCCCTGGCTCACCTCGCCGGCGTCCACCAGCGTTGCCGCTGCCCGCAACGTATACTCGTCGCGCAGCGGCGGCTTCTCCGCCTGGGCGGCCTCCAGGAAGGCCGACACGGCGGCGTCCAGCTCGCCGGCAGCCAACGCCTGTTCCGCGGTGTCAATGGCCGGATGGCGGGGCTCCTCGGGTCGCGGGGCACAGGCAACCAGCGTTGCCAGGAACACGATCAGGGCGAGTCGAAGGGGCCACTGCGGCAATGGCTCGTGCATAGGCGTGTATGATCCGTCACTATCGGGTGGAGAATGACAGCCAGCGGCCAACGCGCCCCGTAGGCATGTAGTTATTGCGCTGGCAGTTCCAAATTCTCCAGGGCGTAAGCTTATCAGCAACACAACCAAGGGGGAACGTGTTGGCGGCAGCAGGAAGCCTTTACGTGGTTGCCACCCCCTTGGGGAACCTCGCGGACATCACCCAGCGCGCGCTGGAGGTGCTGCGTCACGTGGACCTCGTCGCCGCTGAGGATACGCGGCACAGCGGGCGGCTGCTGACTCACTTTGGCATTCGGGCGCGCCTGCGCAGCCTCCACGAGCACAATGAGGCCGATCGCGTTGCGGAGCTGATCGAGCGCCTGAGCGCGGGCGCGACTATTGCCTTGATCAGCGATGCGGGCACCCCGCTGATCAGCGATCCAGGCTATCGACTGGTCCGCGAGGCGCACCGGGCCGGTGTGCGGGTGGTACCCGTCCCCGGTGCATGCAGCCCAATTGCCGCGTTGTCGGTCTCCGGTCTGCCGACGGATCGATTCTGCTTTGAAGGATTCTTGTCGGCGCGCTCGGGCCCGCGGCGCAAGCAGCTGGAGGCGTTGCGCGGCGAGCCGCGTACCCTCGTGCTGCTGGAGTCTTCGCATCGGATTGAGGCGTGTGTGCAGGATCTAGCGGCGATTTTCGGCTCGGAGCGCCGCGCGGTCATCGCGCGTGAGCTCACAAAGGCGTTCGAAACGGTGAAAGCGCTACCCCTGGGCGAGTTGCTCGCCTGGCTACACGCTGACCCCGACCAGCGGCGTGGCGAGTTCGTACTGGTCATTCAGGGCGCGCCTGCATCGGTCGCCGACAGCGATCAGCAGGATCGTGTGCTCGGTCTATTACTCCAGGAGTTGCCGGTCAAGAAAGCGGCGGCGCTTGCCGCGAGCATTCTCGGCGTGCCGCGGAACGCGTTATACAAGCGTGCGCTTGCCCTGCGCGGCGACTAGTGTCCTGTAACCGACAAGCAAAAGACAACGCATTTCGGTTACAGGACACTAGGGTGTGGTAACCTAACAGGTGGAGTCGGCCAGGCAATCGCTGTCGATAACGTCTCGACGGAGGAAAGTCCGGGCTCCATAGGGCAGGGTGCCAGGTAACACCTGGGGGGCGTGAGCCTACGGACAGTGCAGCAGAGAACAGACCGCCGATGACCCCTGCGGGGGTACAGGTAAGGGTGAAACGGTGCGGTAAGAGCGCACCGCACGAGTGGTAACACATCGTGGCACGGTAAACCCCACCCGGAGCAAGACCAAATAGGGGAGCGATGGTGTGGGCCCGCACCGCTCCCGGGTAGGTCGCTTGAGGCGTGCGGCGACGCACGCCCCAGAGGAATGGTTGCCCACCGACAGAACCCGGCTTATCGGCTGACTCCAACCGAGTACCGTCGGCCCCGTGACCGCCCTTGCGGTGGCGGGGCCTCTATTGCCTGCATCAATTTGCCCTTCGCCTGGCACGACGTTATTGAGACATTCGTTCCCCGCTTACCAGGCCCATTCGTCTCCCCTATTTCCAGATCGATCATCTAACACACTGATTTGGATGTTCTTCTTTTCCCTTCTGCACCGTCGTCTGGCAGCAACATGCTGCGTTTCTTAAGTCATTGTCACGCAAGCAAGAATCTGACCTGGTCGCTTGACACGTGGGAGATGCGCTCCATATAGTGTGCCAAAGTGGGATGAAGTGGTAAAAAATGGCATAACCATCACAGGGATCGTCGGGGGGAATGTGTTTCGGGTCCGCGGGGTTGCCAATCTCAATCTCGATACGAAGGGGCGTATGAGCTTCCCAAGTCGTTTCCGCGACCGGCTCATGAGCTTCTGCGACGGAGAGGTTGTGGTGACGGCGGATCCGGAGCGCTGTCTGCTTGTCTATCCGCTGCCGGAATGGGAAGAAATCGAGGATAAGCTCATGGCGTTGCCGTCATTGAATGCGCACGCCCGCTCCCTGCAGCGCGTCTATCTCGGCCATGCCACCGAAGCACAGCTCGATGGCAGCGGCCGGATCCTCCTGCCGCCCCCCCTGCGGGAATTCGCCGGTCTCGACAAGCGCGTCGTTCTGGTGGGGCAGGGTAAGCGTTTTGAACTCTGGGACGAAAATGCCTGGAATGAACAGTTCGACCACTGGCTCTCGGCAGCCGCGGACAAGGAGGGGATGCCGGAAGAGCTCCAGCAGCTCTCCCTGTGATCCAGACCAAGAAGCGATGACCGCTGAGGATCAACACCGGCCGGTACTTTTGGCCGAGGCAGTGGAGGCACTCAACGTGCGCGAGAGCGGTCTTTACGTCGATGGAACCTTTGGCCGAGGCGGGCACGCCGCGGCCATCGTGGATCGGCTCGGGCCAGCCGGGCGCCTCTGGGCCCTGGATCGTGACCCGCAGGCGATTACCGCGGCACAGGAGCGGTTTGGTGATGACCCACGCGTTCGGATTCATCACGGAACTTTCGCCGGTATGCCCGACCTGCTGCACGCCGAGGGCGTGGAGGCGGTTGACGGTGTTTTGCTGGATCTGGGTGTCTCCTCGCCGCAGATCGATGATGCGCAACGGGGCTTTAGCTTCCGCCACGATGGGCCGCTGGACATGCGCCTGGATACAAGCAGCGGCCCCACGGCCACGGAGTGGCTGGCGCGTGTGGAGGAGGGCGAAATCGTCCGCGTCCTGCGGGAGTACGGGGAGGAGCGCTTCGCCAAGCGTATCGCCAGGAACCTGGTGCGCGCCCGGGAAGACGATCGCCTGCCGCAGACCACCGCCGCGCTGGCGGATCTGGTGGCGGCCGCCGTTCCGTTCCCGGACCGCCACAAGCACCCGGCCACGCGCACATTTCAGGCCCTGCGCATCGCCGTCAACGGCGAACTCGATGCATTGCGGGTGTGCCTGGGAACGCTTCGTGACCGGCTCGCCGTTAGAGGTCGCCTGGTGGTGATCAGTTTTCATTCCCTGGAGGACCGGATGGTCAAACGCTTCATCCGGGATGCCGGGGAGCGTCGCGATCTGCCGCCGGAGATTCCGGTGGTGCCGGACGGGTTGAAGGCCTGGTTGAGACCGGTCGGTAAGGCCGTGCGCGCCTCGGAGGATGAGACACGCGGTAATCCGCGGGCCCGCAGTGCCGTGATGCGCGTCGCGGAGCGTCTGCCGTGAACGGCCCGGTGGTCTGCGCGCTGTTCCTCGCCATCGCTGTGGTCGCCACGGCGGTTTTGGTGGTCTCCAGCCAGCACCAGAGTCGGGCGCTGTTCACGGAGTTGCAGGAATTGAACCGGGAACGGGATCGCCTCGATGCGGAATGGGGCATGTTGCGACTGGAACAGGGCGCATGGGCGACCCATGGGCGAATCGAGCGCTTGGCCCGGGAGAAGCTGGACATGGTCATGCCGGGCGGGGAGAACGTTATCGTCCTGCGCCGTGGCGGCACGGACAATGATTGAGGCCCGACACAGGGAAACGGGAGTCGCAGGTAGTGAGCACTGACGCCAGGCAAGCGTACCACCCCCCGCATTGGCGTTATGTTGCCGTGTTGCTGGTGTTCGCCTTAATGGCGGGGGTGCTCTCCTGGCGAGCGGTGGATTTGCAGGTTGTGCGCAAGGACTTTCTGCAGCACCAGGGGGAGGCCCGTCATCTCCGGGTGGTCTCGGATCCCGCTCATCGCGGCATGCTCACGGACCGCACCGGTGAGCCCCTGGCCATCAGTACCCCCGTGGATTCTGTCTGGGCCCACCCCGGTGACCTGCTGGAGGCGGCCGACCGTGTCCCGGAGCTGGCGAAGGCGTTGAATCTCGACCCGGATGCGCTCACGCGGCGCCTGCGTGCGCGCGCTGACCGGGAGTTCATCTATCTGCGGCGGCATGTGCCGCCGGAACACGCGCGCACCGTTATGGCTCTCGGCCTACCTGGTGTGGCACTGCGCCGGGAATACCGCCGGTTTTACCCGGGTGGCGAGGTCACGGGCCAGCTGCTCGGTTTCACCGACGTCGACGATGTCGGTCTTGAAGGGCTGGAGCTCGCGTTCGAGGGGTGGCTGCGGGGCAAGCCCGGGCGCAAGCGCGTGCTGCAGGATCGGCGTGGCCGGGCCATCGAGGACGTGGAACAGCTCACGGAACCCCGTCCGGGTAGAGATCTGCAGCTGAGCATTGATCGCCGTCTGCAGTATCTCGCCTACCGGGAGCTCAAGGCTGCTGTGAACACCCACGATGCCGACGGCGGCTCGCTGGTGCTCATGGACGCCAAGACTGGCGAAATCCTGGCTATGGTCAACCAGCCGGCGTTCAATCCCAATAATCGCGCCGCCATGGAGCCTAGCCACCACAGGAATGCGGCCGTGGTCAACGCGTACGAACCCGGCTCCACGATCAAGCCGTTCACCATGGCGGCGGCTCTGGATTCCGGTGCGGTGACACCGGAGACGCGCGTCGATACCCGGCCCGGGGTGATGCGGGTGGGGAGTCATCGGGTTCGTGATCTGCGGGATTACGGCCGCATCGATCTCGCCACAATCATTAGCAAGTCGAGCAATATCGGTGCCGCCAAGTTGGCACTGGACATGGACGAGGATGAACTCTGGCGGCTTCTGGTTCGCTCGGGGTTTGGTCAGCGGGTGGGTGCTGGATTTCCCGGTGAACCCGGCGGGTGGCTGTCGGAGCTGCCACCCAGGCGCGACGTCGAGCGAGCCACCCTGGCTTTTGGTTACGGCCTGTCCACGACGCCCCTGCAACTGACCCGCGCCTACGCGGCGATTGCCGGTGACGGCACCATGCCGATGCCGTCGTTCCTGCAGCGAGACGAGTCTGAGTATCGCAAGCGTGTCATGAGCGCCGAAGCGGCGGCGCTTGTGCGGGGCATGATGGAGCAGGCCACGCTTCCGGGCGGTACGGCCATGCGGGCGCGCGTGCCCGCCTATCGGGTGGCAGGCAAGACCGGAACGGTGCGCAAATCAGTGGCCGGCGGCTACTCCGAGGACCGCTACGTCGCCTGGTTCGCAGGCATGGCGCCGGCCAGCGATCCCAGTCTGGTCATGGTGGTCATGCTCGACGAGCCCTCCGGCGATGCGTACTACGGTGGTCAGGTGGCCGCGCCGGTATTTGCGCAAGTGATGGGGGGCGCCCTGCGTCTGCTCAACGTCGCGCCCGACGGTCTCGACGCCGAGTCGGTGCTGCCCCCGCTGACGGCGATGGGGGAGGACGCGCCATGAGTGCCGCGTTCGGCCAGCCGGATTGGATCTCGCTGGGGGCCGTGCTCGAAGGATATGCGCAGGTCGCACCGGCTCAGGATGTGCCGATCCGGGCTTTCACCGTCGACAGCCGGCGTGTGTGCGGGGGTGCTGCCTTTGTCGCCCTGCCTGGTAGTCGGGTCCACGGCTTGGACTACTTGCCGGAGGCCCTGAACCATGGCCCGGCGGCGGTCGTTTGCGACCCCAACGGTGCGCCGGATCTGGCAGCGGCGGAGCAGGCCTGCGTCGCCGCCGGCGTGGCGTTCGTCCCGCTGAATGGTCTCAGCGCGGCGCTGGGCGAACTCGCCGCCCGCGTGCACGGCCATCCGGCGGAAAGACTGTGTACCGTGGGGGTCACGGGGACGGATGGCAAGACCTCCGTGAGCCAGTTTCTGGCGCGCGCGCTGGATGTGCCGGAGAGGCGGTGTGCCGTGATCGGTACCCTGGGCGCCGGTTTTCCCGATGCGCTGCAAGAGACCGGTCTGACCACGCCGGATGCCGCCACGGTGCAGGCTCTGCTGCGCGACCTGCTGGAGCGGGGTGCCTTCCACGTGGCCATGGAGGTCTCCTCCCATGCCCTGACACAGCACCGGGTGGCGGGTATCCCCTTCGATACAGCCGTGCTGACGAATCTGGGCCGGGATCACCTGGATTATCACCCGAGCGCGCAGGCGTACGCCGACGCCAAGTGCCAGTTGTTCCGCATGGACGGGCTGCGTCTGGCGGTTTTGAACGCCGACGATGCCCTGGGCAGGCGCCTGCACCGTGAGCTACGGCCAACCGCGGTCGACGTGCTCAGCTACTCCCTGGACGCCAGTGCCAAGGCGGAGGTGATGTGCACCTCCCTGCAATCCGAGCCCGATGGCCTGCGCATGCATGTGGCCACACCGGTGGGCACGGTGGCGGTGCGCGCGCCGCTGCTGGGCCGTTTCAATGCCGCGAATGTGCTGGCGGTGATCGGCGTGTTGGTGGGGCAGGGCATGACGGCGTCCACCATCGAGACCAGGCTCGCCCGGTTGCAACCGGTGCCGGGCCGCATGGAGCCCATCGTCGCTAGTGCCGGCCCGCTGGCGGTGGTGGACTACGCCCACACCCCGGGGGCGCTGCGCTCGGCCCTGGTTGGACTGCGCCAACACGTGACCGGACAGCTTTGGTGCGTGTTCGGGTGTGGCGGCGATCGTGATGCCGGCAAGCGCGCGCTGATGGGCGCCGCAGCCGAGCGCCTTGCCGACCGGCTCATCATCACCGACGACAATCCGCGCACGGAGAATCCGGACGCCATTGTGTCTGCGATCAACGCCGGATTGCGTCGTCCGCACGCGGCACGCATAATCCGCGACCGCGCCGAGGCGATTACCACGGCCCTGCGCGAGGCTGCTCCAGGAGATGCCGTACTGATTGCCGGTAAGGGCCACGAAACGTATCAGATCACGGCCACGGGGCGGCATTTTTTCAGTGACCGCGAGACCGTTCGGCGCGTACAGGCCGGGGGTGAGCCGTGATCCGATTGCGCCTGGACGAACTGATACGCCCCTTGAGCGCGGAGCTCAGTGGCCCCGCCGTGGAATTCACGGGGGTGGCCACGGACAGCCGCCATGTGCGTCGCGGCGAGCTGTTTGTTGCCCTGCAGGGCGAGCGGTTCGACGGTCATCGGTTTGTGCAGCAGGCGCTCGACCGTGGGGCCGCTGCGGTGATGGTCTCAGTCCCCATCGGGGTGTCGGCGCCGGTGGTGACGGTCCCGGATACCCGGCGTGCCCTTGGCGAGTTGGCCCGGCTCTGGCGGCGGCGCAGCCGCACCCGGATCGTGGCGGTGACCGGCAGTAACGGCAAGACCACGGTCAAGGAAATGCTCGCCGCCATCCTGCAGCGCGAGGCACCGACTCTCGCCACCCAAGGCAATTACAACAACGACATCGGTGTGCCTCTGACCCTGTTCCGGCTGGGCGAGGCGCACCGTCTGGCGGTGATCGAGATGGGCGCCAACCATGCGGGCGAGATCGCTTGGCTGGCCGGAATCGCCGAACCTGATATCGGTCTCGTCACCAACGCGGGGCCCTCGCACCTTGAGGGCTTCGGCAGCCTGGAAGGCGTTGCCCGGGCCAAGGGGGAACTGTTCCAGGGATTGCCCGGGTGGGGCACCGCCGTTATCAACGCCGATGATCCCCATGCCGGACTGTGGCGGGACTTGGCCGCAGGGGTTGCGGTGTCGGACTTCGGCATGGAGCACCACGCCAGTGTTGTGGGGACAGAGACGGCTGGTGGCCTGCTGACAGTCACCACTGCGGAGTCTAGTTTTAGCCTGAAGCTCCCGGTGCCGGGGCGGCACAATCGGTATAACGCCCTCGCGGCGCTGACCGCGGCACGCGCACTGGGCGTGGGCGCCGACCGGATCCGGCGGGCGCTTGAGACGTTCCAGCCCGTGGCCGGGCGTTTGACGCCGCGCACCGGTCTGGCCGGCAGTGTGCTGCTTGACGACAGCTATAACGCCAATCCCGCTTCCCTGGTCGCCGGCCTGGAGGTGCTCGTCTCGGCGGCCCGGCCCCGCTGGCTCGTGTTGGGCGACATGGGCGAGTTGGGCGCTGACGCCCTGGAGCTGCATGCTTACGCCGGGCACCGGGCCCGCGAACTTGGCGTCGACCGGCTCTTTACTACCGGCCCGTTGAGTGCGGCGGCCAGTGAGGCGTTCGGGGAGGGCGCGAGCCACTTTGCCGACACCGATGGGCTGATTGAGACATTGCGCGATGCACTGGAACCCGGAGTGACAGTCCTCATCAAGGGCTCGCGCAGTATGGGGATGGAATCAATCGTGGGCGCCCTGCAGGTGCCGGAACCGGCCAGGGGGGAGGGCTGACATGCTGCTCCAACTGGCGGCTTTCCTGGAAGAATTCCACAGCGGCTTCCGTGTATTCCAGTATATCACTCTGCGCGCCATCCTCGGTGTGCTCACAGCGCTCGTGATCTCCTTCATCGTCGGGCCGTTCGTCATCCGACGCCTCGGTCAGCACCAGATCGGCCAACAGATCCGGCACGACGGCCCGCAGTCGCATCTCGCCAAGTCCGGCACGCCCACCATGGGCGGTGCCATGATTCTGGTGGCGATTGCGGTGGCGACGCTCCTGTGGTCGGACCTCGGCAATCGCTATGTCTGGGTGGTCCTCATGACCACGCTCGCTTTCGGTTTTATCGGCGGCGTCGACGATTACCTCAAGCTGCGCTACGGCAACAGCCGCGGCCTTCCGGCGCGGCAGAAGTATTTCTGGCAGTCCGTTGTTGGCCTGACCGCCGCCACGGTGCTGTACGTGACGGCGCAGCACAGCGTGGAGACCACGCTGATCCTGCCGTTCATCAAAGACGTCTCCTGGCAGCTGGGCTGGCTGTTCATTCCCCTCGCCTATTTCGTGATCGTGGGCGCCAGCAACGCCGTCAATCTCACCGATGGCCTGGACGGATTGGCCATCAACCCCGCCGTGCTTGTGGGTGGAGCGCTGGGCGTGTTCGCCTATGCCTCCGGCCATTTCGAGTTCGCCGACTATCTGGGGATTCCGTTCGTTCCCGGCGTGGGCGAGGTGGTCATTTTCTGCGGCGCCCTGGTGGGTGCCGGTCTGGGTTTTTTGTGGTTCAACGCCTATCCCGCGCAGGTGTTCATGGGCGACGTAGGGGCGCTGGCGCTGGGGGCGGCCCTGGGCATCGTGGCGGTGGTGGCGCGCCAGGAGCTTGTGCTGTTCATCATGGCCGGCGTGTTTGTCATGGAGACGGTGTCGGTGATGCTGCAGGTGGCCTCGTTCAAATTGACGGGGCGGCGCGTCTTTCGTATGGCGCCGTTGCACCACCATTTTGAGCTCAAGGGTTGGCCGGAACCGCGGGTGATTGTTCGTTTCTGGATTATCACCGTGATTCTGGTGTTGATCGGGCTTGCTTCGTTGAAGATCAGATAGATGCAGGTAGCTATGGCGACAAGGAGGCAGGCAACGGTCGTGGTTGGCCTGGGCCAAACCGGGGAGGCTTGCGTGCGCTTCCTCCATGGCCGCGGCCACACGGTTGCTGCCACCGACAGCCGTCATCGCCCGCCGGGGTGGGATGTTGTCCGGCGCCTGGACGCCCCCATTCCGCTGCATCTTGGCGAGCTCGACGCGGCCTTGCTCGCCGACGCCGGGGAGATCGTGGTCAGTCCGGGTGTCTCGCTGAACGAGCCCGCGCTGCGCCCGGCCCGGCTTTGCGGTGTGCCGATCATCAGCGAGATCGAGCTGTTCGCCCGGCATGCGAAGGCGCCGGTGGTGGCCATTACCGGGTCGAACGGCAAGAGCACGGTGACGACCCTGGTGGGCGAAATGGCGGCCCGCGCCGGCAAGCGCGTGGGTGTCGGAGGTAATCTCGGTCCGCCCGCCTTGGATCTGTTGACCGATCCGGAGCCTGATCTCTACGTGCTCGAGCTGTCGAGCTTTCAGCTGGAAACCACGCAATCACTGCGCCCGGCCGCCGCCGTGGTTCTCAACATCAGCGCCGACCATCTGGACCGGCACGGCGACGTTGAGGCTTATGCCCGGATCAAGGCCGGGGTGTATGCCGGCGAGGGGGTCATGGTGATTAACCGTGATGATCCACGGGTTGCAGCCATGGCGCGTCGCACGCGGGTGGTGAGGCGGTTCGGTCTGGGCAAACCGGCACCCGGCGGGTACGGTGTGGTGCGCACGGCAGGCGGCGATTGGCTCGCCCGCGACCGCGACCTGTTGCTGGCCGTGGGCGATCTGGCGCTGCAGGGCCGGCACAATCGCTGGAATGCGTTGGCGGCCATCGCCCTGGCGGAATCCGTCGGGCTACCGTTCAGCGACTGTGTGTCCGTCCTGCGCGAATTCCGCGGCTTGCCCCATCGTATGGAATGGCTTGGCGAGGGGCGCGGGGTGCGCTGGATCAACGACTCCAAAGCCACCAATGTTGGAGCCGCCCTGGCCGCCGTGAGCGGGCTTGACGGCCCACTGGTGCTCATCGCGGGCGGCCAGGGTAAGGGTGCGGATTTCACGCCGTTGGCCAGGTCCCTGGAGCGCAAGGCCCGTGCAGTCGTGCTCCTGGGCGAGGACGCACCGGTGCTCGCCCGCGCCCTCGAGGGCCGGGTTGATCTGGTGCGTGCCCGGGATATGCAAGACGCGGTGGCGCGGGCGGCAGAGGTGGCGCAGGCGGGGGATACCGTGCTCCTGTCCCCTGCCTGCGCCAGCTTTGACCAATTTCCCGGCTACGAGGCGCGGGGCCGCGCCTTTGCCGACGCGGCGCGGGGGTGGATCGCATGAACGCCCGCCTCCACAACGCTGTTGCCGCAGAGGCCCGGCGTGCCAACGCCCTGTGGCCCAACCTTGACCAAGCCCTGCTCACGGCGGTGGTCGCAGCCGTCCTGATCGGGCTGGTCGTCGTGACATCGGCGTCCATGTCCTTGGCGGAGAGCCAGTTCGGCGCTCCCTTCTACTACGTGCAGCGGCAGCTGCTGTTTGTCGGTATGGCCGTCGTCGTCAGCTGGGCCGTGCTGCAGGTGCCGATTCGAACCTGGTATCAGGCCAGCGGCGTGCTGCTCCTGCTGGCGTTGCTGCTGCTGGTTCTGGTCCTGGTCCCAGGGGTGGGGCGGGAGGTCAATGGCGCCAGCCGTTGGATTCCCGTGGGCATCTTCCACCTGCAGGTCTCGGAAGTCGCCAAGTTCGGTGTCCTCTTTTATCTGGCCGCTTACCTGGTCCGGCGGGGCGATCGGGTTCGCGGTTCCATGCAGGGGTTTCTCATCCCCATCGCGCTGCTAGGAGTGAGCGGGCTACTGCTGCTGATGCAGCCCGATTTCGGCGGCGCGATGGTGCTGGTCGCCACCGGGCTGGGGTTGCTGTTCCTGGCAGGCGTACCCCTGTGGCGTTTCGCCGTGCTGGTGGCCGGGGCCGGCGGCATCGCCTGGACGCTCATCATGACGTCGCCGTATCGGGTCACGCGGCTGACGGCGTTCGTGGACCCGTGGGCGGATCCGTTCAATACCGGCTTCCAGCTGACTCAATCCCTGATCGCCATTGGCCGCGGCGAGTGGTTTGGGGTCGGGCTGGGGGCAAGTGTGCAGAAGCTCTTTTATCTTCCTGAGGCGCACACCGACTTCGTTTTCGCCGTGCTGGCTGAGGAGTTGGGCCTGCTCGGCGTATTGGCCGTGTTGGCGCTGTACGGCTGGATTGTGTGGCGGGTGCTATCCATTGGCGCAGCGGCTCTGCGGGCGCAGCAGCCGTTTGGCGGCTACCTGTGTTTCGCGACGGGCTTTTGGCTTGGGCTTCAGAGCTTTATCAATGTTGGTGTCAACATGGGTCTGCTGCCGACCAAGGGGCTGACGCTGCCGCTGATGAGCTATGGCGGCAGTAGCCTGTTGACCACCGTTGCGGCGCTCGCCGTGGTGTTGCGGGTCGACTATGAGCGGCGCATGGCGGGCCGGGCGGCAAGCCCGAGGAGGTCGGCATGAGCGCGCGCACGGGCATGAACGCGCCAGTGCTGGTCATGGCCGGCGGAACAGGTGGGCATGTTTTCCCGGCCCTGGCGGTCGCGGACGCCCTGCGGGCGCGCGACGTCCCTGTGGTCTGGCTGGGCACGCGCCAGGGCCTGGAAGCCCGGGTGGTCCCGGAGGCCGGCCTCGCGCTGGAGTGGCTGACGGTGCAGGGGCTCCGTCACAAAGGCCTGGCCGGCTGGTTGCTGGCGCCTCTGCGAGTCCTGCGCGCCACGGTTCAGGCCACGGGCGTGCTTCGGCGGCATCGCCCGCGGGCCGTTCTGGGAATGGGCGGCTACGTCGCCGGCCCGGGTGGCTTGGCGGCGTGGCTGTTGCGTTGCCCGCTGGTGATCCACGAACAAAATGCGGCCGCGGGGCTCACGAACCGGCTACTGGCCCGGCTGGCCCGGCGTGTTCTCGCCGGCTTTCCCGGGGCCTTCCCGGAGTCCATGGCCGAGGTGACGGGCAACCCGGTGCGGGGCTCCATTGTTCGCCTGACGGCCCCCGAGCAGCGGGCGCAGCCCGGCGACGCGTGGCACCTGCTGGTGCTGGGCGGCAGCCTCGGTGCCCAGGTGCTCAACGAGACCGTGCCCGCGGCGCTGGCGACGCTCGCCGCCGCACAGCGCCCGAAGGTCTGCCACCAGGCCGGGGAGAAGACCCGGGCGGTGGCGCGACAAGCGTATGCAGGCGCTGGCGTGGACGCCGAGATTGTCACGTTCGTAGCCGACATGGCGGCGGTCTACGCCTGGGCCGACCTGGTGGTGTGCCGGGCGGGGGCGCTGACCGTGAGCGAACTGGCCATTGCCGGTGTGCCGGCCATCCTGGTGCCGCTCCCCCATGCCGTGGACGATCACCAGACCGCGAATGCCCGGTACCTGGTGGACAATGGCGCCGGCGTCCTGTTGCCGCAAACGGAGCTGACGGCCGAGCGCCTCGGCGCACTGCTAACGGAGCTTGCCGAGGACCGCTCGCAGCTTTCGCGCATGGGACAGGCCTCACGGGCCCTTGCGCGCCCGGACGCTGCCGAAACCGTGGCCGAGCGCTGTCTGGAGGTGGCCCGATGACAACCGACAGCCATCATTCCACCTGGGATCACACCCGGCCCGGCACCATGGGGCGCGTGCGCCGGATCCATTTTGTCGGCGTCGGTGGTGCGGGGATGAGCGGTATCGCCGAGGTGCTGCTGAACCTGGGTTATCGGGTCTCCGGCAGTGATCTGCGGGAGAACGCGGTAACCGAGCGGCTGCAGGGCCTTGGGGCGACGATTTGGATCGGTCATGCAGCGGCGCACGTGGCGCAGGCGGATGCGGTTGTCGTCTCCAGCGCCGTCGGCGAGGCCAACCCTGAGGTGGTGGCGGCGCGGGAGGGGCGCATTCCCGTCGTCCCGCGCGCAGAGATGTTGGCGGAGCTGATGCGGTTTCGTTACGGCGTCGCCGTGGCCGGAACCCACGGCAAGACCACAACCACGAGTCTGGTGGCGAGCGTCCTGGCCGAAGGCGGCCTGGACCCCACCTTCGTAATCGGAGGCCGGCTGACCAGCGCCGGTGCCAACGCGCGGCTCGGCGAGAGTCAATTCCTGGTCGCCGAGGCCGATGAGAGCGATGCCTCGTTTTTGTATTTGCAGCCGATGATCGCCGTGGTAACGAACATCGACGCAGACCATCTTGGCGCCTATGGCGGAGATTTCCAGCGCCTGCGCGGTACATTCCTGGAGTTTCTCCACCACATTCCCTTCTACGGGCTGGCCGTGCTGTGTGTCGACGACGCCGAAGTCCGGGCGTTACTACCGGAGGTTACGCGGCCGGTACGAACCTACGGGTTTGATACCGGCGCCGATGTACGGGCGTTCGACATCCGCCAGGAGGGCGCGCGCACGTATTTCAGTGTGCGCATGAACGGGACCCCCGAGCCGTTGCGCGTGGGTCTCAATCTCCCTGGCCGTCACAACGTGCTCAACGCATTGGCCGCGATTGCCATTGCCGATGAGTTGGGCGTCGATCGGGACGCCATTGTCCGGGCCCTTGGCGAGTTCCAGGGCATCGGGCGGCGTTTCCAGAGCTACGGCGAATTGCCGTTGCCCGGGGGTGGTCATGCCCTGGTGGTGGATGACTACGGCCATCACCCGAGCGAAATCCGGGCGGTGCTCGAGGCGGTGCGCTGCGGCTGGCCGCAGCGTCGCCTGGTGGTGGCCTTCCAGCCCCACCGCTACAGCCGCACCCGTGATCTGTTCGACGATTTCTGCCGGGTGCTGGCGGATGTGGATGGGCTGGTCGTCGCGGAGGTTTACGCCGCTGGCGAGGAGCCCCTGGCCGGCGCCGATGCGCGCTCCCTCTGCGCTGCGATCCGGGTGCGCGGCCGCGTGCATCCGGTGTTTGTTGAATCCGTTGAGGAACTGGTGGATACCCTTCCCGGCGTTCTCCAGGACGGCGATATCCTGCTCACCCTAGGCGCCGGCAGCATCGGTGCCGTAGCGGGCAAGCTCCAGGCGCAACTCGGCGGAGGGCCGTCATCATGACGATGCAGCTGCGCGGCGAGCTGAGCCGGAACGAGCCCATGGCCCGGCACACCACCTGGCGTGTGGGCGGACCTGCGCAGCGTTGCTATCGGCCGGCTGACCGCGAGGATCTGGTGGAGTTTCTGCGCTCGCTGCCGGATGACGAACCGGTGCTGTGGTGTGGCCTGGGCAGCAACCTTCTGGTTCGCGACGGCGGTGTGCAAGGCACGGTGGTTTTCCTGCAAGGCGGCGTGGGTGAACTACGCCGCCTCCCCGGCAACCGCGTCCATGCCGACTGCGGTGTTGCCTGCGCCAAAGTGGCACGGTTTAGCGCGCGGGTCGGCCTGGTGGATGCGGAATTCCTGGCCGGGATTCCCGGCACGATGGGCGGCGCGCTGGCCATGAACGCCGGTGCCTTCGACGGCGAGACTTGGGGCGTGGTGGAGACAGTGGAAACCGTGGGCCGTGACGGCACGGTCCGGCAGCGCGCCCCCGACGCCTACCGCATCGGCTACCGCAGCGTTGAGACCCCGGCGCAGGAGTGGTTTCTCAGCTGCACGCTGGCGTTGCGGCAGGGCGACAGCGAAGCCGCCATGCAGCGCATCCGCGATCTGCTCGCGCGCCGCGCCGCCAGTCAGCCCATCGGAAAGCCGAGTTGCGGCTCCGTGTTTCGGAATCCCGACGGCGACCATGCTGCGCGACTCATCGAGGCGGCGGGACTCAAGGGGCTGCGCCGAGGCGGTGCGGTGGTCTCGGAGAGGCACGCAAACTTTATTGTCAACGAGGGCGGGGCGACGGCCGCGGATATCGAGTACCTGCTCGAGGAGGTCAGGAGCGTAGTCGAGGTGCGTTTCGGCGTGCGGCTCGAACCGGAAGTCCGTGTCGTGGGACAAGCACGGGGGATCGGCGATGAGTGAGTGGCCAGCGATCAAACCCCAGGACATGGGCCGCGTCGCGGTGCTTATGGGGGGATGGTCCGCCGAGCGGGAGATCTCACTGCGCAGCGGTGGCGAGGTGCTCCGCGGGCTTCGCGCCCGTGGCGTGGATGCCCATGGCGTCGACGCCGGGCGGGATGTGCTCGAGGTGCTGGACAAGGGTGGCTACCAGCGCGCGTTTGTCGCGCTGCACGGCCGCGGCGGCGAGGACGGCGTGATCCAGGCTGGCCTGGAATTGCTGGGCATACCGTACACCGGGAGTGGTGTACTGGGTTCCGCACTGGCCATGGACAAGCTGCGCTCAAAGCAGCTGTGGTGCGGGGCCGGGTTGCCAACCCCGGATTACATTGAATTGCGCCCGGAGACGGACCCCGCGGACGTGGTGGCGACGCTGGGTGTGCCGGTGATCGTCAAGCCGGCCCATGAAGGCTCGAGCCTTGGCATGACCCGCGTGACCAGTGCCCAGGAACTGGCCGCCGCGCGGACTGTGGCCGCCGAATACGACACAGACATATTGGTCGAGCGTTGGATCACCGGCGAGGAGTACACCGTCTCCCTGCTTGGTGACGCGGTGCTGCCGGCGATCTGCCTGCAGACGCCGCGGACGTTCTACGACTTTGCCGCCAAGTACGAATCGGATGACACCCGGTACCTGTGCCCCTGCGGTCTCGGGGCGGCCGATCTCGAGCGCCTCAACACCCTGGCCGTCGAGGCGTTCCGGGTTCTGGACGGCTGGGGTTGGGGCCGCGTGGATGTCATGCGTGATGGTGATGGGGCCCTCTGGTTGCTCGAGGTCAATACCACACCGGGGATGACGGACCACTCCCTGGTTCCCATGGCGGCGGCCGCCGCCGGGATTGATTTCGAGGAGCTCGTGTGGCGGATTCTGCTCACCAGTCGCAAGGAGCGAGGATGAGGGCCCGACGCGGCAGCCGGCGCGGTGCCCAGTGGCGCAAGCCGGCGCGGGAGGCGGCTGGCGATGCGGCTCAGCGCGTGGAAAGCCGGGCACGTCGACTGGGTTGGCTGCGCCGGGGTGCCTTGGCCGCGGCTGTGATGGCCGGGCTGGCGGGCGCTGCGTGGGGCACGGCGTGGTTGCTGGCGCCAGGCACGTTCCCGTTGCAGTCGGTGTATTTCGACAGCCGGTTGCAGCACGTGCGCGAGGACGATTTGCGCGATGCACTGAGGGGGCATCTGGATGACGGATTCTTGGGGCTGGACGTGGACGCAATTCACGCTGCGCTGGAAGCACTGCCTTGGGTGCGAAGCGCGGCGGTGCGCCGGGTGTGGCCCGGACAGCTGCGCGTCGAGATCCGTGAGCAGGTTGCGGCTGCGGTGTGGAACGGGGAGGCGCTGTTGAACACCTCGGGGGAAGCCTTCGATGCCCCGGAAGACACGTGGCCATCCGATCTGCCGGAACTCTCGGGGCCGGCGGGTCGCGAGGTGGACGTGGTGCAGCGCCACCAGGAGGTGGAGCGCACCCTGGGACGCATCGGCCTTGCCGTTGATGGGCTGGCCATGGATGCTCGCGAGTCATGGACCATCGAGTTGGAGACCGGTGCGCGGATCCGGCTCGGACGCGAGAGCGTTGACCGCCGCCTGGCACGGTTTCTTGCCGCCTATCCGGGGCTGGTCCGCGAGCGTGGGACGGATCTGGCACACGCCGATCTCCGCTATCCCAATGGTTTTAGCGTGCGTTGGCGCGAGGATGGAAACCACGCGGCTGACTGACGAGAGGATGCAAGTAATGTCGAAGAAGACGGAACAGCGCTTGCTGGTCGGCCTGGACATCGGAACGTCCAAGGTCGTCGCCATCGTGGGCGAGGTGAGCCTGGGTGGCCAGGTGGAAATCAGCGGAATCGGTTCTCACCCGTCCCGCGGGCTGAAGAAAGGGGTGGTGGTCAATATCGAGTCCACTGTGCAGTCCATCCAGCGGGCCGTCGAAGAAGCGGAACTGATGGCTGGCTGCCAGATCCATTCCGTCTACGTGGGTATCGCCGGCAGTCATGTGCGCAGCCTTAACTCCCACGGCATTGTCGCCATCCGCGACAAGGAAGTGGCCCAGGCCGATGTGGATCGCGTCATCGATGCGGCCCGCGCAGTGGCCATACCGGCGGACCAGAAGATCCTCCATATCCTGCCGCAGGAATTCATCATCGACAGCCAGGAAGGGATCCGCGACCCCATCGGCATGTCCGGGGTCCGCCTGGAGGCCAAGGTGCATATGGTCACCGGCGCCGTGAGCGCCGCACAGAATATTGTGAAATGCATCCGCCGCTGCGGGCTCGAGGTGGATGACGTCATTCTCGAGCAGCTGGCATCGAGCTACGCCGTGCTGACGGACGACGAAAAAGAGCTGGGCGTGTGTCTGGTGGACATTGGTGGCGGCACCACCGATATCGCTGTCTTCACAGACGGTGCCATTCGGCACACGGCGGTGATCCCCATCGCCGGCGACCAGGTCACCAATGATATCGCCGTTGCCTTGCGCACTCCCACACAGCACGCCGAGGAAATCAAGGTCAAGTACGCCTGCGCGCTGTCGCAGCTTGCCGGGGCGGAGGAAACCATCGAGGTGCCCTCCGTGGGGGATCGCCCAGCGCGCAGGCTCTCCCGCCAGACGCTCGCCGAAGTGGTGGAGCCTCGGTATGAGGAGCTCATGACGCTGGTGCAGCAGGAGCTGCGTCGCAGTGGTTTCGAGGATCTGATTGCCGCCGGGGTCGTGCTGACGGGCGGCAGTTCGAAGATGGAGGGAGCCATCGAGCTGGCCGAGGAAGTCTTTCACGCACCGGTGCGCATCGGCATTCCGCAAAGCGTCACTGGGCTGTCGGACGTGGTCCGGAACCCCATCTATGCAACGGGTGTGGGGTTGCTGAATTTCGGTGCCAACCACCGGGGTCAGCACGCAGCAGTGGATTACGAAAAGTCGGAAGGGTTTAACGCGCTCTGGGAGAGGATGAAACGCTGGTTCCAGGGCAATTTCTAGTAAGTCGGGTCGGGTCTGCGAGCGGTCATCGCCCTCGCAGCGCACAGCGAGAAGGAGGCAGTACCATGTTTGAACTCATGGATTCGTTTAGCCAGAACGCAGTGATTAAGGTCATCGGAGTCGGTGGTGGCGGCGGTAACGCCGTGCAGCATATGGTCTGCGCGGACATCGACGGCGTGGACTTCATCTGCGCCAACACGGACGCCCAGGCACTTAAGAACACGGCGGCCAAGACCGTGTTGCAGTTAGGCAGCAACATTACCAAGGGGCTCGGCGCCGGCGCCGACCCCGTAATCGGCCGGACCGCCGCGGTCGAGGACCGCGAGCGCATCGCCGAATCCCTGGAAGGGGCCGACATGGTCTTCATTACCGCAGGCATGGGTGGTGGCACCGGCACCGGTGCAGCCCCGGTGGTGGCCGAGATCGCCCGGGAAATGGGCATTCTCACCGTGGCGGTGGTGACCAAGCCCTTCCCCTTCGAAGGCGGCAAGCGCCTGCGCGTTGCCGAGGAAGGCATCCATGAACTGAGTCGCAGCGTCGATTCACTCATTACCATTCCAAACGAAAAGCTGCTCAGCGAGCTGGGTCGAAACATGACGTTGCTGGACGCCTTCAAGGCGGCCAACGATGTGCTGCTCGGTGCAGTGCGAGGGATTGCGGAGCTGATCACCCGGCCGGGTCTCATCAACGTCGACTTTGCCGATGTGCGGACCGTGATGTCAGAGATGGGCATGGCGATGATGGGCACCGGTGTGGCATCCGGTGAGGGCCGCGCGCGGGAAGCCGCAGAGCGGGCCATTGCCAGCCCGCTGCTGGAGGACATCCACCTACATGGCGCCAACGGCATCCTGGTGAATGTCACCGCCGGGCTGGACCTCGGCATCGGCGAGTTTGACGAGGTCGGCCAGGCCGTGCGCGAGTTCGCCTCCGAAGATGCCACTGTTGTGGTGGGCACAGTGATTGACCCAGAACTAGAGAGCGAGCTGCGCGTCACCGTGGTGGCGACGGGGCTGGGCCAGCCCAAGGTCGAGGAGAAAACCCCGCAGTTGCGCACGGTCAAGAAGGCCTCCGGCGAGATGGATTACCAGGAACTCGAGAAGCCGGCGGCGGCGCGAAAAAAGGCGGCCAACAGCAAGTACGGCGACTCGGGGGATATGGACTATCTGGACATCCCGGCATTTCTGCGCCGCCAAGCGGACTGAAAGGCAACGTTTCAGTAAACCAGTGCCCGGAAGGTCGCACTGCCGAACGTGCGATTGACGAGCCGCTTCCGACCCGGCGGCTCGTTATGTTGCGGTGCAGTATACAGGTCGCGTTCATTGCAGTAGACTAGTACGCATTGATCGAGACAGTTGATCCAACTGGGTAGCACGATTGCAAACTCGGAAACGGGTCCGGCAAGGAGACCATCGCCGCCATGATTCGCCAACGCACACTAAAAAATGTGATCCGCGCCACCGGCGTCGGCCTGCATACAGGGGAAAAGGTGTATCTGACCCTCCTGCCGGCTGCCGCGAATTCCGGCATCGTGTTCCGTCGGACAGACATGGGTGACCAGTGGACGATCTCCGCTCACCCCGAGAATGTCGGTGATACGCTCCTATCCACCTGCCTCGTTCGCGATGGCGTTCGTGTGGCAACAGTCGAGCACCTGCTGTCGGCGCTGGCGGGCCTGGGGATCGACAATGTCATTGTCGAGCTCAGCAACGCCGAGGTTCCGGTGATGGACGGCAGTGCCGGGCCCTTTGTCTTCCTGATCCAGTCCGCTGGCATTCAGGAGCAGGATGCACCCAAGCGCTTCGTGCGCATCCGCAAGCCCGTGCTCGTGGAAGAGGGTGACAGGTGGGTTCGCTTCGAGCCGTTCAACGGGTTCAAGGTGGATTTCACCATCGAATTCAATCATCCGGTGTTTGAAGCCGGAACCCAGCGCGCCTGCGTCGATTTCTCCTCGACCTCCTTCGTCAAGGAGATCTCCCGGGCACGGACGTTCGGTTTCATGCGCGATATTGAAATGCTCCAGGCCAATCACATGGCCCTTGGGGGCAGCCTGGACAACGCCATCGTGGTGGATGACTACCGGGTTCTCAATGAGGACGGACTGCGGTACCGGGATGAGTTCGTCAAGCACAAAATCCTGGATGCCATTGGCGATCTCTACCAGCTCGGTCATAGCGTGATCGGCGCGTTCACCGGGTACAAGTCGGGACACCACCTGAATAACCTGCTGTTGCGGGCGCTGCTGGCGGATGAAACGGCGTGGGAGTATGTCACCTTCGAGGGCGAGGGCCCCGCACCGGTGTGCTTTGATCAGCCGTTGTCTGTGCCGGCCACGAGCTGAACAGTACCGGCCCGCTCGTCGCCGCTGCAAACGCAGCGGCGACGAGCGGGAGGTCGTTCCCCCGCGTCAGCGCTCCGTGGCGCCGTTGCTCCGGGACGCAAGCCGCGCCAGTGCCGCGGCCAGGGGCGGATTGTCCATGTGATCTGCAGCGGCACCGATCGTTTGTCCCGCCACCGGCGAGAGGGTCCGCGGCGAACGCCTCTCGGGACGCCGCGGAAGATCGCCTACCTTCACCGTGACCCGCTGCGGGCGGATGCCTGCGGCCTGGTAGGCCTGCTCCTGCAAGCGGGGGGCGAGATAGCGCAGGCGGTGCCGCCATTCAGGACCGTCGGTGATGACAACGAGTTCTTCACGATCCATGCGCGCCAAGCGGACATGGGCACCTGCATCGCCCGGCAACGCCTTGAGGATGTGCTGCTCCCAGTCCCGTAACTGCTTGGCCCGTGCATACAGTCGGGCAGGCGCTCCGCGGGTTTCATTCAAGGCATTGGCCAGGGGTCTGGGCCCCGATCGGGTGCCGCGCATCCAGTGGCTCCCTCTCCGCCTGCGGCTGCAGTCACCTGCGCCTGCAGGTTGTCTGATGTTCAGGTATCATGAAGGATTTTAAGCTGCGCGTCATCGTTCCGCGCGCCGACCGGTGGCGCTATGATGCCAGAGGAGCAGCGGCAGCGGTGAGCCGCGATGCGATCGGCCCCTTTCCCGGCGGCGCTAGCGGCCCCTGCGAGGGTGTCACCACGAATTGCACGCCAAGTGCGCTCGCGCTTGCGTCCACTTACACATCGAGAAGGTCCCTATGCTAGGTGCAATCGCCAAGAAGGTTTTCGGCTCTCGCAACGATCGCCAGATCCGCAGGCACTGGAAGATTGTAGAGCAGATCAATGCGCTCGAACCAGAGGTCCAGGGCCTTGGCGATGACGCGTTGCGAGCTCGCACGGACGATTTCAGGCAGCGTCACGCCGAGGGCGAAACCCTGGACAAACTGCTCCCCGAGGCCTTTGCCACGGTTCGCGAAGCGGCTCGACGCGTGCTGGACATGCGTCACTTCGACGTGCAGCTCATCGGTGGCATGGTGCTGCACTCCGGTCGCATCGCCGAGATGAAAACCGGCGAAGGTAAGACGCTGGTGGCGACATTGGCGGCCTATCTCAACGCCCTCAGCGGCAAGAGCGTGCATGTTGTCACTGTCAACGACTACCTCGCCCGCCGCGACGCGCAATGGATGGGGCGGATCTACAGTTTTCTGGGGCTGGAGACCGGTGTCGTCATACCTGGCATGGCCCACGACGACAAGAAGGCCGCCTATGCGTGCGACATCGTCTACGGCACGAACAATGAGTTCGGCTTCGATTATCTACGCGACAACATGGCGTTCCGACTGGAGGACCGCATGCAGCGGGATCTCGCCTTCGCCATCGTCGACGAAGTGGACTCCATCCTCATTGACGAAGCGCGGACTCCGCTGATCATCTCCGGCCCGGCGGAACAGAGTTCCCAGCTCTACGCGAGTATCAATGAGCTGATTCCGAGCCTGACCCGTCAGGAGGAAGAGGACGGGCCGGGGGATTTCTGGCTGGACGAAAAATCGCGCCAGGCCTACCTCACCGAGCAAGGCCACGACCGCGTCGAGGAATTGTTCGCCGAGGCGGGGCTGTTGCAGGAGCACGAAAGCCTTTACGACCCCCGCAATCTCGGCCTGCTGCACCACGTCAACGCGGCATTGCGTGCCCACCACCTCTACCACCGCAACGATCAGTACTTGATTCGGGATCAACAGGTTGTGATCGTCGACGAGTTCACCGGCCGCGCCATGCCAGGGCGGCGCTGGTCGGACGGGTTGCACCAGGCTGTCGAGGCGAAGGAAGGGCTGCCGATTCAAAAGGAGAACCAGACGCTCGCGTCCATTACCTTCCAGAACTTCTTCCGGCTTTACGAAAAGCTGTCGGGGATGACCGGAACGGCGGATACGGAAGCCTACGAGTTCCAGCATATCTACGGCTTGGAAGTCACGGTCATCCCGACCCACAAGCCCATGATCAGAGAAGACAGCAACGATCTCGTCTACCTCAACCAGGATGACAAGATCAACGCCATCGTCGAGGATATTGTCGCCAACCGCGAGACCGGTCGGCCGATTCTTGTCGGCACCGCCTCCATCGACGTCTCCGAGGTGATCTCGAAGCGCCTGCGCGAGGCGAGCATCCCCCACGAAGTCCTCAACGCCAAGCAGCATGAGCGGGAGGCACCGATCATCGCCAAGGCGGGTGAGCCGGGTGCAGTGACCATTGCCACCAACATGGCCGGCCGTGGTACGGACATCGTCCTGGGCGGCAACCTGGACGCGGAACTGGCGGAGCTGGGCGAGGACGCCACGGACGCGGATCGCGAGCAGGTGCGCCGTGACTGGGAAGCGCGCCACCAGCGCGTGGTGGAGGCGGGCGGCCTGCATGTCATCGGCACCGAGCGGCATGAATCCCGGCGCGTGGACAACCAGCTGCGCGGGCGCTCCGGTCGGCAGGGGGATCCGGGTTCCACCCGCTTTTACCTGTCGCTGGAGGATAGCCTGCTGCGCATCTTCGCCTCAGAACGTGTCTCCAGCCTGATGCAGCGCCTTGGCATGCAGGAAGGCGAAGCCATTGAGTCCGGCATGGTCTCGCGGGTCATCGAGAACGCGCAGCGCAAGGTGGAGACACACAACTTTGATATCCGCAAGCAGCTGCTGGAATTTGACGACGTGGCCAACGATCAGCGCCGCGTCATCTATCGCCAGCGTCAGGAGCTCATGGCTGATGATGACCTCAGCGAGACTGTGCAGGCCATGCGCAAGGACGTCATCAATCGTGTCATCGACGAGTACATTCCACCGGGCAGTATTGATGACCAGTGGGATATCAAGGGTCTTGAAGACGCGCTGAATCGCGATTTTGCCCTGGAGCTTCCCATTCGGCGGTGGCTGGACGACGAGGACGACCTGCACGAGGAGCCGTTGCGCGAGCGGATCCTGGAAGAGGCCGAGAAGAGCTACCGGGAGAAGGAGGAGCAGGTGGGAGCCGAAGCGCTGCGGCGCTTCGAGAAGGTGGTCATGCTGCAGGTCCTGGACAGCCAATGGAAAGAGCACCTCGCGGCCATGGACTACCTGCGACAGGGCATCCACCTGCGGGGCTACGCCCAGCGGAACCCCAAGCAGGAGTTCAAGAAAGACGCCTTCCAGATGTTCTCGACCATGCTTGAGAGCATCCAGCGGGAGGTCATCAGCCTGCTCCAACGGGTGCGCGTCCGGGAACCGGAGGATGTGGATCGCGCCGAGGCCGAACAGCCGAAGCCCCAGGACCGCGCCGACGTCAACTACCAGCACGCTGGCGCCCGGAGTGCCTTTGATACAGCCGGGGACAACGCCGACGAGGAGGACTCGAGGGCTGGCGGCACGGCGACTGCCGCGCCCTTTGTGCGAGAAGGCCGCAAGGTCGGGCGTAACGAGCCCTGTCCCTGCGGGTCTGGCAAGAAGCACAAGCACTGCTGCGGCCGCCTGAGCTAAATGAGGACGCGGTCGTGGTAGCGGAGCGCAGCGGCGACCCGATGATACTGCCGGTGTCCGGGATTCGTCTGGGCACCACAGCGGCGGGTATAAAAAGGGTCGGCCACCCCGATCTGGTCGTCTGCGAGCTGGTTGCGGGGACGCGCGTGGCTGCCGTGTTTACTCGCAACCGGTTTTGTGCGGCGCCCGTTCACGTGGCGCGAGAGCACATGGCGATAACCCCGCCGCGCTACCTGTTGATCAACACGGGCAATGCCAACGCGGGCACAGGGGCTGCCGGCCTGCAGGCGGCCAAGCACTGCTGCGCGGTCCTCGCGCAGCACGGCGGCGTCCGGGTGGACTCTGTACTGCCGTTCTCGACGGGCGTAATCGGCGAACCGTTGCCGGTGAAACGGCTAACGGATGCGATTCCTGCTGCGTTGGCCGGCCTGGATGACAACGGCTGGGCCGAGGCCGCCACGGGCATTCTCACCACCGACACGGTGCCCAAGGCTGTCTGCTGTCGGGTGGCGCTCAGCGGCGGTGAAGTCACCCTCACCGGCATCGCCAAGGGCGCTGGCATGATCCGTCCCGATATGGCCACCATGCTGGCGTTTATCGCCACCGACGCGGACGTGACCCAGGCGCGGCTGCAGGAGTGCCTGCGGGAGGCCGTGCGCACCACCTTCCATCGCATCACCGTCGATGGCGACACCTCCACCAATGACGCCTGTGTGCTCATGGGTACCGGCGCAAGCCGCATTGGACTGACCCCGGGTACGGACGATGCAGAGCATTTCCAGGATGCGCTGACGGACCTCGCCCGGCGGCTGGCGCAGGCCATCGTGCGTGATGGCGAAGGCGCGACGCGTCTCATCACGATCGATGTGGGCGGTGCACGGGATGCGGGAGAGGCCGAGGCGGTCGCGTTCACCATCGCCCACTCGCCGCTGGTGAAAACGGCCGTCTTCGCCGGTGATCCGAATTGGGGCCGCATACTCGCCGCGATCGGCCGGGCCGGGGTGGACGACATGGATGTGGAGCGGGTCACCCTCTGGTTGGATGACCTGTGCATTGCCGCCGACGGCGCGCGCGCCGTCGGCTACTGCGAGCAAGCGGCGAGGGAGCGAATGGCGCGACCGGAGATTACCATCCGTGTGCACCTCGGGCGAGGTCAAGGTAGCGCGATCGTGTGGACCTGCGATTTTTCCTACGAGTATGTCCGCATCAATGCGGAATACCGCACCTGAGGCGACAGGACGCTAGTGTTGTGATCCACGTGGCAGTGGGTGTCATTCGTAAGCCAGACGGCCGTGTACTGATCACCCGGCGCGCGGGGCAGACCCATCAGGGCGGACGCTGGGAGTTTCCAGGCGGCAAGGTCGAACCGGAGGAAACGGCCTGCGCTGCGCTCGCCCGGGAGCTTTATGAGGAATTGGGTATCCGTCCGCTGGAATTGCGCCCGCTGTTGCGCGTACCGTGGCGCTACCCGGAAAAGGACGTGTTGCTGGATGTCTGGGAGGTGCGCCGGTTCAGTGGGGCACCGCAAGGCCGCGAAGGACAGCCGTTGCGCTGGGTCCCGCCCGCGGAGCTGCCGCACTATCGCTTTCCTGACGCCAACGCCGCGATCGTGACTGCAGCGACGTTGCCGGAGACGTATCTCATCACCCCGGATACCGACGCTGAGGGTGTTGCGACTTTTCTGGAGCACCTGCGATCACGGATCGCGGCAGGCATTCGCCTCGTCCAGCTGCGTGTCCCGGGACTTGGGGCCACGGCCAGACATCGACTGGCGGGCGCCGCCGCCGAGAGTGCACGGGAGTACGGCGCGTGCCTACTGGTCAATGGGGATGTGGATCTGGCGCGCAATCTAGGCCTCGGTGTGCATCTGCGTGCGGCGCAGCTTACAGAATGCCCGCAGCGGCCTCTGCCGGTGGGTCGTTGTGTTGCCGCGTCGTGTCATGATCGCGCGGAGCTCGAGCAAGCGGTGGCGCTGGGTGTCGATTTCGCCGTACTTGGCCCCGTGCAACCGACGGCCAGCCATCCCGGGCGTGCCGCCATGGGCGCCCAAGCGTTCGCCGAGTGTATTGCCGACGTGCCGATCCCTGTGTACGCACTGGGCGGCCTGGGCGTCGAGGACATCCCAGCGATGCGGGAGTCCCGCGCCCAGGGCATTGCCGCCATCCGCGGCCTCTGGCACGCCGCTAGTGGGTTATGCTGAGGAGGTGCGTATTCCCGCCCTGGTCAGGGGCCTCGATCGCCCTTTGCGGACTCGTCGTCCCAATCGACGACATCCATGAACTCGTCGGGCAGTTCGACACCGGGTATGCGGTTGTCCTCCTGGAGCCACCCGCCGAGATCGATCGTCTTGCAGCGCTCGCTGCAGAACGGACGCCAGCGGGTGTCCGCATCCCAGTCCACAGGGGTGCGGCAGGTCGGGCAGGGCACTTTACGGTTACTCATAGCTCGGTTGGCTTGCCGTCACGGGTTAGAGCGCACAGAGTTGGAGCAAGAAGGGGACATCCTCGTGCGCCTGATGCGGCCGGTCAAGGGTTTCGCCCTGCTCCATGAAACGGATGGTGACGAACATCCTGGTGCCGCTGGTCTCCGGGAACCGCCGACTGTCCACGGGCAAGTCGACCCGGACGAGCTGGTACGGCATGCTCTTATCGAGATTGCGTTGATAAATCCCGTTGCGGGCCACGCATTCCCTCGGGATTGCGCTGTCGCGCAGGAGTTCCAGTACGGTTTCCGTGGCGTCGCGCACGCTGTCGATGCTGCCGTACCAGGCTTCGAGATCCCCTTGCCGAGCGTTCGCGGGCCGGGATAACCAAAGGTGGTACCGCGGCAGGTCAAATGCACAGGTGCCGCCGGAGATGCCGGTGCGCTGCAGAATGCTCGCGAGGAGTTCGTCCTGGCGCAGCACGGCGCCCAGCTGGCCGGTATGCCCGCCCAAACGCTCCGTTAGCCTCTGGCATCGCTCCAGCACGTAATGCAGGCGGTCGGTATCGACCCCGGTGCGTTCTTCGAGCTGGCGCAACATCTTGGTGACGCGGTCGAGTTCTTTGATCAGTTCTGTCTTGAGGTCGCCGCGGCTAAAAATGTCCAGCAGCTCACCGAGCGTGGTGATCGCCAGGCGGCTGTGCCATGGCGTTTCCCCCTCCACGGCGAAGCGTGCCTGGGCAAATAGGTGCTCAAGGCGCATGAGCGTGCGCACCCGCTCATTCAACGGCTGCTCGAATATGACCGACTCGTTGGCGCTGGTGTGGCGCATTAGCCCTCCGCAACCCCTGGGTGATGGTCCGCGGCCTTGCCGGCCATGGCCAGGTAGTCGCGGTGCAGGCGCTGGACCTGCTGGCGTAGGCTGTCGAGATCGCCGGTGTTATCGATCACGTCATCGGCGTGTTGCAGCCGTACGTCACGCCGGGATTGCGTTGCCAGAATGCCGTCCACTTCCTCGGGCGCGCACCCGTCCCGAGCAATGAGCCGCTCGCGCTGCATGGCCTCCGGAATATCCACGACCAGCACACGTGAGACCATGTCCAGCAGATTGCTTTCCACCAGCAGCGGGACGGACAGCAGCGCGTAGGGTCCCCGGCAGGCGGCGAGCTCTGCCTCCATGCGCTCGCGGATGCGCGGGTGCAGGATGGCCTCGAGGCGTTTGCGCGTGGCGGTATCGACAAAGGCCTTTTGCCGTAGTTTCTGCCGGTCCAGATGGCCCGCGTTGGTGATAATGTCAGCGCCGAATGCCTGGGCAAGTTCCGCCAGGGCGGGCTCGCCTGGTTCGACGACGCGCCTCGCCGCCACATCGGCATCCACCACCGCCACGCCCTGCTCGGCGAACAGGTCGGACACCGTGGTTTTGCCGCTGGCGATCCCGCCGGTCAAGCCGATAGTCAGCACAAGGATCCTCGCTCGTTGTGGTCGGCTACAACGCCATCCGGGCCGGAATCGTGTTGATGGTCTCAGCCCAGCCCAGACCAGCGCAGATACGCTGCAATCATGTCATCTTGCCACAGTAAGGTAAGCCAGCCGGCGGCGGCAAGGTATGGACCGAACGGGATTGGCAGTTCGCGGTTGCGGCCCAGCGCCACGATCATGGCAATACCGGCGATCGCACCGACCATCGATGCCATGAGAATGATCACCGGAAGGGCCTGCCAGCCAAGCCAGGCACCGAGCAGCGCGAGCAGTTTGAAGTCACCGTAGCCCATGCCTTCCTTGCCCGTGACGAGGCGAAAGGCATGGTAGACCAGCCAGAGACTCAGATACCCGGCCATGGCGCCGATCACGGCGTCGGTGGTGGTGGCGAATACGCCGGCGAGGCTCACCGCCAGACCCAACCAGAGCACCGGCAGCGTAATGGCATCGGGGAGCAGTTGATGGTCCACATCGATCCCCGACAGCGCGATGAGGCTCCAGGTGAGCACCAGTGCGGCCGCGAGTTCCAGACCCCAGCCGAAGTACCAGGCCACGACGCCGGACACAATGGCGGTCCCGAGCTCGACCAGCGGATAGCGCGGACTGATGGCCGCTTTGCAGCCGCGGCACCGGCCGCGCAGAACCAGCCAGCTGATTACGGGCACGTTCTCCCAGGCCCGGATGGCCCGACCACAGGCGGGGCAATGAGAGCCCGGCACGATCAGATCGAAACGGCCTTCGTGCGTTCCCACGCCCTGCGGTTGCTCCAGAATGTCTCGCGCCTGGCGGCGCCAGTCCCGTTCCAGCATGACCGGAATCCGCAGGATGACGACATTGAGGAAGCTGCCCACCAGCAGGCCCAGAACGAAGGTCGCGGGTACAAGCATGAGTGGCTGCTGCAGCGCGTCGAGTGGCGTCATGATGGGATCAAACGATGCAGTTGCGTGGATAACAGATCAAACGACCTGGCCCATCTGGAAGATCGGCAGATACATGGCAATCACGAGCCCGCCAACGAGCACCCCGAGCACCGCCATGATGAGCGGCTCCAGCAGGCTGCTCAGGCTGTCGATCTGGTTGTCCACCTCTTCTTCGTAGAAGTCGGCGACCTTTGAGAGCATCGTGTCGAGCGAGCCCGACTCCTCGCCAATGGCCGCCATCTGCACCACCATGTGCGGAAACAGGTTGGCCAGCCGCATGGACACGTTGAGCTGCTGACCGGAGGCGACCTGGTCTTTCATCTCCAGAACGGCGTCCTGGTAGACGGTGTTGCCGCAGGCGCCGGAGACCGACTCCAGCGCTTCGACCAGCGGGACACCCGCTGCGAACATGGTTGACAGCGTGCGCCCGAACCGCGCCGTTGCCGCCTTGTCCAGAATGGGCCCGACCACCGGCAGCCGCAGCAGCAGCCGATCCATGAATCGCCGCAGCTTGGGCGAGCGCCGGTGGGCGTAGCCAAAGCCGACCACGGCGGCGATGATGCCGCCGAAGATGGCGTACCAATATTGCTGGAAGAAATCCGAGAGATTGATGACGAACTGCGTGAACACCGGCAGGTCGGCACCGAAGCTCTGGAACATGTTCTGGAATTCAGGTACCACGAAAATCAGCAGGATCGCGGTGACGATGAAGGCCACCACGATCACCGCGGTGGGATAAAACATGGCCTTTTTGATTTTCTTCTTGATGGACTCCGTCTTTTCCAGGTAAGTGGCGAGCTTGTCCAGCAGCGTGTCCAGCACGCCAGCCGACTCGCCGGCCTCGACCAGGTTGCAGAAGAGGTCGTTGAAATGCCGCGGGTGTTTCCCAAGGGCCTCGCTGAGGTTGGTGCCGCCTTCGACGTCCGTCTTGATATCGCCGATTAACTCGCGCATGGAGGGGTTCTGATGACCCGAGGCCATGATGTCGAGGCCCTGGACCAGCGGCACGCCGGCGTTCATCATGGTGGCGAGCTGGCGGCTGAATATCGCGATATCGCCCGGCTCGATCTTTTTCTTGCGCTGCCCGAGGCTGGATAAAGCCGACTTCTTGCGCACGGCCTTGGGGTTGATCCCGAGACGGCGTAGTTCCGCCTTCATGATAGTCACGTTGGAGGCCTGGGTTTCGCCCTTGACACGCTCGCCGCGCTTGTCGGTTCCTTCCCAGACGAACGTCGGCTGCTGTTTTGTTGCCGCTTTCGCTGCCATAGCTTAATCCTTGGTGACGCGGTTGATCTCGTCCAGGCTGGTGACGCCCTGCATGACTTTCATGAGGCCGGAACGCCGCAGGTCGTTGATGCCCTCCTTTGCGGCTTGGTGCTCCAGCTGCATGGCGTTGCCCCCTTCCATGATGATTCGCCCCATCTCCTCGCTCACGGGCATGACCTGATAGATGCCCACCCGACCCTTGTAGCCCTGGTTGCACTGCTCGCAGCCCACGTGACCGTAGATGGTGAGGTCCTGGATGTCTGTCTCTGTAAAGCCTTCAGACAGGAGCGTTTCCCTGGGCACGTCCGCTGGCTGTTTGCAGTTGTTGCACAGCCGTCGGGCCAGACGCTGGGCGATAATCAGATGCACGGAGGAGGCGATGTTGTACGACGGTACCCCCATGTTCATGAGCCGGCTTAGCGTTTGGGGTGCGTCGTTGGTGTGCAGGGTGGACAGCACCAGGTGGCCGGTCTGGGCCGCCTTGATTGCGATCTCCGCCGTTTCCAGGTCGCGGATCTCACCGACCATGACGATGTCCGGGTCCTGACGCAGAAACGCACGCAACGCCGTCGCGAACGTGAGCCCGGCTTTCGGGTTCATGTTGACCTGATTGATGCCGGGGAGGTTGATTTCCACCGGATCCTCGACCGTGGATATGTTGCGATCGTCCGTATTGAGGATGTTCAGGGCGGTGTAAAGCGACACCGTTTTACCACTACCCGTTGGGCCGGTCACCAGGACCATGCCGTAGGGTTTCGCGATGGCGTCCAGGAACCGGTCTTTCTGGTCAGGCTCGTAGCCGAGCTTGTCGATGCCCAGCATGGCACTGCTGGGGTCGAGAATACGCAACACGATCTTCTCCCCGAACAGGGTCGGGCAGCTGCTGACACGAAAGTCGATGGCCCGGTTCTTGGAGAGACTCATCTTGATGCGCCCGTCCTGGGGCACACGACGCTCGGCGATGTCCATGCGCGACATCACCTTGAGCCGCGCGGAGATGCGCGGCGCCAATCCCAGCGGGGGGCTGGCGACGGTCTGCAGCATGCCGTCCTGGCGGAAGCGCACACGGTACTTCTTTTCGTACGGCTCGAAATGGATGTCCGAAGCGCCCTTGTTGATGGCATCCACCAGCACCTTGTTCACGAAGCGCACCAC
Source organism: Aquisalimonas sp. (assembly GCF_007120195.1). Lineage (GTDB taxonomy): Bacteria > Pseudomonadota > Gammaproteobacteria > Nitrococcales > Aquisalimonadaceae > Aquisalimonas. Next base: position 39,862 of record NZ_SKOG01000071.1, read on the forward strand.
GGGCGCATCGTCCGCGTCGCTCTCGGTCTGATCAGGCCCGGCGTTCTCCTCGTCACCGGCACTGACCTGCAGGTTGTCCAGATCCCCGTCCAGCTCCTCGTCACCCATGCCGAAATTGCTGTCGGCGGCATCCAGGGCGCGCTCGATGCTGCGCTGGAGCTTATCGTGTTCCACCAGAATGGGTTCGGTGGTCAGCCCTGTATGGAACTTGAACTCGTCCAGGGCGCCCAGGTTGGTGGGGTCGGTGACGGCTACGAACAGCCGCTTGCCGCGCTTGAGCAACGGCAGCGCCTGGTGATGGCGGATGAGTTTCTCCTCGACCAGCTTGACGGCGTTGGCGTCCAGCTCGAGCGCATCCATGTCCAGCAGCGGGACGCCGAACTCCAGCGCGGCGGCATGGGCGAGATCCCGGGCACTGACCAGATTCTGGTTGACGAGGTGCACAACCAGCGGCTCACGCGCTTTGCGCGCCGCATCCACGGCTGCGCGGGCGTCGGCCTCTTGGATGAGGCCGTCCCGGGCAAGTCGCCCGGCCAGACCGCCGAGCTTGAGAGTTGGGTTCGCAGTTGCCATGGGTCAGAAGTCGGTCTATCCGGTTGCAGGCTTGCCTGAATGTCAGAAAACTAGCAGCTGCGCAGTACAACGGATGCGACCTAGTTCCCGTTTAGGCAACACCGAGAAACGGGGCGCGACCGGCGACGTCGTGTTCAGGGATGCGCCAAGGAGTGAAAAGCACATCTCCGACCTGTGCGTGGGCGGGCGATCACCTGTCAGGAGGCGGGTAGCAGCTCCGCCCGGGCCAGCGCGGCGCGGATGGCGTCGAGGGCTTCCGGGTTGCTGAGCGCGGCCCGGTTTTCTTCCTTGGTGTCGCCGCGCAACATCCGGGCGACAGCGAGCTCCACCTTCTTGCCGCTGCGGGTATAGGGGATATCCGCCACTGCCACGATGTGCCGGGGCACGTGGCGTGGGCTGGCGCCCTCGCGGATACGCTGTCGCAAGGCGCGCTTGAGTTGTCCGTCCAGGTTGACGCCTTCGGCGGGGACCACCAGCAGCACCACTTCCACGTCACCTTCGACGGGGCGTCCGACGACCAGGCTGTCGGCGATAGCGTCCACAGTCTCTACCTGGCGGTAGATTTCGGCGGTGCCGATGCGTACCCCGCCTGGGTTGAGCACGGCGTCGGAGCGCCCGTAGATGATCGCCCCGCCGTGTTCGGTGAAACCGATGAAGTCCCCGTGCGCCCAGACCGCGGGGAAGGTGTCGAAATAGGCCTCGCGGTAGCGACTGCCGTCGGGGTCGTTCCAGAACGCCACCGGCATGGAGGGCAGCGGCTGACGGCAGACCAGCTCACCCCGGCCCTCCGTGACGGGGTTGCCGTGCTCGTCGAAGGCGGCCACATCGGCACCCAGCATGGGTGCCTGGATCTCCCCGCGACGCACCGGGAGGATCGGGTTACTGCCCACGAAACAGCCGCAGATATCCGTGCCGCCGGCGATGGAGCCGAGCAGCACGTTGCGGGAGACGGCCTCGTAGAACCAGTCGTAGTCCTCGGGCAGCAGGGGCGAGCCGGTGGAGAAGACCACGCGCAGGTGACGCAGATCCAGGGTCTTCCCCGGCTCCAGCTCCGCTTTGCGACACGCTGCCAGGAACCGCGCGCTGGTGCCGAAATGGGTGAGGTCTTCGCTCTCCGCCACGCGCCACAGCATGCCGATGTCGGGCTCGCCGGGCGAGCCGTCGTAGACCACCAGGGTCGCTGCCGTCAGCAGCGCCGAGGCCTGCCAATTCCACATCATCCAGCCGCAGGTGGTGAAGTAGAGCAGGCGATCGCCCGCGCGCACGTCGCCGTGGAGGATCAGCTCCTTGGCGTGATTGAGCAGCAGCCCGCCGGCGCCGTGGACGATGCACTTGGGCTTCCCGGTGGTGCCCGAGGAGTAGAGAATGTAGACAGGGTGATCCGGCGGCAAGGGTGTGAACGAGGGGACCTCACCTGCATGGCTGGCCAGGGCCTCCTCCCAGGGCACGAACACCTCGCCCTTCGGCATGGGCGCCTCTTTGAGCTGGGGGATCACGGCCACGGCGCGCACCGACGGCAGGCGTGCAGCCAGTTCACGGATCTGCTCGGCGCGGTGGAAGCGTTTGCCACCGAAACCGTAGCCATTGACGGTGACTAGAATCGTGGGTTCGATCTGTCCGAAGCGATCCTCGGTGGCCTGGACGCCGAAGTCCGGTGATGCGGAACTCCACACCGCCCCCAGACTCGTCGCCGCTAGCATGGCCACCAGTGTCTCGTGGCTGTTGCAGACCACGCCCGCGACGCGGTCACCTGGCTGTACGCCCCGGGCGCGCAGCCAGCCCTCGAAGGCGCCCACCTGCGCGTAGAGTTCGCGCCAGGTGGTGCGCAGGGTCTCGCGGCCTTCCGCGAGCGCAACAACGGCCTGCTCATCGGCGCGCTCGCCGCCGGTGTGGCGCAGCAGGTTGCCGGCGAAGTTCAGGCGCGCCCCGGGCAGCCAGCGGGTGCTCGGCATGGGTTGGTCGTCGCGGATGCGCTCCCACGGCGTGTCGGCCTGCAGTCCGGCGTAGTCCCAGATTGAGTGCCAGAAGGCGTCCACATCGTCAATGGACCACTGGTACAAGGCGTGCCAGTTATCGAAGCGTCCGTAGCCGTTGTCCGCCAGCCAGTCCATGTAGCGGGCCATGTTGCTGTTGCGCAACTCCCGCTCGCCCGGTTGCCACAGGATTTCCCCGGACATCGTTTCGATCCTCCGTCACCGCTGTTGCGATCAACAAGCCCCTGCGGTTGAGCCGCGAGGCGGCTGGCACGATGCCTACTGCATGTGCCAGCCGTGACTCACCACAACCGATTGGCCCGTGAGCGCATTGGATGGGAACGCCGCCAAGTGAATGGCCAGCTCCGTGACGTCCTCCAGCGTGGTGAATGTCTGATCCACAGTCTGCTTGAGCATCACATTGCGGATGACCTCGTCCTCCGATATGCCCAGCTCGCGCGCCTGCTCCGGAATCTGCTTTTCCACCAGTGGCGTGCGCACGAAGCCCGGGCAGATCAGGTTGCTCCGCACGCCATGCGCCGCACCCTCCTTGGCGACGGAGCGGCACAGCCCTGCAAGGGCATGCTTGGCCGCGACATAGGGCGCCTTGAGGGGCGAGGCCTCCTTGGAGTGAACGGACCCCATGTAGATCACGGTGCCGCCTCGGTCACTGGCATACATGTATTTCAACGCCGCTCGCGTGGTCAGGAAGGCGCCATCCAGATGCACCGAGACGACTTTGCGCCAGTCGGCGAAGTCCAGTTTGTCGATGGGGTCAATGTGCTGAATGCCCGCATTGGCGACCAGCACATCGAGGCGCCCCCACCGCTCGTAAACCGACGCCACCCCGGCATTGACGGCGTGCTCGTCTGTAACGTCCATGGTCACCGCCATTGCCTCGCCACCGGCGGCGAGGATGGCCTGTGATGCCTCCTGTGCCGTCTCAGTCGAGAGATCTGCCACGGCCACGCAGGCGCCTTCCTCGGCGTAGCCCTGCGCGATGGCGCGACCGATACCGCGGCCAGCCCCGGTGATCAGTGCCACCTGATTTTCCATTCGCATGGGGCTTCTCCTTTGTAGTTCGCCTCGCAGCTGCCTACCTTTACCCGAGCAGTGCCGTCGGCAGGCCCAGAATCAGCCCCGGGAACAGCGCCAGCAGTACGCAGGTGAACACGATAATCAGGCAGAATGGGATTACCGCCTTGTACAGGTCGAGGGTCTGAATCTCGGGTGGCGCAATCCCCTTGAGATAGAACAGGGCGTAGCCAAACGGCGGCGTGAGGAACGACGTTTGCAGGATCACCGCATTCATGACCACGAACCAGAGCACGTCGTAGCCCATCATCTGCACCACCGGCAGCGTGATCGGGAAGCTGAGCAGCACGATGCCCGTCCAGTCCAGGAACATGCCCAGCAGGAATACCACCAGCAACATGACCAAGAGAACTCCAATCTCGCCGCCGGGCGCACCCAGCATGACCTGCTGCGCGAACTCCATGCCCCCCCCGCGGGAGAACACCCCGGTGAAGGCCGTCGCACCCACGATCACGAACAGAACCATGGCGGTGGTCTTGCCCGCATCGAAGAAGGTGTTAAAACACGTGCGCAGCGAGCGGTCGCCGAAGATCAGGAACAGTATGAACGCCAGTGCTGCGCCGATGGCCGATGCTTCGGTCGCGGTGGCGAAGCCGGTGAACAGCGACCCCAACACCCCCAGAATCAGAGCCATGGGCGGGACCACGTACATGGCCAGCATGCCCAGCAGTTGCGGCGTCGTGTACAGCGCGCGCTCCTCCGCCTCCACGGGCGGGCCCATCTCCGGCTTGAACCAGCAGATCGTCAGCACATAGGTCGCGTAGAGCGCCCCAAGGAGCAGGCCGGGGATGAGCGCGCCGGCAAACAGGGCCCCCACTGATACGGGCGAGTAGCTGGCCATGAGCACGAGCATGATGCTCGGTGGAATCAGGATGCCCAGGCTGCCGCTCGCCATGATGACGCCGGAACTCAGAGACTTGTCATAGCCGAACTTGAGCATGGGGGCCAGGGCAATGAGGCCCATGACGGCGATGGACGCACCAACGATACCGGTGGTGGCCGCCAGCAGTACTGAGACGATGACCACGGTCAGCGCCACGCCGCCGCGCACGCGCGAGAGAATCAGCCGCATGACCTGGAACATCTTCTGCGTGACGCCGGATTCGCTGAGAAACCCGGCCATGAGGACGAACAACGGTATGGCCACCAGCACGTAGTTGTCCATGACGCGGCCATAGACATTACTGACAATGGTGCCGAAGACCGCCGGCCCGGGGCCCAGGTAAGCGGCCATGACGGCGACGCCGCCGAGCACGAAAGGCAGCGGATGCCCCATGAACAGGCCGATCAGCAGGGCGGCGAACATGAACAGGGTGAGCAGTTCAGGACCCATGGGTTAGTCCTCCCGGAGGCGTTGGACGGCTTGAAGGACGATGGCGATGGCTTGTATCAGCAACAGCACGCCCGTGACCACCATGAGCATCTTCACGGGATAAACAGGGATCGAGACCATGCCATAGGTGGTCTCGCCACGTTCCCAGGAACGCGACGCATAGCTCCAGGAGTAGTCGAGATAGATGTAGATAAAGGGCGCGAAAAATACCACGTAGCCCAAAATGTCGAGGATGGCTTGTCCTTTCTTCGAGAACAGGTTCTTGATCACATCCACTTCCACGTGGGCGCGATGATACAGCGCATAGGCCGCGAGCAGCATGAAGTGGGCGGCAAACAACTGTTTCGTGACCTCGAAGGCCCAGTCGCTGGGGCGGCCGATGAAAAACCGCAGACTGATGTCGTAGACCACAACAATGGTGAGCACCGCCACGATCGGGGCCACGATGCGTCCGAACCAGTCATTGAAGAGGTCGATAAACCTGGCGATCGCGTTCATGAGCCAGAATCTCCCGTACTGACGTTGAGGGCCGCTGGCCTGGACAGCCGGTGCTGCCGATACGGCGAAGCGCGCCCGTGGCCAATGCCCGGCCGCGGGCGCGCCCGCCTGTTCGGCCTCAGCCGCTTAGAGGCACTCCTCGATTTCCTCGAGGGATGGCAGATTGTCCATGGTCCGGCTCAGGTTGAACGGCACCGACAGATCCCGCCAGGTGGCGTACTCCTTCAGGTAGCTGATCTGCGAGTGGTAGACCATGGCGTGCCGCGGGTCCTCGCAGGCGCCCCGGACAATCACCTCATTGGTGGCCTCCTGGACGCGCTGCAGATCCTCCTCGGGGATCTGGGTGATC
>NZ_SKOG01000012.1 GCF_007120195.1 Aquisalimonas sp.
GTCGCTGGGGCGAGTGTCGACATGGACGGGGGCGTCCTGGCCGGCAACCGACAGCTCCAGCATGCCGTAGTAGATGCCGTCAGCCAGATTATCCACGAACACCCGCTCCAGGGTGGCGTCCAGGCCCTGAAGGATGCTGCCGACCAGGTCGTGGGTCTGCGGGCGGGGGACGGGCACGCCGTGCTGCTCCATTAAAATAGCGCGGGCCTCGGCAAAACCGATATGAATCGGCACCACATCACCGGAGTCGGGCTCGCGCAGCAGCACCACCGGTGCGCCGCCGGCGCGATCCACCCCGACGGTCGCCAGTTCCACCGCGATCATGTCCTCCGGGTCCATGGCGAGATCCCGGGCCTGAGCCAGAGTGCTCAGCACACCGACGGACAGCGCCACGAGCAACCCAATTCCGTATCGACGCACCCAGTACTGCATGGGACCTCCCGCCTTCTTCAGGCTGTGCGCAGCGCACTGACGATCCTGGACGTCTCGCGCCACTCGACCACCAGTTTGCGCTTCCCTAGAGTTTAGTCGGAGGAAACGCATAGAGGTTCCAGCGCATCACGGATGGGTTTCGGAATGGGCACCGAGCGATTTTCCCGGCGATCCACGAATACGTGGACGAAATGGCCGAACGCACAGACGTCGGCTTCGCCCTCATGAAAGATGCCGACGCCGTACCGCACCGAGCTGTTACCCAGTCGATCGACCCGCAACCCCGCTTCGATACGCTCCGGGAAAGCGAGGGGACGCAGGTATGTGCAGCCGGAACTCACCACCAGCCCAACGATTTGGCCATTGTGGATGTCCAGTCCGCCTCGCTCGATAAGATAGTGGTTTACGGCGGTATCGAAATACGAATAATACGTCACGTTGTTCACGTGGCCGTAAATGTCGTTGTCCGTCCAGCGCGTCGTAATGCTGTGAAAGACCGGATAATCGTGCCGGCCCGGGGGCGCGTTTGTGTCCATTCGTAACTCCCGTGTAAGAAGGTCTGGCATGCAATTCGACGAATACCGGCGACATGATGCCACGGCACTGGCCAAGCGGGTGGCTAACGGCGAAGTCACCCCCCAGCGGCTGCTGGAGCTGGCCCGGCAGCGGGCGGCGCAGACAGCCACCACCATCAATGCCATCAACCGCCCCCTGGACGAGCGCGCCGATACCCAGGTGCAGCAACCGCTGACCGGCCCATTCGCCGGCGTTCCCTTTTTAGTCAAGGACTTGGCGCAGGATGTGGCCGGATCACCCACAAGCATGGGCTCGCGCGCATTCGCTGCAACGCCGGTGGCCGAGGATGCCAGCTTCGTGGCCCGTGCGACCAGCGCAGGCCTGGTCACGTTCGGCAAGACCAACACGCCCGAACTTGGCTTCAAGGCAAGCACCGAGAACCGCACCTTCGGCGCCACCCGCAACCCCTGGGACCCCGCGCGCACCCCCGGTGGGTCCAGCGGTGGCTCGGCGGCCGCCGTCGCCGCGGGCATCGTGCCCATGGCGGGCGCAAACGACGGCGGCGGCTCCATCAGAATCCCCGCCGCCTATTGCGGCCTGTTCGGTCTGCGCCCGGGGCGCGGCCGCGTGCCAGCAGGGCCGCGCTTCGGCGAGCTCTGGGAGGGTGCGGTCAGCGACCATGTGCTCACCCGCAGCGTGCGTGACAGTGCAACCATGCTCGATATTCTTGCCGGGCCGGACGTGGGTGCCCCGTTCCATGTGGCGCCACCGGAACGACCCTATGCCGACGAACCCGGCCGCCCCCCGGGGCACTTGCGCATCGCCCTGAGTACACGCTCGCCCATTGGTGGACGGGTGCATCCGGAGTGCCGCTGCGCCGCCGAAGCAGCAGCAGAGCTATTGCAAGCACTCGGACACACGGTGGTGGAGGCCGAACCTGCCGTGGACGGCATGGCGCTGGCCCGCTGTTACCTCACGCTGAATTTTGGGCAGGCCGCCGCAATGGTGGCAACCGGGCGGGCGCACGATTTCGAACTCGATACCCGGGCCCTGGCCATGCTCGGCCGAGCGCTCAACAGCGGTGAGTACGTCAGTGCCCGTCAGGAATGGAACCGCTTCGGCCGCGCCCTCGGGGCGTTCTTTGGCGACTACGACCTGTACCTGACGCCCACGGTCGCCGACCTGCCCGCGCGCATCGGCGAAATGGACACACCCCGCGCGCAACAACTGGCCCTGCGCCCGCTGTTGCGCCTGAACGCGGGACGGCTGCTCATGAAAACGGGGATCGTAGACAAGCTCGCCTTTCGCAGCCTGGAGCGCACCCCATTCACGCAACTGGCCAACCTCACCGGCACCCCGGCCATGTCCGTGCCGCTTCACTGGACCGACGACGGGCTGCCGATAGGCACTCAGCTCGCCGGGCCAGTGGGCAGTGAAGGGCTGTTATTGCGCCTGGCCGGGCAGCTGGAACGGGCAAGGCCCTGGTGGGATCAAGCCCCTCCTGAGGATGGCTAACCCTTGGGCCGCCGCACGCCAGCATTGAGCGCGGCAGCTCAGCCCCCTTCGTCCGCAAGGCTCATGTCGTCGGCCGCCGCGGAGTAGCTCGGCTTCGTGGCGTCCTCGGATCCCAACTTCGCCTGCAGGCGCACCTCGTTGGCGGAATCGGCGTAGCGGATCGCATCATCGTAAGTAATACGCCCTTCCTGATAGAGGGCGTAGAGGTGCTGGTCGAACGTGCGCATGCCCTGCTCGTTGGAACGCTTCATAATCTCCTTGAGCTCATTGACTTCGCCGTTGCGCAGCTTGTCCTGGACCAGCGGTGTGCCCAGGAGCACCTCGATGGCAGGCACACGCCCGCTGCCGTCCGGCGTGGGCACCAGCTGCTGAGCCACAACGCCCTTGAGGTTCAGGGACAGGTCCATGAACAGCTGATTGTGACGCTCCGGCGGGAAGAAGTTGACGATACGGTCCATGGCCTGGTTGGCGTTGTTGGCGTGCAGGGTGGCGAGGCACAGGTGGCCGGTCTCGGCGAACGCCATGGCGTAGTCCATGGTCTCCCGGGTGCGGATCTCGCCAATCAGAATGACGTCGGGGGCCTGACGCAGGGTATTCTTCAAGGCCACCTCGAAGGACTCCGTGTCGATTCCCACCTCGCGCTGGGTGATGATGCAGCCCTGGTGATGATGGATAAACTCGATTGGGTCCTCGATGGTGATAATGTGCCCGGTGCTGTTCTGATTGCGGTGGCTGATCATGGAGGCCAGGGAGGTGGATTTGCCCGTGCCCGTGGCGCCGACGAACATCACCAGCCCGCGCTTGGTCATGGCCAGCTCGCGTAGCACCGGCGGCAGCCCCAACTCGTCAAGTGATGGAATTGTGCTCTCGATGCGCCGCAACACCATGCCCGTGTGGTTGCGCTGGTAGAACGCGCTGACACGGAAGCGTCCCAGGCCGGTGGCACTGATGGCAAAGTTGCATTCCCGGAGCTCTTCGAACTCCCGCTTCTGGGCGTCGCTCATGATTGACAGCACCAGCTGCCGGGCCTGATCCGGCGACAGCCTGCCCTTGGTCACCGGTGTCACCCGGCCCGCGATCTTCATGCACGGCGGCATGCCGGCGGTGATAAACAAGTCGGAGCCCTTCTTGTTGACCATGAACTCGAGCAACGCGTTGAAATCCATTGTTTCCTCCATTGACCACTAGGGCGGTGACGATTCCCGGGAGCGGTCAGTTGAACTGTTCCTTGTTCGTCGCCTTGGTGGCGGCATCCTGTTTTGTGATCAGGCCCCGGCGCACCAGCTGCTGCAGGCACTGATCGAGTGTCTGCATGCCCAGTGCCTGCCCCGTCTGGATGGAGGAGTACATCTGCGCAACCTTGTCCTCGCGGATCAGGTTGCGGATAGCGGGGGTGCCGATCATGATCTCGTGCGCTGCCACCCGGCCGCCGCCGACTTTCTTCAGCAATGACTGGGAGATGACCGCGCGCAGGGATTCCGACAGCATGGACCGCACCATGGACTTCTCCGCCGCCGGGAATACGTCGATTATGCGATCGATGGTCTTGGCCGCGGAACTGGTATGCAACGTTCCGAAGACCAGGTGACCAGTCTCCGCCGCCGTGAGGGCGAGGCGGATCGTCTCCAGGTCGCGCAGCTCCCCAACCAACACCACGTCCGGGTCCTCACGCAGGGCCGAGCGCAGGGCCTCGGAGAACCCCATGGTATCCCGGTGGACCTCACGCTGATTGACCAGGGATTTCTTGGACTCGTGCACGAATTCGATGGGATCCTCGATGGTGAGGATATGCTCGTGGTAGCACTCGTTCTTGTAGTTGACCATCGCCGCCAGGGTGGTGGATTTACCCGAGCCCGTGGGCCCGGTCACCAGCACCATCCCGCGCGGATTGTCCGAGATGTCGCGGAAGATGGGCGGTGCGCCCAGTTCCTCGAGGGTGAGCACGGTGGAGGGGATGGTCCGGAAAACCGCCGCGGCCCCACGATTCTGGTTAAAGGCGTTAACACGAAAGCGCGCCAGGTTGGGAATCTCGAAGGAGAAGTCTGTCTCCAGGAACTCTTCGAAATCGCGGCGCTGCTTGTCGTTCATGATGTCGTAGATGAGTCGATGCACCTCCTGGTGCTCCATTGCCGGGAGGTTGATTCGACGCACGTCGCCATCCACACGTATCATTGGCGGCAATCCCGACGACAGGTGGAGGTCGGAGGCATCGTTTTTTACGCCAAAGGCGAGCAGGTCGGCAATATCCATAGGGCATCCTCTGCGCTGTCAATTAATATTCGGATCGATGTTCGTATGTAAGCGCCCGGCGCCCTGCGCAGACCACTTGGCCACCCAACCGCCCCGTGATACCGGAACCAGGCAACATGACCCAGATCGCCGAACGTCTCGCCCGGGTGCGGGCCCGCATCCGGACGGCAGAGGAGCGGTTTCACCGCCCTCCAGGCAGTGTCCACCTTCTCGCTGTCAGCAAGACCAAACCCGTGGATGCCATCCGCGCCGCCATGGCCGCCGGGCAGATGGCATTCGGCGAGAATTACGTCCAGGACGCCCGGGAAAAGCAGGAGCTACTGGCCTCGTCCGACGCCGAATGGCATTTCATTGGGCCGTTACAGTCCAATAAAACAAAATTGGTGGCTTCACACTTTGACTGGGTTCACAGTGTGGAGCGCGAAAAGATCGCACGGCGACTATCCGAGCAACGTCCCGAGGCCCTCTCACCGCTTAACGTCTGTCTGCAGGTCAATGCCAGCGGGGAAACGAGCAAGTCCGGCCTGCAACCGCAGGCCTTGCCGGCCCTGAGCGATGCCGTGGCGACGCTGCCAGGGCTGCGGCTGCGGGGTCTGATGTGCATTCCCGCACCCTGCGACGACCCTGAGTTGCAGCGCGAGCCGTTCCGCCGGCTCCGCGAGCTGAAGGAAGAGCTGGAGCAGCGCGGCTTTCCTCTGGATACACTGTCCATGGGAATGTCTGCGGACCTGGAGGCGGCCATCGCCGAAGGCAGCACCCTGGTGAGAGTCGGTAGCGATATCTTCGGCCCTCGGGATTGAACCGACGCGGGCCCCTGGATAACTGAGGAGCTTACCCACCGTGGATAATCAGATCATTGCTTTCATTGGCGGCGGCAACATGGCCCGTAGCTTGATCGGCGGTCTCATTGCCGACGGCTTCCCATCAGAACGCATCCGCGTTGCCGACCCCGGTGCGGAGCAGCGGGCAGCGCTGGCGAGCGCCTTCGGGGTATACGTCACCGCCGACAATGTCGATGCGGCGCGGGGGGCCAATGCTGTGGTGCTCGCGGTGAAGCCGCAGATCATCCGTGACGTCGCCGCGCAGCTCGGCCCGCAACTCGCCGAGGACCGGGCAGTCGCCATTTCCATTGCCGCGGGCATCCGTGAAGCCGATCTCTCCCAGTGGTTGGGCGCCGGTCTGCCGGTGGTGCGCACCATGCCCAATACGCCGTCGCTGGTGCAGTCCGGCGCCACGGCCCTTTATGCCAACGCGCAGGTCACCGCTGGGCAACGCAGCCTCGCCGAGTCGTTGATGCGGGCCGTCGGCCTCACCTGCTGGCTCGACGACGAAAGCCTGATGGACGCGGTCACGGCCGTCTCCGGCAGCGGCCCGGCCTATTTCTTCCTGCTCATGGAGCTCATGGAGGACGCGGGCACGGAGCTGGGGCTCCCCCGCGAGACGGCACGGTTGTTGTCACTGCAGACAGCCCTGGGGGCAGCGAAGATGGCGCTGGAAAGTGACGACGATGCCTGTACACTGCGTCGCCGGGTGACCTCCCCCGGCGGCACCACAGAGCAGGCCATCAGGACCTTCGAGGACGGCGGCTTGCGGGATCTGGTCCGCCAGGCGCTGCGAGCCGCCGCTGACCGGGCCAATGCCCTGGGCAACGAACTAGGTCAGCAGTAACCACCCACTCACAGCAACAACGCCAACCGCCGCGCCATGCGATGCGTTCGGCGGTTGCAGCCAATGACACCTGGAGCCGCGCATGTCGGGACAGTACCTCACGGATCCCCTCGCCTTTCTCGTCAACACGCTCTTTGGCCTTTACATCCTGGCCGTCATGCTGCGATTCCTGCTGCAGTGGGTGCGTGCCGACTACCGTAACCCGATTTCACAGTTCCTGATCCGGGTTACCCAGCCGCCGCTGCAGCCTCTGCGGCGCGTGATCCCGCCCATTGGTCGGGCGGACACCTCGGCGATCGTCCTGATGCTGCTACTGCAGTTCTGCACCCTGGCGCTGGTGTACTGGATCAACGGCACCAATGTGAGCGCCGGGTTCTTGTTCGTGCGCTCCGTGGCAGAACTCCTCAACCTGCTTCTCAATGTCTTCCTCGTGGTGGTGATCATCCGGGTTATCCTCAGTTGGGTGAACCCCGGCCACTACAACCCGGCTATCGGCGTCATCGACAACCTTGCCGAGCCTGTGCTCGCCCCGGCGCGGCGGATCATACCGTCGATCGGCGGCTTGGATCTCTCGCCCATCGCGGTGCTCGTCGGCATCCAGCTGATCAAGATGGTGCTGATCATGCCGCTGCGGGACCTGGCGCTGGTCTTCCTCTAAGCCCGGGGCGGTGATGGCGGTTGTCACTCCGGGAGCCCCCCAGTAGACTCAGTGCTCTTTGCCAGCAAGCCGCTACGGATCGGATGTCCGAACAATTTCCAGCCGACTCCGTCGGCCTCGTGACACCACAGACGCTCCATATCGACCAACCGCTCGAGTTGGACTGCGGGCGCACGCTGCCTTCCTATGATCTGGTGTTCGAGACCTACGGCGAACTCAACGCCGATGCCTCGAACGCCGTGCTGGTCACCCATGCCCTGTCCGGGGACCACCATGCCGCTGGCTATCACTCAATGCAGGACGCCAAACCCGGCTGGTGGGAAACTTTCATCGGCCCGGGAAAACCCCTGGATACCGACCGCTTCTTCCTGGTCTGCAATAACAATCTCGGCGGCTGCCGGGGGTCCACTGGCCCCATCAGCGTCAACCCGGAAACCGGGACCCGCTATGGGGCCGACTTCCCCATGGTGACCGTGCCGGACTGGGTCCGCAGCCAGGCTCGCCTGGCGGACGCCCTCGGCATCGACCAATGGGCGGCGGTCGTTGGCGGCAGCCTCGGGGGCATGCAGGCGCTGCAATGGGCGATCGACTTCCCGGAGCGCACACGGCACGCGGTCGTCATTGCTGCAGCGCCCAAGCTCTCGGCGCAGAACATTGCCTTCAATGAAGTGGCCCGTCAGGCCATCCTTCACGACCCCGAGTTCCATGAAGGCCGATATGGCGAGTTCGGCGTGGTTCCCCGCCGCGGCCTGGCCCTGGCCCGCATGCTTGGCCATATCACGTATCTCTCTGAAGACGCGCTGCGCGCCAAGTTCGGGCGCGAACTGCGCGAGGGGAAGATCAATTTCAACTACGATGTGGAGTTCGAGGTCGAGAGCTATCTGCGCTACCAGGCCGAGACTTTCGTGAACCATTTCGACGCCAACACATACCTGCTCATGACCAAGGCGCTGGATTATTTCGACCCGGCGGCTGAACATGGCGACAACCTGGCGGCAGCACTCAAGCATGTCACCGCCTCGTTCCTGATTCTCTCGTTTACCAGCGACTGGCGCTTCCCGTCCAACCGTTCCCGGGAGATCGTGCGGGCGCTACAGGACGGCAACAAGCGGGTCACCTACTCGGAGATCGAGGCCCCCCAAGGACACGACTCGTTCCTCATGCCGATTCCCGTCTACCGGGATCTGTGTCGCGCCTACATGGTCCGCGTGGCGAGGGAGGTGGGCGCATGAGTGTCCGCTCCGAACTGGCGCTGATCAGCGAATGGGTCCGACCAGGCTCCCGGGCACTGGACCTGGGCTGCGGGGAGGGCCTGCTACTGCGCTATCTGCGCGACACCCGGGACGTCATCGGGTATGGGCTGGAGATCGACCCGGAAAACATCCGCGGGTGCGTGGAGAAGGGCATCCCGGTGATCCAGACGGACCTGGACGAGGGCCTCAAGGACTTTGACCCGGCCTCCTTCGACTACGTCGTCATGACCCAGACCCTGCAGGCCGTGCGCTACCCCGAACACCTTTTGGACGAGATGCTGCGCGTCGGGCGCGAAGGTATCGTCACCTTTTCCAACCTGGGTCACTGGCGTTCACGGATGCGGCTGGCCTTGGGCGGACGCATGCCAGTGAGCGGGGACCCCGGCTGGGATTGGTACAACAGCCCCAATATCCACCTGTGCACGGTGCGCGACTTCGAGACCCTGTGTGACGCCATGGGCATCCGGATTCTGGAGCGCGCGTTTATCGACAACGCACACCGCAAGCGCGCCCGCGCCCAGATTTTTCCGAATTTGCTCGGAGAAGTAGCACTCTATCGGTTCGAACTTGCATAAACACAACCACGGGGAAGGCAGCGGCTCTCCCTGGGCACGCTCCGCATGGAGCGCGGCGCACGGTCTCGGGCCTTTGCGCTACTATTACCCCCACTGCTAGCGAGCGAGGTGGCCCGATGCACACATGGATTATCACCCATGACAGCTGTCTGCGGCACGACACCGGTGCGGGGCATCCAGAGTCTCCGAAACGTCTGGAGGCAGTCCTTGCGCGGCTGCGCGAGCCGGACTTCGCCGGACTTCACTGGAAGGAGGCGCCGCGCGCCCAGCGGGAGCAGCTCGTGCGTGTCCACGACGCGACCTACGTGGACAACGTCCTGCGCGCCATTCCGAGCCGGGGATTCGACGCGCTCGATGGCGACACGGTGATCTGCCCCGACTCCGGCGAAGCAGCGCTGCGTGCGGCAGGCGCTGTCTGTGCCGCGGTGGATATGGTCATGGCGGGTGAGGCGACGCGGATATTCTGTGCGGTCCGCCCCCCGGGCCACCATGCCGAGCCGGATCATGCCATGGGCTTTTGCCTGTTCAACAACGTGGCCGTTGCCGCGGCCCATGCGCGGGCGGTCCACCACATCGAGCGGGTTGCCGTGGTTGATTTCGACGTCCACCACGGCAACGGCACCCAGACCATGTTCGCCGGCCAACGCGGCCTCTACTATGCCTCAACGCACGAGTTCCCGCTGTTCCCCGGCACAGGCCGGGGCCCGGTCCCCGGCGCCCCCAACATTCTGAACGTCCCACTGCCGCCGATGACCGGTTCCCAGGAGTTTCGTGACGCCTTCCGCGACCGGGTCATCCCGGGCCTGCGGGCGTTCGGCCCCGAGTTGACGTTTATCTCCGCTGGATTCGACGCGCACCATGCCGACCCACTGGCCACAATGGAACTCGACGAGCAGGACCTGACCTGGGCGACACGGGAGATTGCCGCGGTTGCCAACCGTTTCGGCCACGGCTGGCTCATCTCCACCCTGGAAGGCGGCTACAACCTGCGCGTCCTCGCCGAGTGCGTTGCCGCGCACGTCACTGCGCTGGACGAAGAAACCTAACAGCTGGCGTTCTTGCCCCTTGACAAGCCCACGCAAAGGTGCGCCGGGATGGAGACTTATACACACCCCTCCGGGGGAGATCGAACCCGGACCACCTCGGTACCAGTCTGCGGCGGGGGCACCGAGGCAAGTTCGTAACGCATTGATTGGAAAGCCTTATTAAAAATGACGAAAAAATGAACATCCCAACACCGAGGCGCTCTTCACGGGGTTTAGCCGATGGTTTCAACGCGTCATCCACAGAATTATCCACAGGTTCGGTGGACAAGCCACAATCCTCAAGATCCGCCAAAGGTTTAGCGAACAAAGCCTGAAGTGATGTAAGCACATGCTCACAACTCGGTAAGCATATGCTGACAACTCCGGATCAGGACCATGCGAAGGTAATATCCTCCACATCCATCCACCCCAGCGGCCCAACCGGGAGCACCCGCCCGCCGGGCATACAGGGGTAGACCCGGTGCCGGGTGGCGCAGTTGAATCCGGACACCGTCTCGAAGGCGCTGAGGACTTGCGAGGCCTGCACCCATGGCCCGCCGAATAGCGGCGAGAAATCGACTCGCCGCAGCAGACCCGTGGCGTCGGCATGGAAGACATGGTCACTGCGCACACTGGGAATATCGTCTGGATAGATCACTGCAAGGCGTTGCAGCTTTTCATCACCGATGTCCAGGGGTGAGAGCTCGCGCACCGTACACCCCTCGCGATTCATCGTAAAAGGCAGACACAGGCTCTGCCAGATCACGTTGCCGCAATAATAGAGAACATCCAATTGGTCCCACCAAAGCCAGTGGGGCACCGAGCGGAACGTCGCCCCGGGAGCACTGCGCTCGTCGACCAGGGCCCCGTGAGCCTCCTCGATCCAGATGCGGCTCGGTTGGCAATAGCCCGTCTGCCCCGTTCGCGGCCATTCGGCCAGTGCGATACTTGGCCAGGCCGTGGTGACCGTCACCTCGACATCCTTGAGCGGGTTCCCCTGGAGCCGCGAGGCAAAACCCAGCCCGCCAATGGAGACCCTGGCCAGAACCGAGTGCACGCCCTGCCAGCGCTGCGCACCGCCGTGTGCCTCCAGAATCCGATCGAGCAGATCCGCCACGTACTACCTCCGTCGCTGCGTGCAGTCACCCCCTCAGCCGGCCCAGTGGGCGCTTGCCAGATAAGCGTGGGATTGCATCTCCTGGAGCCGACTGTGCGTGCGCTCGAACTCGAATCGCAACCGCGTCCCCTGGTAGAGCCGCTCCAACGGCACCTCGGCTGACAGTATCAGCTTTACGCCATGATCGTAGAATTCGTCCACCAGCGCGACAAACCGACGCGCCTGGTCCTCGCGCGTCTCGTCCAAAGCAGGCACGTTGGAAATCAGCACACTGTGAAACATTCTCGCCAATTCGATGTAGTCGGCATGCCCCCGTGGGCCGGCACAGATGGCAGCGAAATCGAACCATACAACGTCGTCCGCCACGCCGCGAACCGGGATCACCCGGCCCTCGATGGTGAGCCCGGTGTCGAAGGTCGGCGTATCCGGGGCGAGATGCACGAACTCATCGTGAAGGACCGTCTCCGCGTCATCGTCCAGGGGCCAGTGATAGAGTTCCGCCTGCTCCAGGTACCGCAGCCGGTAGTCCGTCTCGCCTTCAAGCTCCATGACCCGGGTATGTGACTTCAGTAGCTCAATGGCGGGGAGGAAGCGCACCCGCTGCAGCCCGTCCTTGTACAGCCGCTCCGGCGGGATATTCGATGTCGCCACCAGCGTGACGCCTTCTTGAAAGAGCCCACGGAGCAGCCCTGCCAGCAGCATGGCATCGGTGATGTCCGACACGAAGAACTCATCGAAGCACAACACCCGTGTCTCGCGGGCAAACTCCCGCGCAATGATGTCCAGGGGATTCTGGGTGTTGCCCAGATCCCGGAGACGATGGTGGACCATCTGCATGAACCGGTGGAAATGCAGGCGCTGCTTTTCCGGGATAGGCAGCGTGTCGTGGAATATATCCATGAGGTAGGTCTTGCCGCGGCCCACGCCACCCCACAGGTAGAGCCCCTTCACCGGCGTCCAGATACGGGTGTTGCCGCGGCGCAGGCCAAGGCGGCGCAACAACCCGCCGGACGGCGCCGGCACCGGCGTCTGCCGGAGCCTGTCATGCAGGTCCTGTAGCGCCTCGACCGCTGCCTGCTGAGCCGGGTCGGCAACGAACTCCGGGTGCTCCAGATCGGCCTGATACCGCTGCCAGGGGGTAGTGGCTGCCACGCCGGGGTCTCCTGGATCAAACGCGCATAGACACGTGTGTGCTGACGCGCAAGGCCACTAGTGTCCTGTCCCGTAAATACGTTGCGAAAATTGGCGTGGATCCTGACGGTTCCTGGCAAGGCGCGCCGACGAGGCGTAGCGGGGACTACGGCGAGAAGGCGCAACGACACCAGGGGCCGTCAGGGCCGCGACAATCGTAACGTTATTTGCGGGACAGGACACTAGTATGCCGAGAGCGACGCCAAAGGGTCCAACATGCCGCCCTGGGGACGCCGTTATGCATCGCCCATCGCGCCCATCTGGGCGACAACACGCACCCCGGAAAATGCGCGGCGCTCGCCCCTGGACGCGTCGCCACTGCTACAATAGACGGTCTTGCGGTCGTCGACTCGCCCGTGCCGCGGCCTGAGGAAGCGCTGCTCGGTTCCCGTGCCGCCCTGAACAGCCAACAACACAACAGATCAACGATGGAGACAAGCCGATGGCTGACAACAACCGAAGCAAGGTGGTCACCCAGGGCTACAAACGCGCTCCCAACCGGGCCATGTTGCGGGCCGTGGGTTTCCGGGACGAGGATTTTGACAAACCCATTGTCGGCGTCGGCAACGCGCACAGCACCATTACACCGTGCAACGTGGGCATCGGCGCACTGGCCGAGCGCGCCGAGACCGCGCTGCGCAACGCCGGGGCCATGCCGCAGACATTCGGCACCATCACCGTCTCGGACGGCATCTCCATGGGCACCGAAGGCATGAAGTACTCGCTGGTCTCCCGCGAGGTGATCGCCGACTCCATCGAGACCGTGGTCAACGCGCAGAGCATGGACGGTGTGCTCGCCACCGGCGGCTGCGACAAGAACATGCCCGGCGCCATGATCGCCCTGGCCCGGATGAATGTACCCGGGATCTTCGTCTACGGCGGCACCATCAAGCCGGGGAACTACCGGGGGCAAGACCTCACCATTGTCAGTGTCTTCGAGGCGGTGGGCCAGTACTCCTCGGGCAATCTCAGCGACGAGGACCTGCTCGGCGTGGAGAAAAACGCCTGCCCCGGCGCGGGCTCCTGCGGCGGCATGTTTACGGCAAACACCATGTCCAGCGCTTTCGAGGCCATGGGCATGAGCCTGATGGGCTCGTCCACGCAATCCGCGGAGGACGCCGAGAAGGGCGACTCGGCCGCGCGCTCGGCCGAGGTGCTCCTGGAGGCCATCAAGGCCGACCGCCGCCCCCGCGAAATCATGACCCGCAAGGCCTTCGAGAATGCGTTCACCGTGGTCATGGCCCTGGGCGGCTCGACCAACGCCGTGCTGCACCTGCTCGCCATCGCCAGTGCCGCGGAGGTGGAATTCTCCATCGACGACGTCGAGGCGATCCGGCGCAAGGCGCCGGTACTCTGTGACCTCAAGCCCTCCGGCACCTACGTGACAAGCCAGTTCCATGCCGTGGGCGGCACCCCGGTGGTGATGAAGATGCTCCTGGAGGCCGGCCTCATCCACGGGGAATGCCTCACCATCACCGGGCAGACCATCCGCGAGGTGCTGGCGGACATACCCGCCACGGCACCGGCGGACCAGGACATCATCCGCTCCATGGAAAAACCGCTCTACGCGGCGGGGCATCTTGCCGTGCTCAAGGGGAATCTGGCGGAGGAAGGCGGTGTCGCCAAGATCACCGGGCTCAAGAAGACGACCATCACCGGCCCGGCCCGAGTGTTCGACTCCGAGGAGGAGAGCATGGACGCCATTGTCGGCAACATGATCAACCCCGGGGATGTGTTGGTGATTCGCTACGAGGGCCCCAAGGGCGGCCCCGGCATGCGCGAGATGCTCTCACCCACGTCCGCGATCATCGGCGCCGGGCTCGGCGACGACGTCGGCCTGATTACCGATGGCCGTTTCTCCGGAGGCACCTACGGTATGGTGGTCGGCCACGTCGCCCCTGAGGCGTACGTCGGGGGTACCATCGCACTGGTGGAGGAAGGTGACAGCATTACCATCGATGCCGAACACAACCTGCTGCAGCTCAATGTCTCCGAGGAGGAGCTAGCGGAGCGGCGCCGCCGCTGGCAGAAGCCGGAGCCCCGCTACCGCCGGGGTGTGCTCGCCAAGTACGCGAAGCTGGTGTCTTCGGCCAGCTACGGTGCCGTCACGGACCGCGATCTGGACCTGTGAGGCGCTGGCCGGCTGGGGCGCTTTTAGTCCCGGCCCATTTGCAGCTTGCGATAGCCGGACTCGGTGATCAACACGACGTTGACCGTCGCCGGATAGATCAGCCCCGCCTCGCGCCAGCGGGCGATGGTCTCCGGTGCGTCGCCCGCCGCCAGGTAGAAGAAGTCTTGCCCTTCGCGCAACGCTTGGCAACGCTTGAACAGCCGGAATGTGCTCCCCTTGGGGAGATTGTTCTGCTGGTCGATCTGCCGGAACGTCAACGTGTTGTGGCCATTAAAGGGAATGAACTCCAAGGCTGCGCTCCGTGATTACGGGTAGACTGAAGGCCCCACGCATGGGGCCCCACTGGACGTAGACATCATAAATGGTCTTTCTTTCTCCAATGATCGGGAGGCGGCACCGATGAGTTCAATCATGGACACTGCCGGGAAGTTCCTCGATGCCTGCGATACCGGCAGAGGATGGGACGTGTGCCAGCAATACTGCCATGCTGACGCCACCTTCGCCGCACAGGCGGAGCCACTTGCGGATATCGACACCCTGGAAGGGTATACAAACTGGATGCAGGGGTTATTCGACGCCCTCCCCGACGGCTGCTACGAGATCAAGTCCCTCGCCGTGGATAACGAGCGGGACAACGTATGCGCTTACGCCGTGTTTCGCGGCACCCACACCGGCGAGGGCGGCCCTGTGCCTCCCACAGGCAGGAGCACCGATTCGCAGTTCGTCTACGTCATGGAGTTCGAGCACGGTCGCATCCGGCACGTGACAAAGGTCTGGAACGCGTCATATGCCATGGGGCAACTGGGCTGGATGTAGGGTGCTCGGGATTATTGTCATGCAGTCGGATTGAACGGAGCATGCCGATGCAATTGGACGGCTGGATCAGAGCGGTCGGTCTCGCAGCGCTGCTCACCTTGGTTGCCGCCTGTGAATTCGAATCCACGAGCGGCACGAGCGGCGGGAACGGCTCCGCCGACGCCTCGCCATCTGATTGGTGGAAATGCCCGCAACGCGTCGGCGGTACCTGGACCTTCGGCCGCGCGCCATACGGGTGCGACGTCGAGGAGTTCGGCAGCGCTGCGGTTGTTCGTTCGAATTTCGACGCGTACATCTTCGACGACGACGAACCGCAGGACAGCGAACGCATCCGCTACATGGGCGCACTGTACGCCTTCCTCGCGGACCAGGCCGCCGATTACCTTCGCAGCCGCCGCGCCGATGCCAGCGACGCGGAAGTGGCCGCGTGGCGGCGCGCCGTCTATGCCACCGCCCACCAGGAGAGCTTCTGGACCCACTACCGCGAGGCCTCGGCGAGTGCGGGCCGTTTGCTGACCATGCTCCGCGGCGACAATGGTCACGGACACGGCCTGATGCAGGTCGACGACCGCTTCCACACCAATGCCATCCAGTCCGGCATTGGCTGGCGGCTGGACGAGAACCTGAGCTACGCCCTGGACATCTATTACGAAGCTTGGCAGCGCGCGCCCCGTCAATGGTGTGTCAGTTCTCCCAACGCCTGGGACGAGCGCGCCCGCTCCGCCTATTCGGCCTACAACGGCGGACGGGGCCAGATTTGCCGCTGGACCGACCCCAACCACACCTGGGCCCGCAACGACGAGGGCTTCTACGACAAGTACGTCCGGCAGCAGTGGCAGTTCTATGCCTCGGGCTGACAGGAAGAAGGCGCGGGCGCGGGGTCTCACTTTGTTTGTAGTCGGGGTAGCAGTGCTTGTGTTGGTGTATGCCGGTTGGCAGCGGTCAGGTCCCCGCGAAGACGGGGATTCCAAGCCGGACGCGGCCATGGAGGAGACGCGACCGGCTGAGCCGACGCCAAGCGGCAGCCCCAGAGCAGCCGACGCTGAGGCCGAATCCACAAAGCCGCCCGAGGATGCGCCCTCGCCCGCGGAACCGCTTCCGGAAGGCCAGGCCCAGGATCTCCAGCGCCACGAGATCCTCGCCGAAATGCGCGACGTTTGGGAGTGCTACAAGGTCGCGGACTGCACCCTGGGCGAGGACACGGACCCGCGGGCGGAGTATTTCGAAGCCGGTGAACGATTGGCCGCCGGCATGCGGATGATTATCGAACAGCACCGCGCCCACCGGATCGGTGACTTCGAATTGGCCGAGGCCGCGCATGAGGCCCTGCAATACGACAGCGGGCCCGTACGGGCCGCGGCGATCGAGGCGCTGGGCGAACTCCCGCCCGCCGATGAGCACCTGGGCGCCCTCGTCACGGCCTTGGATCAGCACCACGACGAAAAGCTGTTCGAAATCGCCCTGCCCGAGTTGCAGCGTTACGCCGAGAGTGGCCGTCGCGAGGCAGTTGACGCCTTCCTGCAGTCCAACCTGCGCTCCGGCGCCCATTTTGCCGCGCGCACCATCGCCAGGGAGTTGGGACCGTTTCTGACCCCAGAGAACGTGACCAGCTACCGTGACCTGGTGGAAGAATTGCCCGAGGACAGCCGCCGGGCAGCGCTGCTCATGGAAACCTTGAGCGAGTTCGAGGAGACGGAGTAGCCGGGCCTCAAGGCCTCAATCCATCAGCTATTCGCGCCGAACCCGACTTCCGCTATGCGGCGCTGAACTTGAATCCAGACACGGGCGATGTGGCGGCGCAACGCCGTTTGCGGTGCGCGCTCGTGGGAGGCACCGAGCGCCTGACCCGGAACGGGAGATGCCGGATCCGTGATTGATCTCACCAGTGGTTGTCGCGAATAGCCCAGGCCAGCATGAGCACAGTTTGGCATGGCCGAGCAGCGCCTGGGCGGCGCATGCCAGGCATTATCTACACCAACCCTGCGGGGGTGGTGCTCGGCGTGGATACCCTGCCGGATCTCGCTGCCCTGAGATAGTTGCGTCCCAACGCGTGACGAGCAGCGACCCTACCGTCGAACCTCGATCATGCTGAGGAGCTTCTCGCGCAACACCGAATCCCGCTCCAGCGCTGCCATCACGGCCGAGTACTCGTGTACCTCGACGTTGCTGACCTGGATGGCCTCGAGAAGTGCATCGTTCGCCTCCCGCTGCAGCTTCTGGACATCTTCGATGGCCACGGCCGCCTGCAGACGCCCCGAGTACTCGCGGTAGATCTCGTCCACTCCAACATAGGCTTCCGCGAACCGCTCCAGCATAGGGTCGCCAAACTCATGCTGCTCGGCCATGGCGGTCGCCTTCTGCGCATACGGCTCGGCCGGGGCTTTCACCCGCTGCTCCGCGGCAGTGAGTGTCGGCGCCAGAAGCAGCCCGGAGAGCAGGGGAATCACGAACCGTTTACGTGTGCGCTGTGTCATCAAAAGCTCCTTGATCGTTGTGTCAGATGCATGGGCTGGCTGAGGTGCGATGTATTCCACAACCTCCCGGCCTGGGAAGGTCGGCCCGTGATCCCAGCTTGAAGCCGTTCCCGCCGTGGTTGTCCGCGAGGCGCGCTGTCACCTCGCGCCTCTCAACGTTGACCTTTGGCGAGAGGCGGTGTTCCCCATCGGGCATGTCAACGGGCCTGCCGTAGGTCTCAAGCCTTGCGGCACGCGTCGAAGGCCAGACGGGGCCGCTTCGGTCAGGCACAAACACTCCGTACTGTGCGCAATACTCCCGGCGTCCCCCAGCATCCTCGCCTGCAGCACGCCCGGCAGCAGGTGTTGACAGCCGACATTGTAGGTAAGCCCGAGCGGTCGTTGAGCAGAGCAGTCTGCGTCTTACTAGAACCGATCGCCTCCTGGGGTTTGGTTAGCCACAGTTATTGCGCACCTCTTGATGGTGCGCATCGGTAAGCTCCTGACCGTCGACGAGAATATCACCTACGTTCGTGAACGCCACGTCGTAAGTCACGCCGCTGTTGTTCGCGGTCACTGTCAACCGTCCTCCAACCGTCGTCTCACTGTCGCTGTCGGAATCGTCGACGAGGAGGGACTCCTCTGTCACGAACGTCAGGTCGAACCCGCACCCCGGCTTGTCCAGATCCGCATATGCCAAGCGGCCATTCA
>NZ_SKOG01000103.1 GCF_007120195.1 Aquisalimonas sp.
CTGCTGCGCGAGGCGTTGATCGAGCTGGACAGCTATTTTTTCGCCCCCCGAGGCATTGGGGGCAGGGATCCGAAAATGCACCGCCATCACTGCGGTTCGGTTTATTTCCCCGCCGAGGTCACGCGCGCCGGGCGGGATCGCGGCCCGGGCGGCCGTGGCATGACCTACACCGCCTACACGCTGACGAGCCTGGTGCAGGCACTGGAGATCGCCCGCTATGCTGGTTTCGACTGGTGGGACAGGCAGGCGGAGAACGGGTTGACACCAAAAGAGGCGGTCGCGAGTTACATCCGTTGGATGGATCTGGGGGTGGAATTCCCCTGGCATGACGATCCATACCGCTACGAATCCGACGGGCCACGGCGCAACCCGCATGAAATCATCCACAACCACTTTCCGGGGTATGTGGACGGGTTGGACCGATGGCTGGCCCAACACCGGCCGGTCAACGGTCGCCAGGGTGATCCCTACGTCACCTTGAACCGCGGCGACGTCCACCCGCGGTGAGGGTTTGATGCGTCGAGTAGGTCGTGTTAATGCTGCGCCGCGCCGGACGGCTGTTGCAGTAGCCGCCTGTTGCCACCAAGTGGGCGAGGCGCCGGGCGCTGTTCTCTGCAGCGGCTGGGACCATCGTCTGCTCGCATGTCGCGGCGCTCGGCGTGACAGGCGCTTGTCGTGGGACCAAAGCTGGCCCCGGCGATAAGTACTTCCCCCAATGACGTCTCGGGGCGCACTCGGCTGTACTCCTTGTGAGTGGCGCAGACGACGAGACGATGAGCCGGGGGTGGAAGTCATGACGAGGCATACGGTGTTGGTGTCAACCGTGCTGGCGGGTGGCCTGCTGGGGTCTCTGGGCGCACAGGCCGTGGATATCGATGAGGCCAGGAGCCTGCATGAGCGAAATGGTTGCGTAAACTGCCACGCCGCCGATGAGCGCGTCGTCGGACCGAGTCACGCGGAGATTGCCGAACGGTACACGCTTGACGACTTGCCACAACTCGTCGAGAAGGTCCGCCAAGGAGGCAGCGGTAATTGGGGGGCTATACCCATGGTTCCGCATCCGCGGGTCAGTGAGGAGGAAATCGAGGTTATCGTTCGCTGGATACTCACCGAGCACGATTAGCCGCCCCGGACACTGTGTTGTGACTCAACGCAGAAGTGAGTCGGCACAGGCTCGCACCCATTGTCGCGGCGTGTATTCGACATTGGCGCTTCATCCTCGGCCGGTGATTTCGACTGGCACCCGCGCAGCCAACAATCAAGAGGTGGGCTGATGGCACCGACAAAAACCGCCTCACAGGGCATGCTGGTGGTGTTTACGCTGGCATTGGCAGCGTGCTCCGAGTCCGATCCGCCCACAGAGACCACCGCCGCCGACGATTCGGACGGGGACGCGGCCGCCATCGTCATCACCATGCATGATGATATGCGGTTCGACCCGCCAGCGGCAGAGATCCCAGCCGGCGCAGTCGTGGAATGGGTCAATCAAGGCGACATCCCGCATACCGCGACCGCAAGAGCGGGCAACGAACCGCTCGAACGACTGCCAGCAGGGGCTGACGAATGGGACTCCGGTTTGCTGGAGACGGGAGAACGCTTCCGCATGACCCTCGAGACCCCCGGAGAGTACCACTATATTTGTACGCTGCATCTCGCCAATGACATGGTGGGGCGCATCGAAGTGTTGCCCGCCGGGGAGTCGGATTGATGCGCATCCTTCATCCCCTGTTTGTGCACTTGCACATTGCTTTTCTGCTGATGGCGTTTTTCGCCATGTATCTCTGGCTTTTCCGGGGACTGCTGACAAGTGTGTTCGAGGATCGCCTGTATCGGCTCGCCCGCACCGCCACCTGGTTGGGGGTCATCACGATTGCCCTGTCCATGGTGGCGGGGCTTCGCGACGCTTTTTTCGGCACGATTGTACGCTTGTCGGGACCGCTCGGAGGCTGGATCACGATCAAGATCGTACTATCGGTCGTGCTGCTGGTGGTCTACACCGCGTTTCTGCGCCAGAGCGGTAAGAAACGCAGTTACCTCCAGGAGGATCGCCGAATCATGGCATGGTGCCTCGCCACCCAGTTTGTCGGCATTGTGCTGGTGGGCGTCATTACCACGATAGGAACCATGCTCGTCTATTACCAGGATGTATTGCCGCGGTTACCGGCGCCGTTTTTCTCATGAGCAGACGAGCGGCCAAAGTGCTGGTGCTCGGGGGCGGGTTCGCCGGTCTTTACGCCGCCACTTACCTCGCCCGTGCCGACGTGCCCGAGGGCGCCCTCGACGTCACACTGATCTCCGAGAGAAACTACTTCGCCTTTCTGCCGCTGCTACCCGAGGTGGTCGGAGGCGCACTGGGCCAGGAGGAAGTTGCGTTTCCCTTGCGCGCCTACGCACGTCGCACCGGATTCCGTTTCCTGCGCGCACGGGCGCAGAGCATCGACCCACAGGCTCGGCAGGTCCGCACGTCGCTTGCTGTTATCGATTACGACTTTCTAGTAGTCGCGCTCGGGGCACAGAGCAGCTTCCTGGGAAACGACGAAGTTGCCCGCAACAGTCTGCCAATGGTGTCGGTTCAGGACGCCCTGCGGCTTCGACGGCATCTTCTGCGTAGTGCCGAGAGCGCGGCACAGGAGCGTGACGCGTCCCGTCGCCGCCAGTTGCTCAGCGTCGTGGTGGCCGGCGGTGGTCCTTCTGGCGTGGAGGTGGCGACGGAAATCCAGTGTCTGCTGCAGCGGGTGTCCCGACGCGATCACGGCCTGGAGGAGTCTCCGAGCATCACGCTAATACACGGCGGCGATCGCATCTTGCTGGGCTGGGACGAAACACTTGCCGACGAGGGGTTGGATATCCTGCGCAAGCGAGGTATCGACGTGCGGCTGCGGACGCGAGTCGAAGGGTTCAATGGCACGACGGTGCAGGTTCGACCCAAAGGCGGGGACGCCGACCATTTGCGGGCGGGGACGCTGGTCTGGACTGCCGGGACGCGGCCGGCCACCGGTCCGCTGGCAGAATGCGGCGTGGAGTTACCGGATTCCGGACACATCCCGGTCGACGAGTATCTGTGCGCCCTTGGACAAGATCGCATTTTCGCTGCAGGCGACAACGCATGGCTCCCCGATCCCCGTACCGGTCAGCCGTACCCCCCGGTCGCGCCCATTGCCATCAGTCAGGGCATTCGCGTTGCCGCCAACATCGAAAACGCGACCGTGGGGCGGGAGCTTGAAGCCTATCAGGCACACCACGCGGGCAAGATAGTCTCCCTCGGGGGTGGCCAGGCACTGGTGGACATTCTCGGCTGGCACGCCGGTGGTCGTACAGCCTGGCTGCTCTATCGTGCCGTCACGCTCCTCCAGCTCGTTGGAGCACGCAACAAGCTGCGCGCGCTCACCAGCCTGCTGATCAACCGGCTATTCGAGCCAGCTGACATCTTCGATCACTAACCGTCTCGGCAAGGCCTCAAGTCGGTGCAACCCTCCTGCATCCGAGAATTCGCGAGGCCATATCCTGCTCTGCTAGCGGCATGGTGCCCATGGCATGGTCAAGGTTGACGTCCTGTGCGGGCCGCAGGCGTAGGGTAAAGCCCATGCGTGTGAGCCCCCGGACCCATCGTGGGCAGTGCTGCAGGGAACCATGACCACGGTGGCTCGTTCCCTGTTCGCTCACAACAAGCGCTGTCAGTCAGCATGCGCCCGCGCCGCCGGGGGATGCAGACTATGATTACTCTATGATTGATCGAGGGTTATTGTGGGCGTTGCAGCCATCATTGCGTAGGCTGAGATCCACGTGGGCGCACAGCGTACGGGGGTTGGCAGTCGCGTTCAGTAACGTGCGACAAAGGGCTCGTGCACGAGCGATGAGCGTCGCTTCCATTCTTTTGTCCCTGGCAACGTTGTTTGCGGCGAGCATCATCCCTTTCAATCAGGGCCTGGCGCACACCCGCGCGAGTGAGCCCCACGACACGGGTTGGACGCTTACCATTGACAATGATCCCGGTGGGCTCAGCGATGACCAGAATTACACGGGAGGTATCGGGCTGACACTTGCAGGGGACCGTGCCCGCCAATACCCTTTTTCTCTCGATCCAGTGCTCAGGGGGATTGACTGGCTGGCGCAATTGCACCGTTTGTATCCTGAGGAAGCCGCGCAACCCCTACACGCTTTCCAGATCGGGCTGGCCGCGTTCACGCCGGACGACATCGGAATCGAGGAACCAATACTTGACGACCATCCCTTTGGTTGCCTGCCGTTTATAAGCAATATGCGGCAAAGGGTTTTTCCCGAGGCAGCAGTCAGTTATCAGACGACCTTAATGTTCGGGGTGCTCGGCACCCCACTCTGCAAGGCGATTCAGCGACGGACACACAGGATTATCGACGCAACCGAGCCTCGCGGTTGGGGGAATCAGATCTCGGATGGCGGCGAACCAACGGCACGGTGGTCGCTGGTCCGGCACCAACCACTCTACCTGAGCCAAAACGAACACAACGGGGGCGACAAGCGGCTTGAACTTAGCAGTGCGTTGGAAGGTGCAGCTGGGCTGACTACTCAGCTTGGTGCGGGGCTGAGCGGGCGCTGGGGCCGAATACAGTCGCCGTGGTGGTCCTTTGCCCCTCACCACGCCGAGTATGTGAGCTTCGGCGGCCTCGCGACTGCCGCCGGATATGGCAGCGCGACGAGAGAGCTGTATGTGTACTTTGGTGGAGTAGCTCGTTGGCGCCTCTATAATGCGCTTTTGCAGGGTCAATTTCGTGACAGCCCGGTTACGTTTTCGCGAAATGAGTTGAACCCCTTTGTCGGTGAGGCATGGATTGGTATCACGGCCGATTTAACCCGCCGTCTTCAGGGTAGTTTGGCATTGCGCGTACGCTCCCGGGAAATCAGAGCCTCACGCGCCAACACACCATTTTGGCTGACTTTTGAGCTTCGCCGCCGCCCGTAAGTGCGCGTCTCAAAAACCACGATGGGCGGTTGTATTGGGTCACGCACAGAGGCGATGCAAAGCGTTAGAGCTCGCGCTGGTCGCCGTATTCGGTTAGTCAATGGCAGGCCCAGGAGCCGTCAGTTAAAGACGTGCGCCCCTGACTTGACAGCGCCAAGGATGAACGGGATCGCGTGCTCGCGTTCCTTCTTGTCCTTGTCGGTGCGAGCAACGCGAACGCGATGGAGCGACGATCGCCTTATTTGATGGCGCTGTCGATGTCTCCGAGCAGGCATCGAGCGACCCGGGAGCGTCGTTCTCCGCCGCGGTTGGGGTTGCCGTCTGCTTAGGCTTTGCGGCGTCCGGCGCTCCTCATAGGCAAACACAAGGAGAAAAACCGATTCATGTGACGTAGTTCTTATGCACAGTCGGGGTGCCTTTGTCTACACTACGTGAAAGAGGCCTTGGGGCTGACCGCCACAGTGGTGACCGCTACAGTGGGGATTGTCATCCGTGTGCTTGCATCAGCGGGTGCGTTGAGTGAACCCGGGACGCGCGGCAAGTGTTGACGTACAGAACGGTCTAGCCTAGAATGGTGCGTAGCAACATGGCGAGGGCAAAGTAATTGGGGGCCAGCAGGGTGGGCGCCGCATCCATCCCCCTCATGTGCGTACGATACTGAGTTTTGTGACTGCTTGGCTCCAGCCGGCCAGCTGGAGTCGAGCAGTAAACCGACTTGAATACCCCGCTGCTTGTGGCCGGCACGATGTCTCCTCCAGGGGACTCCCAAGTCCCCCTTCCGCCCCCTCCACCCGAGGGGGTTTTTTTTGCCCAGCCCCGGATGCCTGGGCTCGTGCGCCACCGCGGGCTCACCGCACCAGGTTGCGCGGTGGCCAGCGCACGGTCGTATATCTCTCAAGGGCTCTAATCGCGCCAGTAGTCATTGGCCTCGGCGACGGTGCGGAAGTGGACCGCCACGACGTGGGATGCGGCAATCAGCGAATCGGGGTCACGGGAGTATTGCTCACGCAGGTCGAACAATATGTCCCGATCCGTCTGTGTGGAGGTCACCCCCTTGCGCGCGAGGCTGAGGGCCAGTTCAAAACCCTCTTGCGGTGTCTCCGTGATCAGGCTTTGCAGGCCGTCCTGCGGTTTGTCGTCGTCCGCGGAGACAGGGGATAGGACAAGCAGCGCGAGCGCTGCAGCGACAACGCACTGGGAAAAGAACGAGTTCCCTGGGGATTGCATCGTGTCTACTCCTCTATCGCGATGGCGGCCCCGCCGCCGTTGATGAACCCGCGAGCCCTGTCAAGTTGTGCCTGTCGAGGGCTCGAAACGGGGAAACAGCATGCTGTCCTACCGATCAGTGCGTTCCGTTGCTGCCTCGTGGCGCCGACGGAAACCCGCAACGCATTCACCCGTATCCGTGTGGGCTGGGTTATCGTCTAACCGGCACGATCTCGCCGATCGGGTGTTTGCAGTGAACCGTTGCGGTGGCAGCTTGAACCGCGATGGTGCGCGTCCGCACGCTGTCCGCTCCGCCCCATACCTGGCCGGTACTTCGTTTATGAGGTACCGGCAACCGCTGCCGCCAACTGCTCCGCCGCCCGCAGGCAGTCGGCCCGGGTCACATCCAGATGTGTCACCGCGCGCAGGCGGGTTGCGCCCTCCACCCCGATGCGAATACCGGACGCCTGCAGTCGCGCGGCGATGTCGTCGGCCGAGCGCCCCGTCCCGGAGACATCCAGAAACACCATGTTGGTCTCTACCGGGTATGGGTCGACCCGTACGCCCGGGATCGCGGCTGCACGCTCGGCAAACGCGAGGGCATTGTCGTGGTCCTCGGCCAGTCGATCCACGTTGTGGTCCAGGGCATAGAGCCCGGCCGCGGCAAGTATGCCTGCCTGACGCATCGCACCCCCCAGGCGGTGCTTCCATACCCAGGCCGCATCGATGAACGGCCTGTCGCCGGCCAGGAGGGCACCGACCGGGCAGCCCAGTCCCTTGGAGAGATCCAGCCAGACGCTGTCGAACGGCAGCGCATGATTACGGGCGCTGACCCCACTGGCCACCTCCGCGTTGAGCAGTCGGGCGCCGTCCATGTGCAGCATCAGTCCAGCGGCTCTGGTGCTGGCTGCCACCTCCCGTATGGCGTCGATCGGCCACACGCTGCCGCCGCCCTGGTTGTGGGTCTGCTCGACGACCACGAGCCGCGTACGCGGCGACTTGGGCCCTGAAGGCCGGATCGCCGCATGCAGGTCGGTGGCGCGGAACACCCCACGGTAGGCTGGCAACGCGCGCACGAAAGCCCCGGCCAACGCCGCAGCGCCGGCGCCCTCGGACGTAAGCACGTGGCTGGATTCTGCGGCCAGGATTTCGTCGCCGGGGCGGCAGTGGACCAGCAAGGCGATCTGGTTGCACATGGTGCCGGAGGGCAGAAATATCGCTTGCTCCTTGCCGAGCAGCGTCGCCACCCGTTCGCAAAGCGCGGTGACCGTGGGATCTTCATGGCGCTGCTCATCGCCGACGTCGGCTGCCGCCATCGCCTCGCGCATGGCCCCACCAGGACGCGTCGCCGTGTCGCTGACGAGGTCCACGCAGCAACGGCCGTGTTGCTCCTTGGCTGTACGCACGCAACCCCCTTGGCCGGAGGCCATCAACTCGTCGCGTCCCGAAACGTGCGACAACGCAGCACCGTGTCGCTCAGACGATCACCCAGCCCAGGAAGAACAGCCCCGCGAGCACGAGCAGAACGAGCTGCGCATGTGCAAGGCCCGCGACGGAAAGGCCCCAGCCCAAGCGATACGCGTAAATGCTTTGCGGGTTTCCGTCGGCGCCACGAAGCGGCAGTTGTTCGACAACGGATGCGAGGACCCGCGATAGCAACACCGCGCAAAGCAGCGCCAGGGCGAATACACCGATCGCAAGTATCAGGAAAACGCGCGCGACGCCACCTACACCGCCTTGCAATACGATTACACACCCCGCAGCCGCTGCCAGGTCGATGCCGATCAGCCACCGGCTCCATTCACTCAGTGTCTGGACGGCGGCTTTCTGACTTTCCTTATCCATACACGGACCCAGGGTTGGGCAACACGTCAATGCGACTGGGAGCCGCCCGCGCGGAGGGCGCGCAAACACGAATTCGCATCAACGAGAAGCCAAGTGCCCTCGCCGGCGCGATCGAGGCTCGCACCGATCGTAGTATGTAACGCGCGCCCCGACCCGCTGAGTGTAGTTGCCTGTTGGGCACGTGTCGCCACTGGCGCCTGGAATCAGGCAGGGCGAACCAGGGCGCCCTCCGAGGGGTGGCGCGCGCTCACCCCAGGCCGTGCATTGCGGGAACTTGCCGTGTTCGGACGCGGAGTGCGTCCAGACGTCGATCAGGTCGGCAACACGCGTTAGTCTGGTTCCTCTCTGGGTTGGTCGCGCGCCGCCCATAGCCCCGACGCGCCCCAGCGCTGCTGCCGTGCGGCAGCGATGGGGCCACGATGTCACCGCCATAATCGTCCTTGTGCGGGTGGCGCGCGCAGCGTCATGTCGGCGCCTCAATAGCGCGATGCCGGCAGCCACACGTCGGCCCGTTGCCATGCCGCCTCGAAGGCGTCGGCGGCATCGGCGGCCTCCGCCTCCTTGTCCTGGGCGGTGAGGGCGTGCGTGAGCCCCCTCAGCGACCAGCCATTGCGCGGGTGCACCTCTAGCGCTTCGCGGTAGACCGCTTCTGCCGCCTCCGGTTGGCCGCCCTCGAGCAGCACGGCGCCGAGGACGTGCCGCGCCGGGATCGGCCAGGGCTCGGGCTCGCTGTAGCCCAGCCCGTCTTCCAGGGTGACGGCCTCGCGCAGGTAGGATTCGGCCGCATCCACCTCCTCGTGCGCGGCGGCGATCTCGCCCGCAAGGATGTTCTCCGCGATGCCGAGCAGATCGCGTTGCGAATGCAGGAAGAAGTGATACATCGCCTCTTCGGGGGTGTTCTCCCGAATGCCTCGAACGGTCTCCAGCGCCTCCTTGGCCGCCTCCGGGTCGTCCGTTCGCAGGTGCGCGAGCCCACCCGCGAAGTGCCACATGGCGGCCTGGAAGGCCTCCTCGGGCTCGGTTGTCTCCTCGAGAAGCTGATCCCACCGGCCGAAGCGGGCGAGCTGGAGCGCGTAGTGGAACGCATCCGCCGGGCGCTCGCGGGCGATGTCCTGCGCGGCCGAGAGCGCCACGCCGCTTTGCCCGTCCATCCAGGCGGCGTAGACGATCATTAACGTGTTGTGCGTGCCGTAGACACTGATGCCCTCGCCGTAATCCGCGGCCTGATCCACCTTGCGCGCCTTTTGGTTGGAGCGCACACCGTCGCCGTAGCGGCCGATGTTCATGTAGATGTGCGAGGGCATGTGCTGGATGTGGCTAACACCCGGGATGGTGTCGGCCAATCCATCCGCGCAGGCCTCGGCGCGCTCGGGTTGCCAGGCCTCCACCGTGTGGATGTACAGGTGACAGGCGCCGGGATGGCCGAGATCCTCTTCCAGCACCGCTTCGAGCTCGTCGATCACGGTACGGGTCTGCGGATAAGGTGCGCCGTCGTCCTGGTACAGGTCCCAGGGCCGGTACATCATCAGCGACTCCGCATAAAGCGTGCGCACGTCGTGATCATCGTCATGGGCGGCTGCCGCCGCGCCCATCGCCTCGGCGTAGCGTTCGGTCGCCGCCTCCTGGCCACCCGAGCCGGCATGGCGGGCGGCCATGGCCTCGATGAGCGCCTGCTCCCACGGCTGCACGCCGTCGGCGCGATCGCGCGCGTTCTGCGCCGCCTCCCCGGCGTCCTCCTGGGCACCGACACCACCCGGGTTGTTCTGATACGGCCCAAGCGCCCAGGCCTCACCCCAGTAGCACATGGCGCAGTCCGCATCATGGCCCTGGGCGATGCGGAACGAGGCGGCCGCCTCCTGCCGGGCGAACCCGTAGGCGAGGCGGAGCCCCTGGTTGAAGTAGGCCTGGGCGCGCTCGGACTCGGTGGTGATCGCCCGACCGTACTCCCCCATGTTGTCGTACAGTGGCATTGCATCGTCAGTCTGGGCGGACGGGGACGTGAAGCCGGCGAACGCGGTCACGACGAGCCCCGCGGCGGCGCTCAGTACAGTTGAATGTTGCATGGCATCACCTCGACGCAACAAAGTCTGTCACTACCAGCATAGTTAAGCCCGCCGAGCGTCACTTGCCCACGGCTGTGTCCTGTCTGCCTGGCTTTGCCAACCCGTGCTGCAGTGCGCGGGGCAGGGAAGTGCGGTGGGGCCTCCATAACCGGGGCGCACCATGACGAACAACAGACGGATAGCCGCCGAGCACAGGTATATTTTTACCCGTCCGTGTGCTAGATAAAGCAAATAGCAGCCACGATGCACGGGGGTATGGTGATGACCAGGATCTCATTTACCGACCTCGAGCATATGCTGGCGGACGTGGATATCTCCGACGAGGACATCGCGGAGTATCTTGAATTTCTTCCGAATGATGACAATCCCTTCGAGCCCCTGGCCAGGCCAGATCCGGACAAAGTCGAGGTCCGCGGTCCGCTGGAGGAGTTTCAGGCAGAGGCGGCGGTCGCGAGCCGCGCGGTGAGCACCTGGGCGCGCTGGCGGCGGCGCCGGCGCTTCGAGCGAGCCCTGCGTGACAATTCCAAGCCGATCCTGTACGCCGAGGGCGATTCCTGGCTCCAGTTTCCGTTCCTGTACAAAGACCTCGTCGACCAACTCGACGCCGATCATTTGATCCACTGCACGAGCCAGCCGGGCGATACGCTCAAGAACATGGTGTTCAGCCGCAGAGGCTCCGAGTACCTGCGAGAGCTCAATGATCTACTGCGCAACCGCCAGCTTCCGGTGAAGGCGTTCCTGTTCTCGGGCGCCGGCAATGACGTGGTCGGCGTCGACGACAACGGCGAGGCGACGCTGGCGCGGATCGTCAGGCGCTACGAGCCGAGCCAGAGCATCGAATGGCATATCGAAACAGACGGCTTGATTGAGACACTCGCCTTCATCGAAAAGGCCTACCTGAAGGTTCTAAATGACATCGAGGAATCCTTCTCGACGGCTGAATTCCCGGATTTCAGGGTCGTCATCCACGGCTATGATTACTCGCCGACGCGCGGTGTACCCGATGGTGATCCAAAGCGGCCCCGATACGCCCGCGACTGGACCGGCAAGCCTCTTACCGATCTCGGTTTTCCTGACAACGCCACGGCGAGCAAGGTGGTGGCCGTACTCATCGACCGGCTGAATGAACTCACCGCACGAGTCTGTGGAGCGTTTCCAAGGGCCGTCTTCGCGGATCTGCGGGGTGCCGTTTCGGCGAACGCCTGGGCCGACGAGCTGCACCCCAATAACACGGGGTTTGCCAATGCGGCCGAGAAGTTCCGGACCTTCCTCTAGCCTGAGCGATTACGTGTGCACTGGAATGACGAGCGCGCCGCTCCCCTGGCCCGCGGCCTGACGACGGCGGATCGCGACAGACTCGATTGGCTGCTGGCCCGGGCGGAGGAGGGCGAGTCCCCGCCTCCCGAGAGCGGCGGGCGATGGCTCAACGTGCGCCCGGATCCCATCGATTTCCGTGACCGGACTTATGAGCCAGGGCTGCAGCCGTTGCGCGCGCGGCTCGCGCCCGATGGCGCGCTGCTCGACGACATTGCGGTGCGCGACCAGGGCGATTCCAAGGCTTGTACCGGCATGGCGCTCGCGCTGGCGATAGACTTCCTGCGCATGCGCCGCGGGCGGGCCGACGACGCAGATCCACAGCTGCGGCCAGAACCGGTCAGCGCCCGGATGCTCTACGAGATGGCCCAGGCCTTCGACGAGTTTCCCGATGACGGCCTCAGGGGCTCCAGCATGCGGGGCGCCCTGCGCGGCTTCTTCCACAACGGCGTGTGCGAGGCGCAGCCGCGGGACGACGACTTCATGCCGCCGCCGTGGCTCCTCACCGCCGAACGGGCGAGGAACGCGCGCAAGGTATCGCTGGGGGTTTACCTGCGCCTGAGGCATGTGCTCCTGGACTACCACGCAGCCTTGAACGAGATCGGCGTCCTCGTCGTCACTGCGCGCATCCATGAGGGCTGGCATCAGGTCGCTGATGGCAAGATCCCGTGGAGTGGGACAGAGAAGGGCCTTGGCCTGCATGCATTCGCGTTGGTTGGGTACGACGACCATGGTTTTCTGGTCTGCAACTCCTGGGGCCGGGAGTGGGGCGGGTGGACCGACAGCGGCGAACGGCGCTGGCCCGGCATAGCGCGCTGGAGCTATGACGACTGGCAGCGCAACGCCGTCGATGCGTGGGCGATTCGCCTTGCCGTGTCGCCCCCCAGGTTCTTCAATGCCATAGGCGGCTTCCACGCCAGCACCGCGCGGCCCGAAACCGCGTTCAGTCAGACGCCGCCGCGCATTGCCATCAACGGTCATTACTTGCATGTTAAAGATGGCCGTCTCGTGCAAAGCGGCGTATTCAACAGTTCTATGGAATCCGTACACGAGACCCGCGACCTGCTCGCAAGCCACACCGACTACCGCCACCTTGTCTTCGTGATCGACAGCGGTCTCGAATCCAGAGACACCATGGTGCAGCGCGCGGCGGTGCTGACGCCTTACATGAAGGCCGTGAAGGCCTATCCCATGTTCGTGTTCTGGCGGGAAGACGCCTTTGAGGTGACCAGTGAACTGCTCGAGGATCGCTACGAGCGCTTGGCCGCCCGCACGGGCGGGTTTGAGTCGCTGCGCGACATGCTGCTGGAGCGTTTCGCGAAGGAGTTCCTGCCGCCCGTGTGGCGCACATTCGAGGGCGAGGTGGAACGAGCGTTTACGACCCATGATCCCACGCGTGGCCGGGCATGGCGCGCGGTGCGTGAGTTGCTCGCCGGCGCACGGTCCCGCCAGGATCCGCTCTCCGCCCACTTTGTCGCCCACGGCGCCGGTGCCATCTGGCTCGTCGCGCTGCTGCAGCGGATCGGCCGCGCCAAGGACCTGTGGACAACAGAGGGAAACACGCAGTCGCTGCGCCGCAAGGCGATCGCCACCATCGATCTGCTGGCGCCCGTTTGTACGAAGCAGGCGTTGGAGGACGCCCTCAAGGTGACGTGGGGCGCCAAGCCGCAAGCTCACAAGCGCGGCGCTCCTGAGCCGCTTGCCGTATACACTCTGAGTGCCGAGGACGAGGCGGCCGACCGGGTGGGTGCCTTCCGCGGATCCTTTCTTGAGCTTGCCCGCCGCGTGTTTCCAATCGACGGGCAAGTTGAGGCGGAAGTCGCGGGTCACGAAACGGTGGCAAGAGCGCTCGCGCCCGAGGGGCGGCGTGATCGCGCGCAATTCGTGGTGACTGACAAGCCCATCGGCGCGAAGTGCCGCACGCATCGCGGCATGGCCAATGATGTGGGTGTCCTTGCCACAGTACTGACCCGCATTACCCAGTGTGGCCCCGGCGTCACCCCCTCGCCCCTGCATCTGCCCCAGAGCGCTCTGCCGGATGCAGACGGCACGAGCCGCAGCGATGAGCCGGGGGAGCGCTCGAGGCGGTCATAGGGCGGGCGACGCAGCTTCGCCAGTCCGGGCCAGACACCTCAATCGGTTTGATCAGCGCGTCTTCAGGTACTCGATCAGTGCCTCCTTGTCTTCGGCGGACAACTCGGTCCCGAACTGCGGGCCTTCATGCCCTGCGTTGCTGTTGCCAGGCTCGCGCGTGTCGTAGTGGAACCCCAGGCGCTGCGCTTCCTCGCCCTGGTGTATGAAACCCATGCGCTCTGGGTGGTACACGTCATAACCCCGGTAGAAGGTCTCGGGCCGGCGCTCGGCGGGTTCCAGCATGTCCTCCAGGGTCGGAACCGAGCCATTGTGCAGATAAGGCGCCCGCAGCCAGATGCCGTCGAGGGGCTTGGCCACGTAACCGTCGGTCTTGACGAAGGCGTTGAAGTCCCAGGGGTAGTCGCGGGCGTAGTCGTTGTAGCGCTCGGCCGCCTCGGTGGTCCACATCTCCAGGCGGTGGTGGTCCGTGCCGATCTCCTGCAGCGGGATAACTGTGCCGGTGCGGGCACCATCGGTGGCATGGCACGTGGCGCAGTTCTGGCGGAACACGGCTTCGCCTTGTGCCGCTAGCTCTTTGTCCAGCTGGTCAAGGAATGGGTAGGGCGGGGGTTCCTTGTGCCGGATGAACGCCTCCAGCTCCGCGAGGCGCTCCACCGGCAGTGACTTCGGTCGCGCCCCGTCGCCGACGGCGCCGCTCAACACCACTTCCGTCAGAGAGTCGTTGAGTCCGTCCCAGTGCAGCGAGTAGCCTTCCTGACGGTCCATGGCCCAGATCGGCATGATGTCTGAATTGCCGATGGTCGTGTCCGCGGCCGGGTCCAGTCCCAGCAGATCGGGGTGAAACTTCACCGGGTTGAACGGATCGATGCGGCCCGGCCCCCAACGTGGCCGGCTCTCGGTCCAGGCAAAGCGCTCCGCCTGCTCCAGCAGTCCGTCGCGGGTGCGCGGAATGATAAGGAATCGGTA
Organism: Aquisalimonas sp.; assembly: GCF_007120195.1. GTDB lineage: Bacteria > Pseudomonadota > Gammaproteobacteria > Nitrococcales > Aquisalimonadaceae > Aquisalimonas. The sequence goes on from NZ_SKOG01000103.1 coordinate 14,428, forward strand.
CAGCAGGCGGTCCAGCCAGGACAGCTGCACCTCGTCACGGATGTGCTCGAGTACAGCGCCAGGGGTAAATCCCGGATCCGAGGCTGCAGCCGACAGAAAACGCAGGTAAGCCTGGGGGTCGAACGTCTGGGACGGGCCCGTGGCGACGATGATGGGCGTTGCCTCCGGCGCCGTGCGGTAGGTGGCGGCGTGGCAGGCCGCGCAGTTGATACCCACGCGCGGAAATCCGATGGTCTTCTTGGAGAATCCCACCGGCGTCGGTTGATCCGCCTCCCAGGCCATGCCCAGCGAACGGTATCCGCCATCACCGGGCAGGTGCTCCGGGAACATCCGCGGCAGCACAATCCAGACATAGTAGGGAATGCCCTCCTCCTGTTCGGTGCCGATGGAGCCATACCGGTAGTAGGCTTCCATGCCATCGATTGTTTGTGGCACCTCCCGGAACAGCTTGTACCAAGCGGTGGTCCCGACAACCACGCCAAGCGTCAGCACTACCCCCAGCACCGTGCCCCAGCGTCGGCGTCGCTTGTACGGATCAGCGTACCCTGTGTTTGCCATTGCGTATCCCTCGAATGATTAAAGGCGGGGCTGCCGCAGGGCAAGCAGCAGCAGTACGCCCTGGCTGAGGCCGAAGAACAAATCGATGAATGCAAAAAGGAGGTATTGCGGGTGCAGGACCAGAAAGAAGCACACTCCGGCAAAACGCGCGGCGACCGTTAGCCAGGCGACCGGGAGATACCGGAACGGGTCGAAGGCCGCGACCACGTAGAACAGGCTCAGCAGGATGATGAGCAAGCTGGCGAAGGCCGGCCACACAGCGTTGGCGACCGCGGTGCCGCCCACAAGGGCGATGACGGTGTTGGGTACGAAGACGCCGGGGATGGCCAGCAACAGGTTGACCGCCACTCCCAGCAGCACCATCCGCCTGAACCAGAGGGCGTAGTCTTTCATGTAGCGGTTCAGCCTGCATGTGTGCCTGGGCCGCGAACCCCAGGACATCCTTATCGAGATTAGGTATAGCACGTTGCCAATTTTCTGCGCGCGTACTATACATACTCATCCAGCGTCACCTCCGCCTGATTCGACGGCGGAGAACTCCGGAAACTAACAATAACGCTCGCGGTCCCTGGCTGCAGGGAAGGAAGATCTTATGGGCGCTCGGCGTGGTCCTGGCCTTCTGGGTGGGTTGTTTCGGCGCATCAACAGGCGCATCATCTGGCACCGCTTCTCCTTCCCCCTTGCGGTGCTCAACCTGGTCGGCCTGCGCAACAACCTGCGCTGGCACAACCTCCATGACACCGAGCGGGCTACCCCGCAGGCGCCGGATCCGGGGGATTTCGACATCCGCCATTGCCGCACCTCCGACGGCAGCTACAACGATCTTGCGGCGCCCCACATGGGCCGTGCCCATACGCGGTTCGGGCGCAACGTCCCCATCCCGGAGACCTTCGGTGAGACCGGGGACGCATTGATGACCCCCAGTCCGCGGGTGGTGAGCCGACGGTTGATGACCCGTAAGCAATTCACGCCGGCTACGACGCTCAACGTGCTGGCGCCCGCCTGGCTGCAGTTCATGGTGCACGACTGGTTCAGCCATGGCGCCAACGACACCGAGGCCGAGCGCCACGTGGTGCCCCTGGACAAGGACGACGACTGGCCCTGGGAGCGCATGACGGTATTGCGCTCCCGCAAGGATCCCAGCCGCTCGGCAGCCGATGAGGGCTTCCCCGATACCTTTATCAATACCGAGACGCAGTGGTGGGATGGCTCCCAGATCTATGGCAGCAACCTGCGCCGCCAGCACCTGGTGCGTACCGATCCCAACACCGGGGAGTTGCTGCCGGACGGCAAGCTCTACGTGCAGCCGGACGGCCACCTGCCCCTGGACGAGCACGGCATTGAGCTGGCCGCCGCGAACGGCAATTGGTGGGTGGGCCTGTCCATCATGCACACCCTGTTCGCGCTGGAGCACAACGCCATCGTCGATCGGCTGCGCATCGACTTTCCGCACAAGGACGGCGAGTGGCTGTTCCAGCGCGCACGCCTGGTAAATGCCGCACTGATGGCCAAGATCCACACGGTGGAGTGGACGCCGGCGCTGCTCGACACCCCGGAGTTGCGGCTGGGAATGCGCGCCAACTGGTGGGGGCTTATGGACGAGCACTTCTATCGCTCCCATGGCCGGGTCAGCGACAGTGAGCTCGTGAGCGGCATCGTCGGCTCGCCGGTCGACCATCACGCCGCACCCTATTCAATCACCGAGGAGTTCAGCGCGGTTTACCGCATGCACCCGCTGATCCCCGACGACTACAGCTTCCGTCGGCTGGCCGACGACAGCCTCATCAAGGAATGCGGGCTGCCGGACGTCGCGGGCACGCGCACACACGAACTCTACGAGGACGTGCCCCTGATCGATGCCATCTACTCCCTGGGCAGCAGCCACCCTGGGGCGCTGATTCTGCAAAACTTCCCGCGTCATTTGCAGCAGCACGCCAAGCAGGCGCCGCACCATCGGGTTATCGATCTGGCGTCCGTGGATATCCTGCGCGACCGGGAGCGCGGCGTGCCGCGCTATTGCCGTTTCCGCCGCTTGATCGATATGCCGGCGCCCACGTCCTTCGCCGAGCTCACCGACAACCCGGAGTGGCAACGGGAGCTGGAGGCGGTCTACGGCGACGTGGAGCAGGTGGATCTGCTCGTGGGCTGCCTGGCGGAGACGCCCCCGCCGGGTTTTGCCTTCAGCGACACCGCGTTTCGCATCTTCGTGTTGATGGCGTCCCGGCGGCTTAAGAGTGACCGATTCTTCACCGACGACTATACGCCCGAGGTCTATACCCCGGCCGGCCTGGCCTGGATCGACGACAATGACATGAAGTCCGTGCTTTGCCGTCACTATCCGGCCCTGAAGCCGAAGCTTGATGGGGTGCGCAACGCGTTCTTTCCTTGGGCGAGGGCGTGACGTGGCACGGCGTATCGCCATCCCCGGCCTGATCAATCTGCTGCGGGTGGACGACGCCCGGGAGATTCGCGCCCTGGACGCGGAGTCGCGCGTGGATCGCAGCCTCGAGCCCCGGGGCGGGCTGATCAACCGTCTGCGGCTGCGGCGCATCGCACAGGCGTTCGTCGTCGACGGCCACCTGCTCCCCGCTTTCCTGCGTCGCGATGCCCCCAACCGGGAGCGGGAGCGCGCGTCCCTGGAGGCGCGGCTGAACGAGCGAGTCGCCGCTGGCACCTGGAGTGACGATCCGGCCTTCGCGACCCTGGTTGCCGGCGCCCGCGGCGAGGTGGACGAGCAGGCGCTGGGCGTTGCGGCCCAAGGGCTGCTCGGGCGCCTGTTCAAGCCCGGTTACGAGGCCGACCCCGCCAGCTACGAGGCCGCTTGCGTGCTGGACCGCTATCCGCGAGTCAACGCGCTGCGGGCCCTGGGGTGGGCCTGGAGCGGGCGCCTGCGGCACGCCCGCCAGCTACTCCGTGAGCGCGCGGACGGGGATGGCCACGCCGTGCACGCCACCGCCATTGCCCTTCACAATTTGGTCCGCACGGTCCAGGCGATGGCCGCGCTGCGGGCCGACCCGAGCCGGCGCGGTCGCACGCGCCCGGCGGCGATGCTCGCCCAGTGCCTGGCCGCCCCGGACACGGTATTGCGCCTGGCCCGCGAGCCCCTGTCCACGCCGGCCGCGCCGCGGCGGCTGCAGGGCGGCGAGTTGATCCTTTTCCGGGTGCAGGATTGCGTACGTGCCTCCGGCGACACCCGCCTGGCGTTC
>NZ_SKOG01000203.1 GCF_007120195.1 Aquisalimonas sp.
ACTTCGCGCTCACGGTGTTGACGGCCTGCGCGCCCGGCCTGGGCGCAATCGCAAGGCCCTGGATCTCAACGGCCGACGGCGCCGGCGAAAGCGCTGTACGCGGACGCAGCGCCCCCTAAACCTGTTGTACGACGCGAACAACCGGACAAGGTGGGGCGAGTGGTAAGCCACTCTGTCCTCAACAGAGGTGACTGGGATGGATGACCTTCGCTCGCGAATATCGGCAGAAATCCCGCATTTGCGCCGTTATGCCAAAAGCCTCGTCGCCGACGCCGACGAAGCGGACGATCTCGTGCAGGAGTGCCTGGAAAGGGCGCTGAGCCGCGGAAAACTATGGGATCCCGCCAAGAGCACCCGGTCCTGGCTCTTTCGCATCATGCATAACACATTCGTGTCATCCTTGAGAAAGCGCAAGCGCCACAACGAGCTTCATCGTCGCTATCCGGTGGAGGACAAGATCCAGGCCGGTTACGAGCACCATTGCGAGCTCGATATGGTTCGGCGTGCTGTGAAGAGGCTCCCACCCGATCAGCGTGACGTGATCCTACTGATTGCCGTCTCCGGGCTGTCTTACGAAGAGACCTCCGAGACGCTGTCGGTGCCGGTCGGCACCCTCCGCTCACGGCTCTGCCGTGCCCGCGAGGGGCTGAGGGCGCTGATGGCGTCCCCTCCCCCGGTCGGTAGGTTCTGACGCCAGGCAAGGCCGCGCTGGCCTGGGTGTAATCCACACGGCGGGGGCTCGCGCCGCCCGGCACTCTCTATTCTTGTGTTTACTCGTTGCGCACAAACAAAACCGCACAGGGCGCGTGCACGCCCACGTAGTGGGCCGGGCCATGCAGCGCTCCGAGCCGGGCTCTGCGGTAGCTTTCCGGCAGAATCACCAGCTCCGCCTGATCGGCCTTGGCCGCCTTGACCAGTGCTGGGCCGGCGCCACCGCGTAACACCCGTATGCGTGTCTGTACCGATTGTGGAAGACGCTCCGCGGCAAGCCGGTCCAATTCACGTCTTGCCGACGTCAGGCGCTCCGTCGGCGAGTGCCTTGGAATGTGGGGGAAGTACGGGGCGCCCGGATCCTCAAGGACTGCCACGATACCGAGGTCTCCATCCGGCGCGAGCTGCCTTATCGCAGTATCAAGCACATTGATTGAGCTTCGTTCGTCGGCTAGATCGGCCACGGCCAGGACCTTCTTGTACATAGCGATGGTCACTCCTGCCTGCTCCCCTCGCCCGCCTCTGCGCCCGGGCGTACGTTGGCGCTCGCATAGGGGTCATACACGGCCTCGCCCCGGTAGTCCGCCTGGACGGCTCTGACCACGGCCACCATCATGAAAGCCAGCAGCGCACAAAAGGGGAACCCGAGACTGGTAATCACGTTTTGCAATACCTCAAACCCTCCCGCTAACAGGAGCGTCGCGGCAATCGCCCCCTCCGCCACGGCCCAGAAAATGCGCTGGCGCACCAGCGAGGGCTGATCCTCCCAGCGCGTCAACATATCCACCACCATGGACGCCGAATCCGATGATGTGGTGAAAAACACAATGATGATCACCACGCCAAGGCTGGAGATGAGCCCCGCCAGTGGGAAATGCTCCAAGAACGAGAAAAGCGCAACCGCCGGATCCGCCTCAATTTGGGAAGCGAGATCCACACCCTCTTGCACTTCCAGATTGATCGCTGCCAGCCCGAATACGGAAAACCACAGCACACTGAAAAGCGTCGGTGCCAGTAGCACGCCGGCCACAAACTCACGGATGGTGCGCCCCCGTGAGATGCGCGCTATGAATATCCCCACATACGGAGCCCAAGAGATCGTCCAGGCCCAGTAAAACACCGTCCAGTCGCCCTGCCAGTTCGTTCCTTGGAAGGTTTCATTCCAAAAGGCCAGCCACGGCAGGTTCGATGCGTATTGCCCGACTGTTTCCACCATTCCCTCGGTGATGAACAATGTGGGCCCCACAATCCAGACGAACAACAACAAACCGACGGCCAGCAGGATGTTTATTTGCGACAGGCGCTTGATTCCACGATCCAGGCCCAGCGCCACTGAAACAACAGCGACGGCAGTAATGACTGTTACGATGATGATCTGCGAAAAACTGTCCACAGGAAGGTCGAAAAGGTAATTCAACCCGTTGTTTAACTGCAGTGCGCCCAATCCGAGGGAGGTCGCCACGCCGAACAGTGTCCCCAAGACCGCGACGATATCGATGGTCCAACCCACGGGGCCGAAAGTACGCTCCTTGAGCAACGGGTAGAAAATGCTGCTGATCCGCAAAGGGAGCCCTTGCCGGTACGAGAAGTAACCGATGGCCAGCGCCGGCAGCGCGAAAATAGTCCAGGTGTGCAGGCCGAAATGATACAGCGTGATGCTCATTGCCAGGCTGGCAGCATCGTTGGACGCCGGCTCCACGTCCTGAAACGGGGGCTCAGCAAAGTGGGAGATGGGCTCCGCCACGCCCCAAAACATGAGAATCGTACCGATACCGGCGGCAAACAGCATGGTAAACCAAGTGAAGTTGCCATAGTCGGGACGTTCATCATCTGCGCCCAACCTGATACGGCCGTAAGGGCTCAGGGCAAGCCAAATCAAAAATCCAAGCCCCGAGGTAACGGTGAGGATGAAAAACCATCCGAGGTGCGTCGTGATCCAGTCCGCGACATCTGCGGATAATGGCGCCAGCGGCTCACTAAATGTGACTGCAACAGCAATAAATATAAGGGCGAGAATCGCTGCAGGGAAGAATACCGCGGGGATAACTTGCAATCCCAGGCGTTCTTGCAATCGGCTAAGCATCCCACGCTCCACATAATCGGCCTGGCATTCCCTTACTGTGGTTCATCGGTTGGCAGCCCATGCGTAAGTGGGCCAACCTACGGGCCGGCTTCGCGATTGGTTCAACATTGGTTGATTCGTGCATTCTGCCTGACTAACCCCTACCTAATCATAGCCTTCCCAGTCAGAGCTTTGTACGTCATCGTCCTCCAACATGACGAGGCATCGATTGCCCGAAAAGCAACAAGGTTTGGCCTTGATAATGCCACGGCTCCCCTTGCTGCGCGGGACATACAGTGACGCCGTTAAATCGAAAGACCGCTGTCTGCGAACGGAACACATCGAGCGCTCTATGAGGCATATACGCAGAGTGGCTGCTGGGTGTTCCCCCCCGTCTTCCAGGAGCTCGAATTAGCCGCCGCGCGCCTGGGAACAGCCTGCGGGGGCTCAGCGCCCGGTCTGCCCGGGCACCTGCGGCTTCCAGCCGCCGGGCGAGTTCTCACCGTCCGCTGCTCGAGGCGTTGATACGGGCCCGGGAGCGGGGAGTGGACGCGCGGGTCCTCCTTGATCATCCTAACGAAGATGCCTTCCGACGCGACAAGAACGGCATTCCCAACCGCCAAGCGGCGCTTGAGTTACACGGGGCCGGGGTCCCCGGGCGCTGGCGCGACACCCACGGCGAGCAGTGCCATAGCCGGCACGATCGTGGATGCACGCCAGGGCGGTTGATGCGGCGGTGGGAAGTGAGCGGGTGGCCGCGAGCACTGGCCAAGGCTGCGCGCGGTTGACGTCGCCTTGGCGGAACGGCTCGCCTCAAACTAGAGTTAGGGGACAACGATTGGGGGGCGCGGCCTGTTTAAGTGTTCATTCGCTCAGGCTTGACGTTGGACCCACGACGGCCACCCCCGATGGGGATCCTTTCATGGCGAGCAACTCGTCCAGCCAGATACCGCAGGCATACGAGGATCGACTCCTCCGGGTTGAGCGTGTCGCCAACCTGGGGTTCTGGGAATGGGATCGGCGCACGGACCTGGAGTTCTGGTCCGAGGGCACCTACCGTCTCTTTGGGCGCAATCCGGCGGCGTTCGTGCCGAGCCGGGAGAGTTTGCTGACCACTCTGCATCCGGATGATCGGCCAGCAATGTCCGAGACCTTGAACCGTGCGGTGATGACCGCCGCTCCATTTTCGCAAAGATACCGCGTCATTTGGGAAGACGGCTCGGTGCGCTGGATACAAAGCGAAGGTGAAGCGGTGCTCGACGGGGCCGGAGAGGTGACGGGCGTATTTGGCACCGTACAGGACGTCACCGCGCACCATGAAGCGGCGGAGCAGGTGGCTGCGAGTGAGCGCATGTTCCGGCGCCTGGCCAATTCCCTGCCCGCGTTTATCGCCTATCTGGATGGGGAGCGGCGTTACCAGTTCGTCAACAGGGTCTGGGAACAGTGGTGGCAGATTCCGTCCCGCCAGGCGCTGGGCCGAACGCCCCGGGAGTTGCTGGATTGCAAGGACCGCGACCGGCCTATGCCCCACCTGGACGCGGCGTATTCGGGGGAGCCGCAGTCCTTCGATGTGGAGTTCGATTTTCCGGGGGTGGGGCGGCGGTGTATCCATGCCGACTACGTCCCGGATGTGGCGGCTGACGGGTCCGTCGCGGGCGTCTTCGTGCTCGCAACCGACCTGACCGAGCAGCGACGCACCGAGGAGGCGCTGCAGCAACAGGCCGAGGCGCTCACCGAGGCGGACAGGCGCAAGGATGAGTTCCTGGCCATGCTCGGCCACGAGCTGCGTAACCCGCTCACCCCGATCCGCAATGCCACCGAGATCCTGAACCGGCACGGCTCCGGCGTGACCGCCGAGCAGGTGGCCTGGGCGGCGCGCATGATCGGCGGGCAAGTGGAGCACCTGGTCGCACTGACCGATGATCTGCTGGACGTCGCGCGCATCTCCCAGGGACGCATCCACCTGCGCACCGAGCGTGTTGACCTGCGCGAGGTGCTCGACAAGGCGGCGGATGCCGCTCGACCTTCAACGCAGCGACGCGACCAATCGCTGAGCGTCGACGCCCCTGCGGCCCCGGTGTGGGTGGAGGGGGATCCGGTGCGCCTGGTGCAGATCGTGGACAATCTCCTCGGCAACGCGGTCAAGTATACCGATCCCGGCGGTGACATTACGCTCAGCGCCGCCATCGATGGCGGCCAGGCGATCGTGCGGGTGCGCGATACCGGCGCCGGCATCCACCCGGAGCTCCTGCCCCACGTCTTCGGGCGCTTCGCGGGGTGCGCCCATGACCCCGTTCGCCGGCAGGAGGGCCTTGGTTTGGGTTTGTACCTGTGCAAGTACCTGACCGAACGCCAGGGCGGCACGATTGAGGCCCACAGCGATGGCGTCGATCAGGGGGCAGAGTTTTGCGTGCGCCTGCCTCTCGCGGCGACACCCCGTGCGGCGCAACCGCCCACTCAGCCCGGCGAGGGTGATGCGGTGGTAGCAGCCCGCTGCCGCGTGCTGATCGTCGAGGACAACGACAGCGTGGCGGAGTCGACGTCGATGCTGCTCGAGTCCCTGGGGCATGAGCCCCGGGTGGCGCCTGACGGACCCAGCGCACTGGACGCCGTGGAGTCGTTCAACCCGCACGTGGTCCTGCTCGACATCGGGCTGCCCGGCATGGATGGCTACGAGGTGGCCCGGCGGTTGCGGAAAAGCCACCCGAAGGGGGAGTTCATGCTGGTGGCGCTGACCGGTTACGGCCAGGATTCGGATCAAGCGCAAGCCGCCGCCGGCTTCGATCAGCACCTGACCAAACCGGCATGCTTCGCCGAGCTGGCCCAGTGCCTCCGGGCAGCGCGCCTTCGCTGAGCCCGCGGGCCGGCTGATGACCCTTCGCAAGGCG
>NZ_SKOG01000217.1 GCF_007120195.1 Aquisalimonas sp.
ATGGCACCGAAGCGGGTTGTGAGGCAGCGCCTGAGCGCGCCCGTTGGCCTCGGGGTTTTTTCTATCCCCACTGCCAGGCAGCCCGCACCTCGCGCTGTCGCCGTGAGGGGGAGTCTACTTCCAGTGCTCGCGTTGTCGCTACCAGTGCCGCCTCCAGGCCGGGACGACGCTCTCGAGTAGCCGCCCAGTACATGCCGGGGCGTAGCTACGCCAGATCGCGCACTACAAGTGCTTGATCTGCGGCCGGACATTCCTGTCCGGGCCTAGCAGGCGGCTTTTTCAGCGGCCTGCTAGGCCCGGCGCAGCGACACATCCCGGAACCACCGCCGTAGCAACCCGTGCCGCGGCGAGAAGATCAGCGCCAGCAGGAACAGCGCCGAAGCCACAATCACGATGCTGCCGCCCGAGGCGAGGTTGAAGTAGAACGCCAGGTACAGTCCGACGACGGCGGAGATGACGCCCACCCCGATGGCGATGGCGAGCATCACCGGCAGGCGGTCGGTCAGCAGATGGGCGGTGGCGCCCGGCGTCGCCAGCATGGCCACCACAAGAATGATTCCCACGGTCTCCAGGCTCGCCACGATCGTGAGCGTCAGCAGCAGGATCAGGCCGTAGTGGATGCGCCCGGAGTTGAAGCCCAGCGCGCGGGTCTGCACCGGATCAAAGGTGTAGAGCAGAAATTCCTTGTAGAAGAGCACCACGGCCGCCACCGCGATGAGTCCGGCAATCAAGGTCAGCAGCAGCGCCGCAGGCTGCACCCCCAGCACGTTGCCGAACAGGATGTGCATCAGATGGGTGCTGGTGGCGATCTGACTGATGATCACCACGCCGATTGCAAATGCGGCGGTGAACATCACGCCCATGGCGGCGTCGGCCTTGAGGCGGGTGTGCCGCTCGATGGCACCGATCCCGAGCGAGGTCAGTGCGCCGGTGATGAACGCGCCGACGAAAAACGGCCAACCCACCAGATAGGCAATGGCCACCCCAGGCAACACGGCATGGGAGATCGCATCCCCGAGCAGCGACCAGCGTTTCAGCACAATGAAACACGAGAGCATGCCGCAGGTCGCGCCCACCACCAACGCCGTGAGCAGCGCGCGCTGCATGAAGGCGTATTGAAAGGGCGCGGCGATCGCCTCGGGCAGCAGGCCGACCACCCCCATCAGGCCGCTCAGCAGCACATCGACGATTTGGCGGCTGGCGTCGTCGAATCCGTCGGCCATTGCGGTTACGCGTCCTCCTGTTCCAGCGCCGGTGCCCGGTCAAGCCAGTTGGCCGCCGCAGTGCGCGTGAGCATCTCGTCCTGGAGCATCTGCGCCGGTGGCCCAATAGCGATCAGGGAGCGGTTCAGCAGCATGACCTGGTCGGCGTACTTGAGGGTGTTCACCAGGTCATGTGTGACCATGACGATGGTCTGACCCTGCTGGCGCTGGCGCCGCAGCACATCCAGTATCAGGCGGCGGCTGTCCTTATCCAGGCCCACCAAGGGTTCGTCCAGCAGCACCAGCGGTGCTTCCTGGGCGAGCATGCGCGCAAGCAGGACGCGTTTTTTTTGCCCGCCTGAGAGCTGACCGATGGGCCGCCGGGCGAGGTGGTCCATTTTCACTTCTTCGAGGGCCTGTTGGCAGATCGCATGGTGGCGTGAGGCGCTCAGGCGCGCCGGAAGGAATCGGCGGAACAGGGGGTCGCGGCGCATGTGGCCGTAGCGGCCCGTCATGACTGTGTCCCAAACGGATACCGGGAAGTCCCACTCCAGGTTTTCGTGCTGTGGCATGTAGGCAACCTGGCTGCGGCGGCGGCACGCCGCGGGGTCCCCCCCGAACAGTTTGACCTCGCCGCGGACCGGGCTCAGGGAGCCCGCCACAATGGTGAGCAGCGTGGTCTTGCCGGAGCCGTTGGGGCCGATGACGGCGTGCCACTGGCCAGCTCCCAACTCGAAGGAGACGTCATCCAGCACAGGCGCGCCATCATAGGCGGCGGTGAGCCCAGAGACCGAGACCGCGCTCATGTTCTCAAAACTCCGGGAATAGGCGGGCTCGGCTACCACGGCGTCACGGGGCCAGCTTCTCGGCCAGTAGGCGCGCGTTGTAGCGCATCATGGCGGTGTAGGTGTCGGCGTCGTCACCCGGGTTGCCCAGGGAGTCCACGTAAAGCGGCCCGTGGTAGGGCACGCCCGTGTCGCCGGAGATGCTGCGCACGTGCCGGTCGGAGATGGTGCTCTCCCAGAAGATGGCCTTGGGTTGACGTTCGCGGATGACGTCCATCACCCGGGCGAGCTGCTGGGGGGTGCCTTCCTCCTCGGAGTTTGTGCCCCAGATGCCGTCGTGCTCGAAGTCGAAGGCGTCGGCGAAGTAGAGGAAGGCGGCTTCGCTGGTGATCAGCATGCGCTGCGCATCGGGGATGGCCGCGAGTGTGTCCTTGATGTCTGCGTACAGTTCATCGAGCTCCCGTTCCAGTGCCTTCGCTCCGTCGCGGAAGGAGTGGGCACGCTCCGGGTCGAGTTCGCTCAATGTCTCGGCAATGACGTGACCGTAGGCCGCTGCGGCCCGCGGGTCCATCCACAAGTGGGGGTCGGGTCTGCCCTCAAGGTCGCCCGTGACGATCCCCAGGGTCTCCCAGCCGCTGTCCTCGGCGACCGGAATAATCGGTGTGCCATCGCGCACTGTCGCGCGAACCTGGCCCATCCACTGCTCCAGGTTGTAGCCGTTGTAGAAGACCACGTCCGCCTCTTCCAGCGCTGCGAAGTTGCGCGCATTGAGTTCCCATTCGTGGACTTCGGCGCCGACCGGCGTCAGCGAGGACAGCTCAATGGCGTCACCGGCGACGCGCTCCGTGAGGTCCGCGATGATGGAGAAGGTGGCCACCACTTTCAGCCGGTCACTACCATCTGCGGCCTGGGCGGGTGCCACGGCCATGATCAGGCCGAGGAGAAGACTGACGATGAAGCGCATGCGTGATCCTTTAGAGTGAGTCTAATTATCACTCATTATGACAGCTACAGCCGTTGTGAAGTCAATGTTGATCGGGCTTAAATGCTGTGATCCCCTTGATACCGGGCTCTGTGGTCGCCCCGGGTGTAGCCGTGGGTTAGCGGACCACGACTTCCTCGTCCCCGGACATGCGGATGCCGCGGCGCAGCAGGAGGGTGCCGCTCTGCCGATGGAGTTCGGTAACGGCCCGGCGCCAGGAGGCGGCAGCGTCGATTTCCTCCAACTGGCTTTCCAGGAGGTCGCGCTGGGCCTGGGCGACGACGATGGCCGTGGTCTCGCCCACTTCGAAGCGCGCCTGCTCGGCGCGCAGGACTTCTTCCTGCAACTGGCGCGTGGAGGCGACGGCGTCCACCTGTTCGCGGGTGCGCTCCACTTCGAGCCAGGCGATACGCACGTCCAGGTCGACGAGCTGGCGCAGGTTGCCGACGGCTTCGCCCGCCTGCTCGCGGCTAAACCGTGCGCGGTCATGCTGGGCACGCTCGGCGCGGCGGCGCAACGGGGTTTCTACCTGGATACCGGCGCGAAAGTCGTAACCGGAGCCGTCCAGGTCGCGCCAGGAGTCGCCGAAGCTGTCGGCGAAGCCGGTCTTGCCCAGGGTGACGAAGAAGTCCAGGCGCGGCAGCATACCGGCACGGGTGCGGACCACTTCCAGCTCGCCGCGTTGTATCTGCAGGCGGGCTTCGTTGAGGTCGGGCCTGAGGCTGCGCCCCAGCTGGGCATGTTCGCCGACTTCGCCCAAGGGCAAGTCGACCACGTCGGGCTCGTCCTGGGGGTCCAGCGCCGTGTCCCAGCTCGCACCCGGTGGATTCATGAGCCGCAGCAGCGCCAGCCGCGAACTCTCACGGCCACTGCGGGCGTCGATTAACCCCTGCCGGCGCAGGGCCACTTCCGCCTGCGCGGATGTCTCGTCGGTCTCCGGGCGGTCGCCGACGGCGATGCGCCGGCGGGTCTCTTCAAGTTGCCGTTCGGCAACGTCCAGCGCTTCCTCGAAGATGCGCACCCGCTCGTTGGCCAGCACGTAGTCCCAGTAGGTGCCCTCCACCTCGGCGACGAGGGCTTCCGCGAAGCCCCGGAGTTCGTAGACGCTGGCCAAGGTGTCGATCTCCGCCTGGCGGAGGCTGGCGAGATTGGACTCGATGCGCCCGCCCCGGAGCAGGGCCTGGGTCAGGGTAACGCCGAGGCGGCTGGCGTACTGCTCCTGGACGCCGGAGCGGTCAGAACGGTCACTGCTCACGGACAGTTCGAGATCAGTGCCGGTGCGCAGTCGCTGGCGCACACCGCTGTCGATGCGTTCGGTGGCAGTTCGCCGCTCAGCGGGGGCGACGTCGAGTTCCTGGAACTGCTGCACGGCCCGCTCCCGACCCGTGCTTGCTTCCGCGAAGACCACCGGATCGAACACGGCGCGCTCCACAGCCTCGAAGGTGCCGGCGATCGCGGGCTGCAGCTGCTCCGTGGTCAGGGAACGGTTGTGCCTGAGTGCAAGAAACACGGCATCTTCCACCGACAGCGCCAGGGGCATATCGTGCAACGGTTCGGGGCCGGTCCAGTCCATGGGCAGCGACAGGTCGAGTTCGCCGGCGGCCTCGGGACGAACACGCTCCCGGTCCAGGCGCGCGTCGGAGTCTGCCGGCTGCGGGAGCTCGGGGTCGACCGGGCGGGTGTCGACAAAATCCCGGGCTGCGCTGCCAGGTGTTTCGGCGAGTGCCAACGGTGCGGCCAGCGCGACAATCATGGCGGCAAGTATCGCGGTGCGGCGCATTATCGATGGCGCTCCCGATGGAACAGGGTGTAAAGCACGGGGATGACGAACAGGGCGATCACCGTGGAACTGAGCAGCCCGCCGATGACTGCCCGGGCCATGGGGGCCTGCGCCTCACCCCCTTCACCCACCCCAAGCGCCAGCGGGAAGAGGGCAAGAATCGTGGTCAGTGAGGTCATCAGGATCGGGCGCAGGCGGCGGCGGGCCGCTTCCCGTACGGCGGCCCCCACACCCATGCCGTCAGCGCCGCGCAGTCTGCCGCTTTGATCCACCAGCAAAATGGCATTATTGACGGCGATCCCGACCAGCATAATGCAACCGATCAACGATTGGGTGTTGAGTGTCGTGCCCGTGGCGAGCAGCAGGCCGACCACACCGATCGCCGCCATGGGGACGGCCCCCATGACGATGAGTGGATCACGGAAGGATTCGTACAGGCTGGCGAGCACCATGTAGACCAGGATTACCGCCATCAGCATGGCGAACCCCAGCTCCGAAAACGCGGCCTCCTGTTCCTCGTAGTCGCCGGCGAAGATCACGTCCACCCCGCGGGGCAGGGGCATATCCGACAGCGCTTCGCGGGCGTCGGCCACCACCGAACCGAGATCGCGGCCGGAGACGTTGGCCGAGACGGTGTTCAGCCGCTGTTGCTCCTTGCGGAAGATCTGGATGGGGCCTGCGCTGGATTCCAGCGCGATCACATTGCGCAGCGCAATGGCGTTGCCGTCGGGCCCCGGGATTGTGAACGCCAGCAGGTCGTCGGTGCTAAGCTGGCGCGCGTCGCGCAGCTGGACGCGGATGGGGTGCTCGCTGCCGCCGTCCCGGAATTGGCCTGTGGTGCTGCCGCCCACCGCCGTCTCGATGGCACGGGCCACGCGCCCGACACTGAGCCCCAAGTCTGCGGCGCGCTCGCGGTTGACCCGCACCAGTTCCTGCGGCGTGCCATCCTCCCGGGCCTGGCCGATGTCGGTAATGCCATCAACGTTGTCCAGCCGCTGCGCGATCTCGTCGGCAACGGCGTCCAGTGTCTCCAGCTCGAAGCCCTGGATTTCGATTTCCAGCTGTTCCTCGCCCTCACCACCGAGACGCCGGAACACCATGCCCTGGCCCGCACGGACACGTACCGTGGCGCCGGTGGTATCTCTGAGACGTTGACGCAGAGCGTCGGCGATCTCATCGCTGCTCCTGCTGCGCTGTGCCTGGGGCACGAGGCTCATGCGGATGTCCGCACGCGCCGGGGAGCTGGCGCGGAACGGGGAGGCGCCCACGCTCACCACCACATTCTCCAGCTCCGGCACCGCGTCGTAGATGATGGCCTCCGCGCGTTGCACCTGCTTGTCGATGAGTTCCAGGCGCGTTCCCGGTTCCATATCGAAGCTCACGCGCACTTCGCCATCGTCGGTGGCGGGCATGAACTCTGTGCCGAGCCGTGGTACGACGGCGATGGCGGCGGCAAACAGGATCACGACCCCGAGCAGGACCGCCGCGCGGTTTCCCAGGACCCATTCGAGGGCACGCAAATACGCCCGCTCCAGTGCAGTGACCACGCGGCCACAGCCCTGCGCCAATGGCTGCAACAGCGCAGGTGCCGCTGCCCGCTCCATGAAAGGGCGCGCCATCAGCATGGGAACGAGGGTGAGGGCGACCAGCAGCGAGCAGAACAGCGCAAAGGCGACCACGTAGGCGAGCTGCCGGAACAACACCCCTGCCAGTTCCTGGGCGAAGAACATGGGCAGAAAGATGGCCAGCGTGGTGAGCGTGCTGGCGATGATGGCCGCACTCACGTCGCCGGTGCCGGCCACCGCGGCCAGCGCCTGCGCCTCGCCCAGATCGCGCCGGCGGCGGGTGATGTTCTCGATCACCACGATGGCGTTGTCCACCATCAGGCCCACGCCCAGCGCCAAACCACCCAGGGTCATGAGATTGAGCGTAAAACCGCCGAAGTACACCAGCGCGAAGGTCGTGATGACCGACACTGGGATCGCGGTCGCTGCAACCAGAGTGGAGGCGATGTTGCGCAGGAAGAACAGCAGTACCAGCACCGCCAGGCTGCCGCCATAGAGTATGGAGCGGCTGACGTTGTCGATGGAGCGCTGGATAAAAACGGCGTTGTCCACGGCCGGAACGATTTGCAGCTGCGGGTAGTCCTGATTCAGCCGCCTGATCTCGGCATTCACCCGGCGGGCGACTTCCACGGTATTGGCGTCGGACTGCTTGCGTACCGCCAGCCGCAGGCCCGGCGCCTCGTTGATGCGAATGATGCGCGAGATGCGCTGATGGGTGTCGCGAACGGCGCCGATCTGGTTCAGGGTCACCGATGCCCCGTCGCGCACATCGAGCACGGTGGCGCCGATTTCCTCCACGTTGCGGAACTCCCCGGGTGTGCGGACCCGGGTCTCGAAGCGGCCGTCCAGGATATCGCCGCCGGGGAGGATGACATTGGCCTCCCGGATGGCGTCCCGAACATTCTGGAGATCAAGACCCAGGGCCTGCAGGCGTTCCGGCTCCACCTCGACCCGGATCTCGCGTTCCAACCCGCCCCAAGCATCCACGGCGGCCACGCCCTCCTGGCGCTCCAGGCGCGGGCGAATGCGCTCGTCCACCAGCTGGCGCAGCTCGATGGGGTCGAGCGGTGCGGCCACGCCGATGAGCAGGATGGGTGTATCAGCGGCATCGAACTTGCGCACCTGGGGCCGGGTGGCGTCATCTGGCAGGCCGTCGATGATCCGGTCCAGCCGGTCGCGGATGTCGTTGGTGGCCTCCTCGAGGTTGGTGCCCCAGCCGAACGCGACGCGCACGTTGCTACTGCCTTGCGAGGACGTGGAGTTAACCTCCTGCACCCCGGGAACCGCGGAAACCGCCTCCTCCACCGGGCGGGTAATGAGCTGCTCCACTTCCTCCGGCCCGGCTTCGTCGTAACTTGTCGTCACCATAATCGTGGGGTAGGTGATATCGGGCAGTAGGTCGATGGGCAGTCGCGCCAGCGCCATCAGGCCGACGGTCACCGCGATCAGGGTGATCATCAGGGTCAGGACCGGCCGTCGGACCGTAAAACCGGCCGGACTCACCGGGCGCTCTCCGCCACATCGGCCGTGTCCTCGGCCACGCGGACCGGGGTTCCATCCGTGAGTAGGTGTCGCCCCAACGTGATCACGCGCCCATCGAGTTCGGGGTCGCGGATCTCCACCCAGTCACCGTCCCGTATTCCCGTGCGCACGGGCAGGAATCGTGCCCGCTGGCCGTCCTTGTCCTCCGTGAGCTGGAAAACTCCACGCTGGCCGTCACGCTCGAGCAGTGCGTCCGAGGGTACGGCCGAGGCCTGCTTACGCCCGCCGGTTACCACGCGGGCGTCCACAAACATCCCCGGACGCAGGCGTTCCTCCGGGTTGGGAATCTCGATCTCCACCCGCGCCTGGCGGGAGTCCTCGCGGAAGACCGGGGCGAGGCGGGCGATGCGGCCTTCGAAGGTCACCTGCGGGTGGGCATCACTGCGCAGCCACACGGTCTGGCCGCGTTGCAGTCGCGGGTAATCCCGCTCGGTAACAAAGATGACAGCGCGCAGCGGATCGAGGCCCACCAACGTGAGTAGCGGCTCGTTCGCCTGGATGATGGAACCCGGATCGGCGAGGCGTTCCGCCACCAGTTGCGTCGTGCCATTCTCATGGCGATTGGCGTGAATGCGCGTGTACCCGAGCCGGATTTCCGCCGAACGCACGGCGGCTTCCCGTTGGATTACCTGGGCCTGGGCCAGCTCCAGACGGGCCCGCTCTGCGCGCACCTCCGTCTCCGCGGCCTCCAGTTCAGCCTCGGACGCGATCCGCTGCTCGCGGAGTTCGCCCGTGCGCCGCAGCCTTCGCTCAGCGGCCTCCATGGCTGCTTCCGCCTCATTCACGCTGGCCCTGGCCACAAGGTGCTCGGCGCGAGCCTGGGCCAGTTTCTGGCGGAATTCCTGGTCGTCCAGCTCGGCTAACAGGTCACCCGGTGCAACCGTGTCGCCCAGGTCAACATGCAACCGGTCGAGGCGCCCGGTCACACGCGAAGCGATACCGACTCGGGTGGCCGCGGCCAGTGAGCCGCTGAATCGCACCCGCTCCGTCAGTGCCCGTGTCTCGACGTTGACGGCATCCACCGCGACGGGGCGCGGCCCATCGAGGTCGGTCCCCCCGGAGAATTGTTCCTCGGCGGTCCACCAGATGGCTAGGGCCAGCACGAGGCCTAAGGCCAGAACGACACCGACGGAGCGGAACATTAGGAATCCATGATTGTGTGGGGTGCCCAGGGCACGCCGTCACTGCAGGGGGACGCATAGTGGACCCCGTAAAGGCGCCAGCGTTCATTATTGGCGGGGATGCGACTGCGGCGCGGTTCACGTTCCCGGAAATCAGGCGTTGAATTTTCGCGCCAGTGCCTCGAGCTTCTTTTGCTTGCGCTCTTCTGCGGTGGGTTTGCGCGGCCGTGCCGGCTTGGCGGCCTTGGCGGCCTTGGCCGCCTCCTTCCGTCTGGCGGCGCGTCGTTCCTTCTGTTCATCCCGGCGCGCCTGGGCGTAATCCACGGCTTCGTCGCTGACCTCACCGGCATCACTGCCGTCTAAGTGTATGCGGTTGCGCCGCGCGATGGTCGCTTCCAGGTAGGCCGGGCTGCGGGTGTAAAGCGCCAGGGCCTGGCGGATCAGCCATGCGGGTGTGCCTTCGAATGCGGGGTCCTGGTTAAGATCCTCACGCAGGCTGTGCTGGATGCCGATGGCTAAAGGGCGGATTTGATTGCGATCCTGGGTAAAGCAGGCCGGGTAGCGCAGCACGAGCTCCCCGAGAAATGCCCGCGTGCGTTCGGCGCGCTGCTGCTTCTGACTTGCTGTGGTTGCCATGGTGTATTGGTCCTGATGGTCCCGCACGCAGTGTCGGGATCTCTCCGCAATCGACCGCCCCTGATGCGGTTCGGCTGAACTGAACTCGCTGTGCCCGGTATGCTAACCAAAGTGTCTCTGGTATGGCGAGCCGAAAGACTGGATGCCGTTGGCACATGGCTCAGGGTTCCTGACAGATTAGGGAGGGGTAAGGCGACGCAATGTTGGTCCTGTTGATTCTGGCGGGCGTGATTCTGGTCGCGGCCAGCGTGCCCGGGCTATGGGTGCGCTGGGTGATGCGTCGCTATCATAGGCCGGCTGATCGGTATCAAGGAACAGGGGCAGAACTGGCCCGCCATCTGCTCGACCGGCTTGAGCTATCCGAAGTCCGCGTCGAAAAGACGCAGCAGGGCGATCATTACGATCCCCTGGGCCAGTGTGTGCGGCTTAGCTCGGACAATCACGACGGTCGTTCGCTGACCGCGGTGACGGTAGCGGCCCATGAAGTTGGTCACGCGGTTCAGGACGCCATGGGATATCGGCCCCTTCACTGGCGCACGCGCCTTGCTCGTTGGGCATCCGCCGGCCAACGGATGGGGGTCGCCCTGCTGCTGAGTCTGCCGGTGCTGCTGGCGCTGACGCGCTCGCCGGCGTTGCTCGTGCCGATGGTGGCGCTGGGGTTGGGCGGCCTGGCGATGGGGGTACTGGTCCATCTGGTGACATTGCCGACGGAACTGGACGCCAGTTTCCGGCGTGCTTTACCTTTGCTCGAGGCCGGTTACCTGCGGCCGGAGGACCGGCCCCATGCGCGCCGCATACTGCGTGCCGCCGCGCTGACCTACGTCTCCGCTGCCGCCATGTCGCTGCTCAATATCTGGCTTTGGTTGCGGCTGCTACGCCCGTGAGTGGCCATTGAGTACGCCTGGCCAAGGCACTGTGGCCCGGTACTACACGTTGCGGGCACAGCGGGCTTGCGGGAGCGGTCCATTGGTTTTTTTGTTGTTTCGTGTCCTGCTATTCTTAAGCTCTCAAGCGGCAGCGGTGTAGGGTTGAAAGGACGTGGAAAGAGGTAGCACCAAACTCGAGACCGTGACGGGTGATATCACGGCTCAGAGCGACCTGGATGCCGTGGTGAACGCGGCCAACGCACAGTTGATGCCCGGTGGCGGCGTTGCCGGGGCCATTCATCGTGCCGCCGGGCGGGAGCTGATCGATGCCTGCCGCCCCCTTGCCCCCATTTCCCCGGGCGAGGCTGTGGTCACCGATGGCTTCGGGTTGCCAAATCGCTGGATTATTCACTGCCTCGGCCCGCGTTATGGTATCGACGAGCCGTCGGATGCCCTGCTTACGGACTGCTATCGCAACGCTTTGCGCCTGGCCGAGCGGCATGGCATGCGGGCGATCGGGTTCCCGGCGCTATCGACTGGGGCGTTCGGCTATCCTTTCGAAGAGGCTGCGCGGGTGGCTGTGGATGCCGTGGACGACACACTGGAGACCTTGCAGTCACCGCCTGAGTTGATCCGGTTTGTCTTCTTCTCCGACGCTGATCGGCAGGCATTTGATGCCGTTTTGAACGCGGTTTGACCGGTCGCCGAGTAGGCCTGTGTGGCGCGCCCTCAACGCCGAGGTATGGTCTCGGTCTGCGTGTCATGCTCGCCAGGGCTCGTGCCGGTAGACCCGCCAACTGGTAACCTCCGACGGGGCATTCTCTGAGCGATCGCATGGCGTACTTGCAAGCCTTCGGCAGTGTGGTGGGTGGTTTCTTCCGTCAGCTCGGGATGCTTCGCAGCGCCCTGATCCTTGGCGCCGTGTTCGTCATGGTTATGGCGCCGCCCCCGGGTGTGCGGGTCGTCTATGAAGGCTGGGGCTTCATCGAAACGGTGCTCATGCCGACAGTGGCGCCGTTGTTTCTCACGGGGCTGTTACTGGATGCCCTAATGTCCCGTGTCATGATGAGCGATGCCGATGAGGCGACGCGTGCACGATTGCGGCTGAGCCTGCGTACCGAGCTCTTGGTGGCGTTGGTGCTGGTGCTGGCCTACGCGCCATTTTTCCTTGGACTGGCCGCCTAGTGTTCTGTCCCGCAAATAACGTTACGATTATCGCGGCCCTGACGGCCCCTGGCGGCGTTGCGCTTCCTCGCCGTAGTCCCCGCTACGCCTCGTCGGCGCGCCTTGCCAGGAACCGTCAGGATCCACGTCAATTTTCGCAACTTATTTACGGGACAAGACACTAGCGCCCGACGCCGTGTGCCCGCAATGAGGTGAGTGTATCGATACCGTTTCCCACCTGCTGATCGGCGGCGCAATTGGTCAGCTAACCTTGGGGCGGCGAGCCGGCAACGCCGCCGTCGCCTGGGGGGCGGCGGTGTCCCTGATTCCGGATATCGATGTCCCCATTGGCGCAATGATGGGTGATGCCGCGGCACTGACATTTCACCGCGGCATTACCCATTCGCTGCTGTTCGTTACCCTGCTGGCGCCATTAATGGGATGGCTCCTCGCCCGGTTGCACAATGGGTCTGGCGTGGGCTGGCGGGGCTGGGCGCTGATGGCGTGGCTGGTGCTGCTCAGCCACCTGGTCATCGACGCCTTCACCTCCTACGGCATCCAGCTGTTCCTGCCCTTCAGTGATCACGCCGTGGCATTGGCCAGTATTTCGGTGATCGACCCGCTGTACACTGCGGCGCTGCTGCTGACGGTGCCGGTTTTCGTTTGGTTTCGCCGTGAGTCACGTTGGCGGCAGATCCTCGCGTGGGTGGGGGTGGCCGTGTCCAGTGCGTACCTGGCCTTCACCCTCGCTCACAAGTCGTACGTCACCGATGTATTCGAGGCGGGGTTGGCGGAAGCGGGCATCGAGCACCAGCGGCTGTTCGTCAAGCCCACGGTGTTCAACAACATCCTCTGGCGCGGCATTGCCGAAGTGGAGGACGGCTACTGGGTGGGGTTCCACTCGTGGCTGGACGATGGGCCGCCCGAGGACTTTGTCCGTTTCGAGCGTCGTGGCCACCTGCTGGACCCCTACCGCGGGGCAGCCGTCGTGCAGGACCTGTTGCAGGTCTCCGAGGGGTACTACCAGATGGCCGAGGAGGACGGCGCGTTGCTGTTTCGGGACCTCCGCTATGGCCAGGCCTTCGAGTGGCTCGAAGACGACCGGCCACACGTATTCACCTACCGCATTGTGGCGCCCGACGGCCCGGATGGCCCCGTGGATATCGAAACGCTCAGCCTCGAGGTCGAGCGGGAGCGCGACAGGGCCACCGCACGGGCGCTCTGGGAGCGGTTGCAGGGGCGGTGAGCGGAACTTTACATCCCCTCCTGCGCACGAATACATCGGGCTCGTGCACAATGCGGGCACTGTTTGCTGACCGAGGGCGAACCATGGCCGATGTGATTTCCCTGCAGCGCCGGCAACGCCGGCAGCGCAAGCGTGAGGGCGATACCCTGTGTCGCGCCGGGCGCCACAAATGGGAGGTGGTCAGTGACTCCCGATTTGATGTGAAGCAGGGCCGGCTGGTCACAGTGAGGCGTTGTCGGCGCTGTGGCAGAGAACGGGCCGAGGCGCGCTGATGATTCGTCTCGAGCAGGTGTCCAGGGCCTTTACCGAGGGAGGCCGCTCCCGGGTGGTGCTGGATGGCTTCTCGGAGAGCGTCACCGCCGGCGAACGCCTGGCCGTGGTTGGTCGCAGCGGCGTGGGCAAGTCGACGCTGCTGAACCTCATCGGCGGCATGGACGTGCCTGATGCGGGGCGCGTGCGTGTGGGCGATGCAGAACTGACCGCGATGAGCGAACGGGACCGCACGCTGTTCCGGCGGCATCACATCGGCTTTATCTTCCAGTTCTTCAATCTGATTCCGACCCTGACCGTGGGCGAGAACCTGCTCATGCCCCTGGAGATGACCAGCGGCGTCCACCGCGCCGGCCGCGAACGGGCCCTGGAGCTCCTGCGGCGGGTGGGTCTGGCCGACCGGCGGGAGGCGTTCCCCGACGCCTTGTCGGGGGGTGAGCAACAGCGCATCGCCATTGCCCGCGCCCTGGTGCATGCACCGGATGTGCTGCTTGCCGACGAGCCCACGGGGACCCTCGACGGTGAGACCGCCGAAGAGGTGCTGGCACTGCTGGACGAGTTGACGGGGCAGGGCAAGGTCACCGTGGTTTTGGTGACGCACAGTCTCGAGGTGGCCGGTCGCATGGATCGCATTCTCCGCCTGGGCAGAGAAGGCGCCTGATGGCGGTATTGTTACCGCGCTCCCTGCTGCTGCGCGCCAGCCTGCGCTATCTTTGGCGCCATCCCTGGCAGCTTGCGCTGGCGTTGTTGGGCGTGGCCATCGGCGTGGCCGTGGTGGTGGCGGTGGATCTCGCCAACCAGAGCGCGTCGCGTGCGTTCACCCTGTCCACCGAAGCGCTCACTGGCGAGGCCACCCATCAGGTGGTGGGCGGGCCGGAAGGACTGCCCGAGGACTGGTACGTCGAGCTTCGCACCGAGGCGGGTGTGCGGCCTTCGGCACCGGTGGTGGAGGGGTTTGTGCGCCTTGCGCACGAGGAGGGTCGCACCCTGCGCATTCTGGGCGTTGACGTCTTTGCGGAGGCAGGGGTGCGACCCACCCTGGGCGCGGTTTCCGCCGCCGTCTCCGCCGAGGATCTGCTTGCGCGCGCCGGTGGGGCGGTCATGCTCGCGGCGGATCTGGAGCGCCTGGGCCTGAGCGTGGGCGACGCCCTGGAAGTGCAGCATGAGGGCCGCGATCACACGCTGCACATCCTGGCGGGCCTGGAGCCGGAGCGCGAGCTGGACGCCGTCGGGCTGCGCGACGTGGTGGTCATGGACATCGCCGCTGCCCAGGAGCTGCTGGGGCGCAGCGGGCGACTGGATCGCGTGGATCTGGTGCTGGATGCGAATGCGCGTGACACCGTGGCGGCCATGCTCCCGCAGGGTGCGCGCCTGGTGGACGCCGACCAGCGTGCCGAGACGCTGGCCCAGATGACGGACGCGTTCCAGCTCAACCTGCAGGCGTTCAGCCTGCTGGCGCTGGTCGTCGGTGCCTTTTTGATTTACAACACCATGACCTTCTCAGTGGTGCAACGGCGTCAGCTGATGGGCATGCTGCGCGCCACGGGGACCACCCGGGGTGAGCTGTTCCGCACCATCTTGCTGGAAGCGGCCGTCATCGGCGTGGTGGGCACCATCGCCGGGCTGCTGCTCGGCATGGCGCTTGCGACGGTCCTGGTGGAGTTGGTGACGCGGACCATCGACGATCTCTACTTCGCGCTCGCCGTTCGTGAGTTGAACATCTCCCCCGGTCCCCTGGTCCGCGGCGCCACGCTGGGCGTGGGCATGACGATTGTCGCGGCGCTGGCACCGGCGCGCGAAGCAACCGCCATTCCACCTCGGGCCGCCCTGAGCCGCTCCTTCCTGGAGCAGAGCCGGCGGCGCTGGTTGCCGCTGTTGGCCGGCGGTGGTGTTGTCCTCGGCGCACTGGGCGTGCTGCTGCTGGCGCTGACCGAGCGCAGCCTGGTGCCGGCTTTCGGAGGCATGTTCGCACTGATCCTGGGGATGGCGCTGCTGGTGCCGCCGTTGCTCGCCCTCGCGGTGAGGGGGCTCGCGCCGGTGCTGGGGGCCGTGGGCGGATTTCTCGGACGCATGACAGCCCGGGGTGTGGGGGCAAGCTTGTCGCGCACTGGCGTCGCTGCGGCCGCGCTCATGGTGGCGGTCTCTGCGGTAATCGGCGTGGGCGTCATGGTGGACAGCTTCCGCACCACCTTCGCCGAGTGGCTGGAAGCCACCCTGCATGCCGATGTCTACGTCTCTGTACCCGGCGGCGGAGCCATGGAAGTGGAACAGCGCGAGCGGTTGCTGGACGTCGAGGGGATCGAGTTGGTCACCCGCTCACGGTTCGTGCGAGTGGGGGCCGGGGACCACGAGGCCCGGCTGCGCGTGTTCGAGATTCCGCCGGCGGCCGAGCGGGGTTTCAACTTCCGGGCCGGCGACCCAGATGCGGCCTGGGAGGCGTACCGTGAGGACGACGCGGTGCTCGTCACCGAACCCTATGCCTGGCACCAGGATGTGGGTGTGGGCGACCGGCTGACCCTGACCACGGGGCAAGGAGAGCGTGAGTTCCCCGTGGCGGGGGTGGTCTATGATTACGGCACCTCGGAAGGTGCTGTCATCATGGACCGCAGCACTTACGATCAATACTGGGACGACGCCGCCGTGGACAGTCTGGGCGTGTACGCCGCCAGTGGTGTCGAAACGGACACCCTGCGCGAGCGCTTACAGGCCGCTGCCGCGGGCGGTCAGCATCTTCAGTTTCAGTCCAACCGGGAGATACGTGAGCAGTCCCTGGAGATCTTCGATCAGACGTTCACCATCACCCAGGTGTTGCGCATGCTTGCCATCCTCGTCGCCGTGACGGGTGTGCTCAGTGCGCTGCTGGCGCTCTCGCTGGAGCGCGCGCGGGAGTACGCCGTCCTGCGCGCCACAGGGGTTACGCCGCGCGAACTCGGGGTGCTGGTCACGGCGCAGAACGCCCTCGTCGGGTTGCTCAGCGGGCTGTTCGCCATCCCACTGGGGCTGGGGCTCGCAGGCGCGTTGATCCTGGTCATCAACCAGCGCTCCTTCGGCTGGTCCATGGCGTTGGCAGTGGACCCGTGGATCCTGTTGCAGGCCCTGGCCCTGGCGCTCCTGGCGGCCCTGGTGGCGGGGCTGTACCCGGCCTGGCGGATGGCGCGCATCCCGCCGGCCCTGGCCATGCGGGAGGAGTGACCCATGCCAGCAGCCGAAGACCATACCCCCATCGGCCGCCGGCTGCGTTGGCAGCTCGGGCTGACCGTGGCCGCCGTGATGCTGGTAGTGATCATGCTGCAGATTCTATCGGGCGGGCTGGAAGACGACTCGCCGGCGGAGGAAGCGTTCGATATCACCGGCGCCCTGGCCGGTGAGGAGGCCGCGGCCGGGTTTGCCCGCGTGACCGGTCCGGAGCCTCTGGAGTTTCCTGCGGACCACGGCCCGCATCCGCACTTCCGGCACGAGTGGTGGTATGTCACGGGCAACGTCCACGACGCCGGCGGCCGGCACTTCGGCTTCCAAGTGACGCTGTTTCGCTTCAATGTGGCCCCGGATCCCCCCGAGCGCGACGCCGTGCTGGCCACGAACCAGGTCTGGATGGGGCACTTGGCGGTGACGGACACCGAGTCCGGTGAGTTTCACCATCGCGAGCGCTTCGTCCGCGGCGCCGGAGGGCTGGCCGGTGGTGTGGCGGAACCCTTCCGGGTGTGGGTCGAGGACTGGGAGATGGTGGGTGAGGATCACGGGATGATGCCGCTACGGTTGCGTTTCCCAGCGAACGAGTTGGGCGTGGAGATCACGCTGACGCCGGAGAAACCTTTGGTCCTGCAGGGTGACCAGGGCTACAGTCGCAAGGGGCCGGAGCCCGGCAATGCCTCGCGCTATTATTCGTACACCCGCCTGGGCGCCGAGGGCCAGATCACTGTGGAGGACACGGTCCATGCCGTCGTTGGCCAGGCATGGATGGACCGCGAGTGGGGAACCAGCACTCTCGGCGAGGATCAGGTGGGGTGGGACTGGTTTTCCTTACAGCTCGAGGACGGGCGCGATCTCATGTTCTACGAACTGCGCCGGGAGGATGGTTCCATGGACCCGTTCAGCAAGGGGCTGGTGGTTGCCGAGGACGGTGAGTCCCGGGTGTTGGAGATGGAGGACGTGCAGTTGGAGGTGCGGCGCCACTGGGAGAGCCCCGAGGGGACCCGCTACCCGGTGGCATGGCGGATGCAGGTGCCTAGCGAGGCATTGGACCTGGACCTGCAAGCGGTCCTCGACGACCAGGAACTGCGCAGCGCCTTCCGCTACTGGGAGGGAGCCGTGCGCGTGTCAGGCAATAACGGGCCAGATGGGCGAGGTTATGCGGAGCTGACCGGCTATGCCGGCGACTGACTGCTACCCGGCATAGGCCTTTAGCACCGTGCGGCGTAGCTCCTCGATGATGGCATGCCGCATCCTTGCGTCCCAGCGGTGAAGCGGCACGACGACGGCCATCATCAAGGTCATCAGGGTTTCGGTGCTGATGTCGATATTCGCGACCGAACGCACCTCGATGTCCCGCGCCGTTTGTTCGAGACTCTGACGCAGGAGCTGCCGGAGGCGGTCTTCCTGCTTGCCGAGTTGGTCGTGGAAAACGCGGCTGATCGCCTCGTTGGAGGGCTCTTGCCAGTAACCGGCGACACCGTCGGCAATTCTCGGGTCAGCGGCGAGCGACGAGACGCCCCGGAAGAACTGATCGAGCCCCCCGGCCGGGGTGTGCGCTGCGGCCATCGGTGCCGTGATGTGTTCCTCGAATAGCGCCTCCAGGACGTGAAGGCACTCCTTGAACAGCGCCTCCTTGCCATCGAAGTGCCAGTAGAGCGCACCTTTGCTCAGGCCCACCGCCCGTGCGATGGTGTCGATGGATACACCATCGTATCCATGGCGCC
>NZ_SKOG01000264.1 GCF_007120195.1 Aquisalimonas sp.
GGAACCGCGATCAACGTCATTGGCACTATGGTGCGATTATTTACGCTCTGGCAGACCCCGCTCGAAGAAGGTGAAACGCTGGAGATCGCTTTTGACCGCGTATCGGTGCCGGAGTTGGCGGTCGATGATCTATTCGACGACGCATTTACCGCCATTGCCCGCGATGGCGCGGGTCTTGTCGAGGTTTCCATCCGACTGCAAAAGGCATTTGGCGCGCTGGCCGAAATCGGCGACGAAGCGGTGATCGCGGCCGCCAAAAAGCATTCCCGTCTGGCGCTGTCCCGTTCGGTACGCGCCATGTCACAGCAAGACGATATTGAGGCGACGCGTCAGGCTGCCGCGCTTTTGGCAAGATAAACCACGGGAAGAGGGCAACCCAGCCGGCGGGACGTAAACATGGACACCCACGGCGTATTTGCCCGAGCTTGTGCAAAGGGCAGATGATGCGCAGAATCTTGCGGATATCCAGGCGCTCGCGGAGCAACTCCGTGAACGAATGGACGAGCAACCGGAAGATCGCATGGGCTGGGTGTTGCTGGGGCGCACGCCGGCGCGTTCAATCGCCGCCGCGACCGTGTGCCACGGCGGGCAAGATCGCGGCAGCCACGATCCCAGGCTTCAAACCAGACTTCTAACCCGGCTGCTAATACGCTGCCCGCGTAACGCTCTCAGCCACTCGGCCGATTTCCTCGCTGCTTTGGGGAACGTCCAGGGACCTCTGGCGCTGTCCCGCGGCGTCAAAAAAGATCAGCACCCCGGGGCCGGGCGCGCCGTGGCGGCGCGCGAACGCATCGCCATCAGGCGTGCCGAGATCGGCGACGAGAAAATCAATCTCGTCCCCCCCCTCCGATCGAAACTCCGCGATGCGATCCATTACGGACATACTGGCCGGGTGGGCCGTTTCGAAGGTGAGCACCGCCACCGGCTTGCCCTGCCCCACCTGCGATAGGTCCGTACTCAGCCCTTCGTCAGGCAGTAGCGCCATGATGAAGAACGCGGAGGCGCCGATGATCCCCAGCGCCGTTGTCCACCGCGCCCAGCGGGGAAGCGGGGCCGGTGTCGAATTGCCTGCTGCCCGTTGGCGTTGCGCCATGTCGGATAATCCCCTCGGTTAGCGAAACCCATCAAGCCCGAATCAAGCGATCTCGTCCCAATATCTCGCACCAATAGTATCAAGGCCGAGCGCCCTGCCGCGAATTCAGCAAGCGTGCCGAAGCCGTTCATGGTTTTCGTCGTTAAGGCTTGGGTATACGCCAGCATCCCAACGGCTGTTGAAGCTCAGTTGGTCATGCGCGTCGCGACGGTTGAAACTCCATGCCCGACGAGCCCTCGCCGACCGAGCCTTGCAGTGAGACGTCGGTTGGCGCCCCACCACGTTGTCGCACAACCATGTTGCGAGCCCAGAACTGGTGGTTCATTGATCCAAGTCAACAGCGCAGCGCCAATCATGCCTATTCTGTACCGGTCGCGCCATCCATGCGAGGCATGGCCGGTGCTGAATACTTCCGGCTCAACCAAACCCGCTACACTCCAGCGGTGACCCGTTCAGCCAAGGAGCTTCCCATGACCACCTCCCGCTTCGAGCAGGCCATAAACAACCTGGATGCACTCCACGCCGAGGATCCGCGCCGTGCGCACATCGACGGACAGGCCATCCCGCAGGAGCTCTGGCACGCGCGCCGCATGAGCGCGTGGCTGGATCGCCTGCAGGTCACGCCGGACGAGTTGCTGCAGCTGGCCGTGCGGGCTCAGCACCTGCAACGATGGCAGCTACCCCGCAGCGACTACCCGGAGGGGCGCAAGGGATACCTGGCTTGGCGTCGCGACCAGGGCCGCCGGGCCGGCGCAACGACGGCGGCAATCATGGAAGAGGCGGGCTACCCGAGCGATGAGGCGGCACGCGTTGCGTCCATGATTCGCAAGGAAGGACTCGGCCGCGACCCGAGCACCCAGGCGGTGGAAGACTGCGCCTGCCTGGTCTTCCTGGAAAACTATTTCGCTGAGTTTTCCCGCCGCGTTGAGCACAATCACATGGTGCGCATTGTGCGCAAGACGTGGCGCAAGATGTCGCCGCGCGCCCGCGACCTGGCCCTGGAAATACCCATGGCGTTCGAGGCCCGGCAGGTCGTGGAAGAGGCACTCGCGGGCTGAATATGGCCCGCTCGAGGGCATGGCCCGCTGCAACCTGCGGCCGGCCGAAAGCACCCCCCATGGCGCGGCCCCGGTCCACGGCGGCCGCTAACCCCGCTCATGCTACACGCGCACCAACGCACCCAGGGCCACTCGCCGCACAGGCGCGCACTGAGCGTGCGACCGGCACACCGCGCTAAGGACGAGCGGCGCGCTTGACAGCGGTCAAGGATAATCGCCGATCAATATTGATAGCGTTAACGCTACGTCCGTGCACTTCTATACAAGCTCTGTGCCTCAGGTCCGGGAACCTCGATCTGAAGAACGGAAAACGAGGGGTATAAGAAAATGAAGGATGGGCTCACGAAGGCGGCGGCCCGTAACATCTTCTACGGGGGGTCGCTGTTTTTCTTCATTCTTTTCGCGGCGCTGACGATACACAGCCACTGGTATATCGTCAATGTATCCACACCAGAAATGCCCGACTCTGTGGCGCTGGGCAAACATGTCTGGGAAGAGCACAACTGCATTAACTGCCACACCATTCTCGGCGAAGGCGCCTATTTTGCCCCTGAGATGGGTAATGTCTGGACGCGTTTCGGTGGCCGGGACAACCCCGAAGGGGCCCGTGCCGCGATTGCCGGGTGGATGCGGGCACAACCCACCGGCGCCCCGGGTCGACGCCAGATGCCGTACTTCGACATCAACGACGAGGAGATGGATGCGCTCCTCGATTTCCTCGAATGGACCGACGCCATCGATACACAAGGATGGCCACCCCACCCGTCCGGCTGAAGCCCAATCGGTCCGCATCCAGCAGATTCGATAAGTACGGAGAAGAAATCCGATGAAATACGAAACCCAGAAGGTGGCCTTGCCTTTTTTCATGGTGGCCATGGCGCTGTTCGCCCTGCAGATCGTCTTCGGCATACTTGCAGCCACCGTTTACGTACTACCCGAATTTCTGTCCGAAGGCATGCCATTTCACATAATGCGCATGAGCCACACAAACCTGCTGATCGTGTGGTTGCTGATCGGCTTCATGGGGTGCACGTACTACCTGTTGCCGGAAGAAACGGAAACCGAGCTGCACAGCCCCATGATCGCCTACGTGCAACTCGGCATCTTCGCCTTCGCCGGCGCCGCGGCACTGATCGGATACCAGTTTGAGATCTACGAAGGCCGGCACTACCTTGAACAGCCCCTATGGGTGAAGGTGCTGATCACCGTCTCGTTCCTGATGTTCCTGTTCAACACCAGCATGACGCTGCTCAAGGGCCGCAAGACGGCTATAAGCCTGGTGCTGATGCTTGGCCTGTGGCTCGCCGCGATCTTCTGGCTGTTCGCCTTCTATAACCCCGACAACCTAGCACTGGACAAGCTCTATTGGTGGTGGATCGTGCACATCTGGGTCGAAGGCGTCTGGGAGCTCATCATGGCGGCTCTGCTGGGCTACCTGTTGATCAAGATGACCGGCGTCGACCGGGAGATCATCGAGAAGTGGTTGTATGTCATCGTCGGCCTGGCGCTTTTCTCCGGCCTTCTCGGCACGGGACACCACTACTACTGGATCGGCAC
This sequence comes from Aquisalimonas sp., assembly GCF_007120195.1. Classification (GTDB taxonomy): domain Bacteria; phylum Pseudomonadota; class Gammaproteobacteria; order Nitrococcales; family Aquisalimonadaceae; genus Aquisalimonas. The sequence goes on from NZ_SKOG01000264.1 coordinate 3,709, forward strand.
GCCCGCCTACTGGCAGCCGATTGGCAGTATCTTCTCCACCCTGGAGGTGGTTCCGTTCTTCGCCATGGTGGTGTTCGCCTTCTACATGTTCTGGAAGGGCAACCGTAATCATCCCAACAAGGCTGCCATGCTCTGGACTCTGGGATCGGCCGCCATGGCCTTCTTCGGTGCCGGCGTGTGGGGCTTCATGCACACGCTCCACTGGATTAATTACTATAGCCACGGCACGCAGATTACCGCAGCACACGGCCATCTCGCCTTCTACGGCGCCTATGTCATGCTGATCCTCGGGGTTATTTCCTACGCGATGCCTCAGATCCGTCGCATGCAGCCCTATAACCAGATGTTGAACATGTGGTCATTCTGGATCATGACCGCCGCCATGAGCTTCATGACCTTCACCCTCACGTTCGCCGGCGTGGTACAGACCCATCTGCAGCGGGTGCTGGGCATGAATTTCATGCAGATCCAGGATCAGCTGGACCTGTTCTATGTCATGCGCCTCGGCGCCGGCGTCGTGATGGCGCTCGGTACGCTGTTGTTCCTGTACGCCATATTCGGACCGAAAGAGGAGCAAGTGCCGGCGACAGCGAATATCGACGCGACCGCCGACTAAGCGGAACACGCCGCCCGCCACCTGGCGGGCGGCACCCATCACACATGCCGGAGTCCGCCAATGCAGTCAGCAACCGAGCGCACCGAACGTGATGAACGGGAGCTGCCCTATTACCAGCCTACGGGTTCAGAGTGCGAGCTGTTTCGCCATGCCCATGAGCAGCGCCTGCCGCTGTTGCTCAAGGGCCCCACAGGTTGTGGCAAGACACGATTTGTTAGCCACATGGCCGCACGCCTGGGGCGTCCACTGTTCACGATTGCCTGTCACGACGACCTCACCTCGGCCGACCTGACGGGGCGTTATCTACTCCAGGGCGGGGAAACCCAGTGGGTGGACGGTCCGTTGACCCGTGCGGTCCGCGAAGGAGGCATCTGCTATCTCGATGAAGTGGTGGAGGCGCGCAAGGACGTGACGGTCGTCCTCCACCCCCTGACCGATGACCGCCGCCTTCTGCCCCTGGAGCGCACCGGCGAGCTCCTGGAAGCACCGCCGGACTTCATGCTGGTGGTGTCTTACAATCCTGGCTATCAGCACATTCTGAAATCACTGAAACCCAGTACCCGGCAGCGGTTTGTGGCCCTTGAGTTCGGTTTCCCGCCGCCGCGCGAGGAGGCGGCGATCGTGGCCCTGGAAAGCGGCCTCCAGCGGGAGCAGTGCACTGCCCTGGTGAACCTGGCCACGCGCCTGCGCGAACTCAAAGGGCAGGATCTCGAAGAGGCCGTCTCCACGCGTCTGATTGTCTATTGCGCCAGCCTGATACGCGCCGGTGTGCCCATTCTCGAGGCTACCCGTTGCACACTGGTCGAGCCCCTCAGTGACGACGACGACGTCAAGGATGGTTTGATGGAAGCCATCCGCGCCACCTTCGGCTAGGAAGCGAAACATGCTCCAGTTCCTGGAAGTCGAGGAAATTGTGGGGCGCTACTGGCATCGATGGGCATCACGCGCTGCCAGTTATCCCAGGCATCCGGATGCCGCTGTCGCGCTGGATAGCGTGCGCAACTCCCTCGGGGTCTTCTTCCGCGCCTGTGGTGGGGCGCTCGGGCTGGAAGTCGCCGCCATTGTCGCCCGCAATTCCCGCCACCGCCTGACTCTGCGGCAGCGTCTCGGCTTTGATGAAGAGCCCGTGGATCAGGCCCGCCGGGACGAAGAGAACCTGCTGCTGCCTCCGGTGCTGGACTACTTTCCCAGCGCCCAGCTCAACCGGGAGCTGTACTTCTGGTTGGCGGCCTTCCTGGCCATTGCGCGCCGTCCACAGCTCCCCGGCGACGTGAACGCGCTGCAGCGGGATATCGCCGCGCTGCGCGAGGCACGCCGCGCCAGTCTTGAGGTCTGCGATGCCTTCCCGGGCCTGGCGCAGCGTTACCGTGTCCTGTGCAGCGCGATTTGTGCCATTCGCCCGCGGCGCAAGCTGCCCCCGGCTGAAGCCGCCGTCGAGACCTGCATCCGCCATCTGCTGGGTGACACCCCGGAATTGGGCCCGCAGACCACGCGCTTGCTGCAAGCACTGAGCGACCCTGAGGCTCCACTGGATCACCTGCAGCCACCCCGTGACTATTGTCCCCCGCTTCCCGTACCGCTGTGGGGGGAAGTGCTCAGGCTAGGAGCCGGCAGCCCCAAGGAGGGAGATGATCAATCCGATCATGACGAGGGCGCCAATACCCCGAAAACGGCAAGTGAGGGTAAGCGCAAGGCCGAGCGACGGCACCAAGACCAGTGCGAGCGCAATGATCCCCTTGTGCTGAACCGCTTCGAGAAGATGCTTTCATGGACGGAGATGGTGAACGTCAACCGCCTGGTTGAAGACGAAGAGGACGAAGAAGCAAAGCGTGCCGCTGAGCAGATCGAGGAGATCACACTGAGCAAACACAAGCGCCGTGCAGCGACCCGGCTGAAGGTGGATCTGGACCTGCCACCTGAGGGCGTCTCCGGGGAACGGTTACGCGCGACATACACCTACCCCGAGTGGAATTACCGCAAACAACACTATCTACCGGCCCACTGCGCCGTGCACACAGAACAGCAATCCGACAAGGGCGAGCGCTGGACGCCTGATGCCGCCACCCGCCGGCGCATCCGCCAAGTGCGCCGCCAGTTCGAGGCGCTACGGCCGCGAAGGGAGTTCCTGCGCGGCCAAACCGATGGAACAGACCTGGACATGGATGCAGTCGTGCGCTCGCGTTGCGACCTCACGGCGACCGGAGAGCATTCGGACCGAATCTATGTCAACGCGCGGCACCAGTCGCGGGACCTGGCAGTGGGGCTGCTGGTGGATGTGTCGTTGTCCACGGATGCCTGGCTCGAGGACCGGCGAATCCTCGACGTGGAAATGGAAGCCCTCCTGGTCCTTGCCCACGGCCTCACGGCCTGCGGCGACGACTATGGCATCTTCTCGTTCACGTCGCACCGCCGCCATCGGGTATGGGTCAACACGCTCAAGGGGTTTGATGAAACCATGGGCGAGCAGATCGAACGCCGCATCGGCACCCTCCGGCCTGGCCACTACACACGCATCGGCCCCGCGATCCGCCATCTGTCCACCGAGTTACAGCAACGCCCGAATCGCAATCGTCTGTTGTTGGTGCTCACCGATGGCAAGCCCAACGACACGGACTACTACGAAGGCCGCTACGCCATCGAAGACACCCGGCGGGCGGTGATCGAGAGTCGTCAAAAGGAGGTCACCGTCTTCGGGGTCACCGTGGACAGTCAGGCCCAGCAGTACTTTCCTTACTTATTCGGCCGTGGCTGTCATGCCATCGTCAATCAGCCAAAACACCTGGTCACGGCGCTTCCGGCCATCTACCGACAAATCATCAGCGGTTGACCGCAGCGGTGTCCCGGCTCAATGGCTGGTGCCGGGCGAACGGTAGATCTTGTTGGAGACGTTGTATTTCCCTGACGGGCGCCGCATGGGCAGGCGCTCGACCTCTTCCAACGTCTCGGCATCGTAGACCACCAACGCACCATCCATCTCCCAGATACTCACCAGGGCATGGCTGCCGTCGCGCGTGAACTCCACGTGCGCGGCCGTCTTACCTGCTTCGGGCTGCAGGGTTTCGACAATTTCCAGGGATTGCTTGTCGATTACGTGCATCAGGTCGCGATTGGGACCAAAAAACACATCCACCCAGGCGTAGGGCGAGTTTTCGTGGCTGCGAAGGAAGAACCCAGGCCCCTTCGTTTCGATCTCGCGAATCACTTCCCAGGTCTCCACGTCCACCACGCTCACCGCTGCCTCCCGCAGGTGAGGCGTCGCCATTACCTGGCGGCCCTGGTATTCCCAGGTAATGCCGGAGGCGAGATGCGGCATACCAGCGATGGGAACGGTGGCGACTTCCTCACCCGTATCGAGATCCAGGACCACCGAGCGCCCGGCATCGCGCGCTGCCCCTAGCAATCGCCGGTAATCCGGCGTGAAGAAGAAATCGTCCATGGGGTCTTGCAACGGTATGCGGCGCACGGCGAAGTCGGCATCACCATCGACACCTTCCACCGAGCCGGCGGTCTCAGGTGTGGTATCCGGATCATGGAAGAGCTCCCAAACTTCCGGCGCATCGCGCAACGCGACAATGAAGCTACCCCTTGGAGCGGCTTGATAAACCGCACTGACCCGGGAGCTATTCTCGCCCGCTTCGTCGACGACGGGGATGCGCTCAACGGCTGTCAAATCATGCGCGTCCAGCACGACCAACGTGTGGGGCAGGTAATTGCCCACCAGGACATACCGCCCATCGCCGGAGAGGGCCAGATTCCGCGTGTTGATGCCAGCGCGGATTTCGTGGGTGGTGCGCAGGTTGTAGAGGTCATAGCGGCTAATCCAGCCATCGCGCGAGGCCAGGAAGACGTAACGGCCATCGGCGGAATACTTGGGCCCACCGTGGAGTGCATGGCGACTCTTGAAACGGTGGATGGGCTCGAAGCGGTCACCATCCAGGACCGTCACGTGGTGGTCGCCGGTTTCCACAACGAGAAAGATATTCTCCGGGTCGGCGTCGAACTGCGGCTTCCCCGACAACCCTTCAGAGTCTTCGACGTGGCTCACCCACGTCGCGTTCATATCGGCAAGCCGCCACTCGGGTGTGTCATCAAGTGGCGTGTAAATGAACTCCACGAGGGCGTCCACCTGGTCGTCATCGAGTACGTGGCCGAACCCCGGCATCTGCGTTGCGGGTAGGCCCTCGCCAATGACCGCGTGCGCATCCTCCCGGTCAAGCCGCCCCAGGTTCTCGGGCAATAGCGCGGGCCCTGTTCCACCCAGGCGGTCGCCGCCGTGGCACTCGGCACAATGGGTGTTGTACAACGCCTGCGCATCGACAGATCGTTGCTCCCCCGCAAACAGGGAACCCCCGAAGAGCATGAGCGCGCACGCGAGCCCCACCGCTGCTGGCAGGCACGGCAGTTGCCGCTGTCGCTGCCGGGACGCACCCGTCATTCCAACAATCATGATGACCCCGCCAGCCTTCGCTGCAGTGTGGTCAACGCCCGCGAAACACCTTCGCCGGGCGCTGGTAGGGGACGGTCTTCAGCCGCTCACGTCCCGCAACGACCCCGATCTCCTCGTCACTCAAGTAGCACGCCGGATCCTCTTCCCAGGGGTCACCGGTGAGCTGCAGCGCCCGCACCCGTGTGTTGCCATTGCAGATATCGAGAAACCGGCATTCCCCGCAGCGGCCGCGAACCGGCCGCGGGTGCTGCTTAAGCCCAGCCATGACCGGGTCGGAGGTGTCATTCCAGATCGCTCCGAAGGGGCGCTCACGCACGTTTCCCAAGGTGTAGTTCCACCACATGGTGTCCGGGTGGACGTTGCCCAGATTGTCGATATTGGCCACGTTCACGCCGGATGAGTTGCCGCCCCACTGCCGCAATTTCGCCGCAATGTGCTCCGCCCGCTCGGGGAAATGCTCCCGCACCCACAGCAACAGATACACGCCGTCGGCGTCGTTGTTACCGGTGACGAATTCGCGATGGATACCCCGGCGCGCATATGACAGCGCCGCGTCAAAGATCTGGTTCATGGCGGTGCGCGTCATATCCAGATGCGTGTCGCTCGCCCGGTTCCGGTCGCCACGGCCGGCATAGTTGAGATGGGAAATATAGAACTTCTCGATGTCGTGCTCATCGAGCAGGGCCAGCAACCGGGGTAGCTCCGCGGCGTTGTCCTGGGTCAGGGTAAAACGCAGCCCGACCTTGAGGGCGCGCTCCCGGCATAGACGCACGGCTTCCATGGACAGGTCGAAGGCGCCTTGCATGCGCCGGAAGCGGTCGTGGGTCGCACCAATGCCGTCCAGGCTGATGCCGACGTAGTCGTAACCAATGTCGGCGATGACGTCGATGTTGGACGAGTCGATCAGCGTTCCGTTCGTGGACAGCCCCACATAAAACCCCATGTCCCGGGCGCGGCGGGAGATGTCAAAGATGTCGGGACGCATGAGTGGCTCACCCCCCGAGAGGATGAGTACGCGCACACCGTAGTCATGGAGATCGTCCATGACCCGGTAGACCTCCTCGGTGCTCAGCTCACCGGCAAAGTCGTAATTCGCTGAAATCGAGTAGCAGTGTTTACAGGCCAGATTGCAGCGGCGGATCAGGTTCCAGATCACCACCGGGCCGGGCGGTTTGCGCGCCGGCCCCAGGGGCCTGGGCGCGAGCACCTCATTCATATACTGGGATACACGGAACATGGTTCCTCCTCAACCTCCGAGGCGAAGGCCGGTTTTTTTCAGCAAACGGCTGCTGTACAGGATGTCGTAACGATGACAGGCATTGCCAAGCAGGCGGGCGATTTCGGCCACATGGTTTTCGACTTCGCCCCGGCTGCGGCCGTGCACCATGGCGAACAGGTTATAGGGCCACTGAGGCGGGTGGCGCGGGCGGCGGTAGGCGTGGCTGACACAATCGAGCATCCCCACCTGCTCACCGAGTTCATCCACCCGGGCATCGTCGACGTCCCAGACCGACATGCCATTGGCGTGGATGCCCAAGGCGTAGTGCTGAGGAACAGCGGCAATGCGACGAATGGCGCCGTTATCCTGCATTCGCTGCAAGCGGCTCATGACCTCGGACGGCGACAGCCCGAGGGACTCCGCCAGGGTGTGGTATGGGCGCACGCTCAGGGGCATTCCCCCCTGGGTCGCACGGATAATGGCCCGATCGACGGGGTCCGGCTTATGGCAGGCGTCATCCCATGGCGTCATACGGCAAGCCTCAACCCGATGTAGAATTCCCGCTGGCGCGGCATGTTGTAGACTGCGAGGTCCGTGCGCCGACGGATGTCGTCGAGCACCTCCTCGATGCGTTCCTCACGCTCGGTGGACAGCACGAACCACATGTTCAGAACATGCTCGCGGGCGTAGTTGTGGGCGACCTCGGGGTAGCCGTTCACCAGTTCCACCACGTCATTGAATCGCGCCTCGGGGACCGCCATGGCGGCCAGGGTCACCGCCCCGCCAAGCCGTTCGGCGTTGTACAGCGGGCCGAAGCGGCTCAACACCCCGGCATCCACCAACCCTTGCAATCGTTCCACGACGGCCTGTTCGGTCATGCCAAGCTCGTTGGCAATTCCCTGGAATGGCCGTTCGGCCACGGGAATACCGTCTTGCAGCTCATTGATCAGTGTGCGGTCAACGGCATCCATCCGCCCCCTCCATCGTGTTACCAGAGTGAGTTTCCCGCGGCATGTACCAGGCACCGCGTTGCTTGAAACGACGGCCGCTGAAAAGGACGCGATGGGGAAAAGCCGTCAACGCGTGACGTCGCACCAAAGCGTCCCGGCGAGCCAGCACTTGATGGCGATCCTGCCCATGGATCATGCAGTAGAGGTTGTAGGGCCATTGCGGCGGCGCTGGCTTCCGTCGGTAACACAAGGTCACACCGGACTCATCGGCGATGGCGGCACCGTAGGCGTCCACCTGCTGCTCCGGAACGGCCCAGACCATCATTGCATTGGCCCGGTAGCCAAGCTCGTGGTGGCGCACGATCACCCCGAGACGGCGAATGACCCCATTAGCCTGCAAGCGCCTGAGGCGGCGCAGGACCTCACTCTCCGTCATGCCGATGGTTTCCCCCACGGCGGCATAGGGGCATGGCACCAGAGGCAGGCCACGCTGCAGCGCAGCGATTAGCTGTCGATCGCGTTCTGTGACGCCCATTGCAGATCGAACCCCAAGTCCACGTGGTAATCGCACACCAGTCGCAAATCGAGTAGCGGATAACCCGTGCACGTCTCGATATCGGCCAGTGCCCTCAGCAATTGCGACTGGTCCGGCGCCATGGCGACGAACCACAGGTTAAAATCATGCTCGCGCTCATAGTTGTGATTGACTTCGGGTCGCGCACTGATGATTGCAGCGACGCGTTCGATGTCGTCCTCGGGCACCGCCATGGCAGCCAGGGTGCCAACTCCGATCGCCCCCGGTTTCAAGGTCGCCCCCACCCGACTGACGACACCGTTGCCTTGAAACTCGCCGAGGGCGGCGAGGACCGCCTCTTCTCCTACGCCAAGTTCCTTGCCGATTTCCGCAAATGGCCGGGAGACGAGGGGCAGCCCGCGCTGGTAGTCATTCAACAAGGCACGCTCCAGTTCACCGTATTGGTGGCTTTCTTTCACGTCGGCTTCGCTGTCACGCTGACTGGCCATGATTACAACCCGGTTCTGTGTGCACGGTAAGTCATGAAAATGCCGCTCGGGGTCTTTGCATCCATCGTGGCCAGTCGTTCAAGGGTGTCTGGATCGTAGACCTCGACCCGGTCCTCATCACGCACCGACAGCCACAGCTGCTCACCACGCGGCGTGAATTCCATGTGCAACACGCCAGGCCCCGGATTAAGCTCTCCGGCGACCTCCAGCGTCGCGGTATCCACGACCTGCACCACATCGTTATCCGGGTACGCGAAGTTCACCCAGATCTGACGCCCGTCCGGCCGGGCAACAGCGAAAATGGGTTGCCCGTGCAGCGGGACGCGACCCACCTCGCGCCAGCCGTCTGGATTGACCACGAGTAACTCGTGCCGACCAACCGCGGGCAGGAAGAGCAACCTATTGGCCGCCGCCCAGCCTTCCAAGTGCGGCATCTTGAATACCGGCAACGGCTCCTCGCCGCGGCCATAGCCATCCATGATCCGTTTTACCCCTGCTTCCAGGTCCCAGAGGTCCAGAAGCACCAAGCCGTCCTCGCCGAACAGGCCGGCAATGTAGTAGCGTCCATCCGGCGTGATGAGCCCGTCGTAGGGCTGGCGACCGACATCCCGAAACTTGCGGATATCGGGCTCCTGCGGGTTGCTCAGATCGGCCACCCAGATTTCGTCGGCATCGAACAGGCTGAACACGAAGCGCTGGCCCGGTGCATCGACCAGTCCTACGACCTTGGATAACTGCCCGTTGTCACCGTACTCGGCCGGAATGGTGGCGATCGGTTCCAGATCATCGGTGCGAAACACGCGCACGCCACCCGGCTCGTAGTTGGAGACCGCAACCAACGACCCGTCCTGCGAGATACCCCCGCCGACGCTGTTGCCGGCCTGAACCACCCGATGAGTCAGTTCCCCAAGTAACAGATCGATGCGACTGAGTGCGCCATCACGACCAAACACGAACGCGTGACGCGCATCGCGCGAGAATTTGACACTGGCATGGGAGAAGTCCCCCAGGTCCGCAACACGCTCCAGCTTGGTCCGGCTCGTGCTCTCGACAACCAGCAGGCTGCCCGCCTCGCGCTCGATGACCACGCCCAGGTCGCCGGTTCCGCGCAACTCCCCTGCGTGAGCGCTCGACAGCGCCAGGAACAGGCCTGCAACCAGCGCCGCGCCGACCCGAAGCTCTCCGATGGTTGTCATTTCACTCCCTCCCGCAGCAGTTCCACTAGCCAGGCGGCTTCGTCTTCACTCAGCTTCCAACTCCAGCCCGGCATCGGAGTGCCCGGCACGCCGTGCAGAATCACGGCCTCAAGCCGGCTGTCTGTCTCATCGGCAAGCGCCTCAGGGGTGAGCGCCGGCCCGAGGCCGCCGCGCATTGTCAGGCCATGGCAGGAGCCGCACTCCTGCACAAGCAAATGCTTGAGCTCTTGGGCGCGGGCGTCGTCGACTTCTGCCTGCACTGGCAGCGCCAACATAGCCGCGACCGTGAGGCCGCAAGCCCCTCCCGTGAAAGCCCGTTGCGCGTCAGCCACCGAAGGCCTCCCGGCCCAGGTTTCGCTCGGAAACCACCTTGCTGATACCAATGCGCTCGGCCTCCTCCACCACCCGACCGATGACCAGCAGTACCGGCGCGGTCAGGCCTGCCATCGCCGTGTCCCGCCGCACGGAGGCCAAGGTTGTCCGACAAGTCCGTTGCTCAGGGGTCGTGCCGGCGGAGATCGCCAGCACGGGTGTTGCCGGCGACAACCCGGCGGCCTGGAGCTGTTCGCTTATGTGCGGTGCGTTCGCCAACCCCATGTAGACCACCAAGGTGGTATCCGGATCGGCCAGGCTTTGCCAATGCAAATGGAAATCGACGCCGTCGCGGCAGTGCCCCGTCACGAAACGCGCACCGGTCGCGACGCCGCGATGTGTCAAAGGGATCCCCAACGCACTCAAGCACCCGGACGCTGCCGTGATGCCTGGAACCACCTCATGGGGAATCCCGAAGCGCGCGAGGTGTTCGACCTCCTCGCCGCCACGTCCAAAGATGAACGGATCCCCTCCCTTGAGCCGGATCACATCCCGCCCGCTCGCTGCCAGACGCACGAGGAGCAGGTTGATTTCACATTGAGGTACGGCATGACGCGAGGGGGCCTTGCCGACAAACAAGCGTGTGGAGGTCGGCGGCGCCAAATCAAGCACATCCTGCGACACCAATCGGTCATAGACGAGAACGTCCGCCTGCTGGATCAGGCGCTGGGCCCGGACTGTCAGTAAGTCCGCGGCTCCGGGGCCTGCGCCCACCAAGTACACGCATCCGGGAGTCGTCGTAGCCCGCCCCTCGCCTTCGACTGCCTCCGGTACTCGCGTCATCGTCATCGTCCACCTTGTCGCCTGCAGCGTCGTGCGGCCGGCGTCCTGCGCCCGGAGCATCCAGTTCGGCTTGTTGCACGCGCTTACCCCCATGAGGGTATCCACGGTCAGGGAGCGAATCCTTGACTTAAGTCAAAGCACCTGGGCATGACAAGCGCGACGGTATTAAAGCCGGCTCTCAACTGAAAACCACTACAAGGAGAGGGACGCCCGGCGCAAGGGTCGTTCGGCACGAATTCCGGCCATCAGAGGGCAGGAGGGGACATGACCACTGATAAAAATCACTACGAGACCATTCGACGCGAGCCACTGTTCGACGTGTTATCGGACGAGACGGTGACAGTGCTTGCGGGGGATGCCGTCGAACGCGAGTACAAGCGCGGGACCTTGTTGTTCTTTCAGGATGAGCCGCCAGATCGGATTTATTTCGTCCTCGCGGGCTGGGTGAAGCTATTCCGCGACACCTCGGATGGCAACGAGTGCCTGGTGGCGCTGCTCAGCCAGGGGGAGCTGTTCGGGGAGACCGCAGCGCTTGATCCAATGGGCTTCCCCGCAAACGCCGTCGTTGCGGAAGACGCCCGACTGCTGACGATCCCCACGGATTGCTTTCGACGGCTGCTGCGGGAAAACAAGGAGTTGGCGCAGAATCTGCTCATCCGACTCGCCGGGCTGCTGCGCCAACACATCCACCGGATCGATCAACTCGCCAACCAGCCCACGCAGCAGCGCGTTGCAGCATTCCTGGTATCGCTGTGTCCGTGCGATGGGGGCTCGGCAGTGATCCATCTGCCCTGCGACAAGGTATTGATTGCTGCTCGCCTGGGCATGAAACCCGAGAGCTTCTCCAGGGCAATGGCCCGCCTCCGCGCGGTGGGTGTGCACTGTAAGGGGCACACCGTGCATGTCGACGATCTGCCCATGCTGCGGCGCATCGCCGACGGCATGCGGCCTGCCATAAACAGAGCGACCCAGTCCGCACCGTCCGCCGTAACGCTCGACAGCCGAAGGACTTGAACGCCGATAGTGGCACCGCGACCAGAGCCGGGAGCAGGGATTTTGGCTACGGCGACAGAGGTACGACCCGAGTGATAACTGCGCGCCGTACCAGGTCGCTTGATGGTGGTCAATTACCTTTGCCGCAAAACTCGGTATCAATCGACTTTAAGGCCGGAGCGCTGTGGGTCACAGACCAGGCCAACACACGGACCTGGAGTCACACAGCCCAACCGGCCGCGCATTCTTAATGGAATCACAGCGAGGCATACCATGTATAAGAAACCACTCAGCACTGGGCTCTTAGGCCTCGGCCTACCGCTAGCTCTTGCCTTGTCCGGAGCAGGCATTGCAGTCGCCGACGAAGCTCCGGAGTTGACGGAGGAGGAGCGTGAGGGCGCACCCGAGCTGACCGAGGAAGAGCAAGAGCGCGCCGACATGATTTACTTCCAACGCTGCGCGGGCTGCCACGGCACACTCCGCGGCGGTGCCACCGGGCCCGACCTACTGCCGGAGAACACGCAGGAGCTGGGACAGCGGCGGCTCGAGCGGATCATCGCGCTGGGCACCGAAGGCGGCATGAACAACTTTGACGGTATTCTCGATGAAGATGAGATCGAGCTGATTTCCAAGTATATCCAGGGCGAGATTTCGGAGCCACCGGAGATGTCTCTTGCCGATATCAGAGACACCTGGGAGGTCTATGTCGAACCGGAGGACCTGCCGGACGAGCCACAGCACGATAGGAACTGGGAAAACTTCATGGTCACCATCCTGCGTGACCGTGGCGCCATGGGCATCATCGACGGTGACACGAAGGAGTTGGTGACCGAAGCGGAAACCGGCTACGCGGTCCACGTGGCCAAGGAGAGCTCGGACGGGCGCTTCTGGTACGTCCAGGGCAGAGACGGACGACTGTCCATGATCGATTTGTGGATGGACCCGCCACAGGTTACCTCAGAAGTATTCATCGGCATCGATGCCCGTGATGTGGCCGTCTCCCATTATGGGGAATGGAAGGATAAATACGTGATCGGCGGTGCCTACTGGCCGCCCCACTTCGTCATCACCGACGCCAAGAACATGGAACCGTTGAAGGTGGTCTCCACACGAGGCTACGACACCGAGGGCAACTACGTTCACGAGGCCCGCGTGGCGGCGCTGTACAATACCCCGCACCAGCCCTCCTGGCTTGTAAACGTCAAGGAGACAGGGCAAATCTGGCAGGTGGACTACAGCGATCTCGATAATCTGCGTGTCGAGATGATCGAGTCCGCGGAATACCTGCATGACGGCTTCTTTGACCCCACCGGGCGGTACTTCCAGATTGCGGCGAACTTCAGCCATTTGATGGTCTTCGTCGACACGGAGACCCGCAAGCGTGTAGGCATGCTCAACACCGGGGATATCCCCCACCCGGGCCCAGGCGCCAACTGGATCGACTCGGAATGTGGCCCGGTGGCAGGCACCACGCATCTGGGTGAGGGACTCATGACCGCCTGGGGCAACGATCCGGACGGCCATCCGGACCAGGCCTGGGAGATCTGCTTCTCGGTGGAGACCGACGGGCCGGGGCTGTTCCTTCGCACCCATCCGGATTCCGACCACGTGTGGATCGACCAGTCCATGCACCCAGAAGCCGATGTCAATCAGTGGGTCATGGTGATGGACAAGGAGACCCGGGAACTGACCCCCATCCAGGTTGCCGATCGCCCAATCGAGCATGACGCGGTGGCCGTGCACATGGAATACGACCAAACCGGCACCGAGGTCTGGGTATCCATCTGGGCCCGTGGTCGCGGCCATCAGGACGATGGTGCCATCGTTGTCTTTGACGACGAGACCCTCGAGGTAAAGGACATCATTGAGGGGCTAAACACGCCAACGGGCAAGTTCAACGTCTATAACCGCATGAACCACATCGGGTGACGCCGCAGCAGTGAGGCCGAAGCACGCCGGAACGCGTGCTTCGGCCCCTTTCGCAGCCGCCTGACCGGGGCGGCTGCGAAAGGGGCCGAATTAGAGAAATCAGCCAAGCGCCGCACGTTCACCAGGGGGCGAGAGCGATGACCAGGAAACGCCTGCGCAATATCACGATCATGGGGGCCTCGCTAGGCGCCGCTGTGACCTTTTTCATTGCCGGAATCGTGTTCTGGGGCGGATTCCACACGGTGGTGGAAATCACCAACACGCAGTGGTTCTGTACCTCCTGCCACGAGATGCAGTGGGTTCAAGCCGAGTACGAGGACCGTCCCCACTGGCAAAACCCCACCGGTGTCGGCGCGACCTGCTCGAATTGCCACGTGCCGGAGGCGTGGGGGCCAAAGATGGTCCGCAAAGTCGTCGCCACCCGGGAACTCTGGCACAAGGCCCTGGGCAGCATTAACACCCGGGAGAAATTCGAGGACAAGCGCTTGGAGCTCGCCGAACGGGTCTGGCGCTCCATGCTGCGAACCGACTCGCGCGAATGCCGCAACTGCCACGACTGGCAAGCCATGGACATGGATGCCCAACCAGACCGGGTGTCCCGCCAGCACGAGCGCGCCTTCGAGCAGGGGCAGACCTGTATCGAATGCCATCAAGGCATTGCCCATGAACTCCCGCAGGACTGGGAGGAATCCCAAGTGTGGGTGCGACTTGAGGAAGCCCGGGAAGAAGTGGAAGTGCCAGTGGCCGAACCCGAGCCAGACCCCGAGCCCGAGCCCGA
>NZ_SKOG01000181.1 GCF_007120195.1 Aquisalimonas sp.
GCAAATCCTGAGCCAGGACGACGACGGCTTATACCGCTGGTTCCGCGGCGGCGAGCTGAACATGGCTCACTTGGCCCTGGACCATCATGTCAATCAGGGCCGTGGGGAGCAGACCGCCATCATCCACGACTCCCCCGTCACCAACAGCCAGCAGCGCTACACGTACAAAGAGTTGCGGGACGCGGTGGCCACCTGCGCCGGGGCGCTGCGGGACCTCGGCGTCACCAAGGGGGATCGGGTCGTCATTTACATGCCCATGATCCCCGAGGCCGTGATCGCCATGCTGGCCTGCGCCCGACTCGGGGCCATTCACGCTGTGGTCTTCGGCGGCTTCTCGCCCCACGAGCTCGCCGTGCGCATCGACGATGTCAAGCCGCGCGTACTGCTGACCACCAGCTGCGGACTGGAAGGCCCCCGCGTCATTCCCTACAAGCCGCTGGTAGACAACGCCATCGCCAAGGCGCAGCACAAGCCCGAGGCCGTGGTGCTCAAGGCCCGCCCACAAGCAGAAGCGTCGCTCGAGCAGGGCCGCGACCATGACTGGGACCGTCTCATGGCAGGCGCCACGCCGGCCGATCCAGTGCCCGTGGACGCCACACACCCTCTGTACGTCCTCCATACCTCGGGGACCACCGGCAAACCCAAGGGCGTGATCCGGGATACCGGCGGCTATGCAGTGGCATTGAACTTCAGCCTCGGCGCCATCTACGACCTGCATACGGGCGACGTGTTCTGGACCGCCTCGGACGTGGGCTGGGTCGTGGGCCATTCCTATATCGTCTACGGGCCGCTCGTCCGTGGCTGCACCTCCGTGGTCTACGAGGGCAAACCGGTCAAGACTCCCGATGCCGGCGCCTTCTGGCGCGTGATCAGCGAACACCGGGTGAAGACCTTCTTTACCGCCCCCACGGCCTTTCGTGCGATCAAGAAAGAGGACCCGGACGCGAGCCACATGGCCGACTACGACCTGAGCTCCCTGCGGTCGCTGTTTCTCGCCGGCGAACGCCTGGACCCGCCCACCTACGAGTGGCTGAAGCAGATCACTGACGGCCGCCCGGTCATCGACCACTGGTGGCAGACGGAAACCGGCTGGCCCATTGCCGCCAACCCGATGGGCATTGAACCGCACCCTGAAAAGAGCGGCTCCGCCACTTTCCCCTGCCCGGGCTACCAAGTGGAAATCCTGGACACCTCCGGTGCGCCGCTCGGCCGGGGCGAACAGGGTAATATCGCCATCCGGCTGCCCCTGCCTCCGGGCTGCCTGCCCACGCTGTGGAACGACGACAAGCGCTTCCGTTCCTCCTATCTGGAGCGCTTCCCTGGCTACTACGACACCTCCGACGGCGGCTACTTCGACGAGGACGGCTATCTCTTCGTGATGGGCCGCATGGACGATGTCATCAACGTCGCCGGGCACCGGCTATCCACCGGCGAGATGGAGGAGATCATCGGCGACCACGATGCCGTCGCCGAATGCGCCGTGGTGGGTATTGCCGACCAGCTCAAGGGGGAAATGCCGATCGGCTTCGTCGTTCTCAAAGACGGTGCCGACATCGACCACGCCACCCTGCAGCAGGACCTGGTGGCCCGGGTGCGCGACAACATCGGCGCCTTCGCCTGCCTGCAGCGCGTCGCCATCGTGCAGAAGCTGCCCAAGACACGTTCCGGCAAGATCCTGCGCAAGAGCATCCGCCAGCTCTCCGCCGAACGCGAGGTGCCGGTGCCCTCCACAATCGATGATCCGACCAGCATGGACGAGATCCGCGGGGCCATGGAGGAGCATCACATCGGGCGCTACGCTGACCAATAGCGCCCGCGCCTTCGGCGCAGGGCCCGAAGGGTGTAAATAACCCGGCACTCACCCTGTGTTGCGTGGAAGGGCCGTCTGCCGCCATCCTGGCCGCAGACGGCCCTTGGAGCGAGCGCGACCTGGGCGGCAAACTGCCGGCGTGTCGGTGAGCGGAACGCGGCCCCCCGGGAAGCGCCCTCGAAGTCGCCACCAACGGATAGAGCCGGAAAGCGCCATATGGGCACGCATTATCTGGAGCGCTTCTTCCAACCCGACAGCGTCGCCGTGATCGGCGCCAGTGACACCCCGGGCTCCGTGGGCAGACAGGTCATGGACAACCTGGTCGCCGACGGTTTCCAGGGCACCATCCTGCCGGTCAACCCCCGCCATAGGACCATCCGGGACCGGCCCTGCGTCGCCCGCGTGACGCGGCTCAGCCAGACCCCTGATCTGGCCGTCATCTGCGTGCCACCCCGGCATGTCCACCGCGTCATCGAGGATTGCGGCCGCCACGGCGTCCGCGCCGCCCTGATCCTGGCCGCCGGGCTCGGCGCCCCCGGCACCGGCATCAAGCGCCTCGAGCGCGACGTCATGGCCACCGCACGGCGCTACGGCATCCGCGTCATCGGCCCCGATTGGGTCGGTCTCATGCGCCCGCACCTGGGGCTCAACGCCACCTACTCGCGCCACCGCGCGGCGCCGGGCCGGCTGGCCCTGATCTCCCAGTCCGGGGCACTGACCTCTGCCGTGCTCGACTGGGCAGACAGCCGCCGTGTGGGTTTCTCCACCGTGTGCTCTCTGGGCGATACCACCGACGTGGACTTCGGCGACGTGCTCGATTACCTGGCCCTGGATCAGGGCACCCGCAGCATCCTGCTCTACATCGAAACCATCACCGACGCCCGGCGGTTCCTGAGCGGGCTGCGCGCTGCCGCGCGCCTGAAACCCGTGATCGTCATGAAAGTCGGACGTCAGCAGGAGGGCTACCGCGCTGCCACCTCCCACACGGGCGCCCTGGTGGGCGCGGATGACGCCTTCGACGCCGCCTTGGGACGCGCGGGTGCCGTGCGGGTGCCAACCATCGGACAGCTCTTCGCCGCCGCCGAGCTACTCGCCAGCGGCCGGCGGCTCGGCGGGGATCGTATCGCCGTCATCAGCAACGGTGGTGGCCCGGCGATCATCGCCACGGATCTGCTGGTCGAGCGAGGCCTGCAATTGGCGCAACTGAGCGGGACGACCCTGGAGACACTCAACCAGACCCTGCCGGCCCGCTGGCCCGGTGAGAACCCGGTGGATATCCTTGGGGACGCCGGGCCGGATCGCTTCAGCCAAGCGCTGCAGGCCTGTGCCGGTGACCAAGGGGTGGACGGGGCCCTGGTCCTCCTCAGTCCCCAGGCACGTACGGACCCGGATGGGACGGCGGCCGCGCTGTGTGACTCCCACTCCGGGCGCAAGCCGGTACTGGCCTGCTGGATGGGCGGTACCCACATTCGCTCCGCCCGGGAGCGTTTCACCGCCGCCGGTTTCCCCAACTTTGCCACGCCGGAGAACGCCACCGAGGCCTTATCCGCACTGTCGCGGTACCGTCGCAGCCAGGCGCTGCTCATGCAGGTCCCCGAGGCCTCGGGAACGCGTGCGGAGCCCGACCTGGAGAGCGCCCAGTCCATCATCAGCGCCGCCATCGCAGCGAGGCAGGTGCGGCTGACGCCCTGCCAGTCCAAGGCCGTCCTGACCGCATTTCACATTCCCGTGACCACAACCCTTGTCGCCCGTTCGCCGGGGGAGGCGCGCGCGGCCGCGCAGCAGGTCGGCTTGCCGGTCGCGGTTAAGATCAACACCCCGGACATCTCACACAAGGCGGCCGTGGACGGGGTGCGGCTGAATGTCCTCGATGCGGACGCCGTCGAGGCGGCGTACGCAGAGATCATGGCCGCGGTCGGGCGGGCACGCCCGGACGTCACCCCGGACGGCGTCTCCGTGGAACCCATGCACACCGCCCGCAACGGCAAGGAAATCATGCTTGGCATCGTCCGCGACCCGGTGTTCGGGCCGGTGGTGAGCTTTGGCTCCGGGGGATCCATGGTCGAGGTGATCCATGACCGGGCCGTGTCGCTGCCGCCGCTGAACGACTTCCTCGCCCGCGATCTCATGATCCGCACGCGGGTCGGCCGCCATCTCGGCCTGGACGCCGACAGTCAGCTGCGCGATCAACTCGAGCACGCCCTACTGCGCCTGTCTGATCTGGTCTGTATGCTGCCGCAGGTCACCGATGTGGACATCAACCCGGTGATTGCCGATGACACCGGGGTGGTGGCCGTGGACGCGCGCCTGCACGTGCGCGAAAGCGAGAGCGATGGCTATAACCACATGGCCATCATGCCCTACCCTAGGCAGCTGGAGAGCGTGGAAACCCTGCCCGATGGCACCACTGTCACGGTGCGCCCCGTCCGGCCAGAGGATGCCGAGATGGAGAAGGCGTTCATTCACGGGCTCTCACCACGCTCGCGCTACTATCGCTTCATGCAGCATCTGGGCCGGGTCAGCCTGCCCATGCTGGTCCGGTTCACGCAGATTGACTACGACCGGGAGATGGCCCTTATCGCCGTGGACACCAGCGGCGGCGAGCCCCGCGAGGTGGGCGTTGCCCGCTACGTGACCAATCCCGACGCCGAAAGCTGCGAATTCGCCGTTGCCATCGCCGATGACTGGCAGGGGCGCGGCCTCGGCCGGCGCCTCATGGAACGGCTCATGGCGACGGCCCGCGACCGCGGGCTGCGGCGCATGGAGGGCCAGGTCCTGTCCGCTAACCGGGGAATGCTTGGCCTCATGGACCGGCTGGGCTTTCGGCGGCACCGAATCCCCGACGACTTTCGGATCCTGCACGTCGAACGGGACCTGACGACCTGATTGATTCCCTGGCCCTACACGCGCCTTCAAACGCACTGAAAGGCGGGGCATCACCCCGGCACGCCTGGAAACCAGTACAATCAATACTGCATCCAGGAGCGTGCGGGAGCCTGGACGATTGCTCGCGCGCGCCTGCGGGCGCAGCCCGCGCACCATTCACACCACCAGCCGAGGCGCCATGGATACGATCCTCGTGCCCGCGGGCATCACGCTCTTGCTCATTGTGCTGGTCCTGCTCCTGTGGAAGGCACGGCGGCGCAGGCGCAGCCCCACTGGCGGCGTCCGGCCCTGTGCGGTTCTCGAAGGCAATCAGCGCCGCCTGTATCGCACCCTGAAGGCCGCACTGCCCGATCATCATGTGCTCGCGCGTATTCCCTTCGCCACGTTTCTCACGCCGCGCAACAGCGGCGAACCCCAGCCACTGGCGCTGGAGACGCAGCTGGCGGATTTCGTCATCTGCGACAGCGAGTTCCGGGTCGTCGCCGTGGTGGAAATGGGCATCGCGGAACACCGCAGCGAACGGGATGCGCTGCTGCGCGATGCGGCACTCCCCCTGGTGCGCTGGAGTGTCAACACCCTGCCGGACATCGACGAGATCCGGGAGACCATCCAGGACCTGGAGTCACTGCACGCCATGAGCGCGAGCGTCACCGCGCACGATGCACGCAGCGACGGTGATGGGGGTTCGGACGACACCGTCGTGCAGCGCCGCGGAGCCACCGGCAGCACACGCCGCGAGCCCCGGCTGTAAACCCCGAGGCGCCCTGGATCGAAGCGACTAGTGCCCTGTCCCGTAAATAAGTTGCGAAAATTGGCGTGGATCCTGACGGTTCCTGGCAAGGCGCGCCGACGAGGCGTAGCGGGGACTACGGCGAGGAGGCGCAACGCCGCCAGGGGCC
>NZ_SKOG01000052.1 GCF_007120195.1 Aquisalimonas sp.
CACCCGGTCAGCGCCTCCATGTCGCGATCCGCCACCAGGTAACCCGTCTCGCCATCTCGCACAGCCTCCCGCACACCCGGCACGTTGAATGCGACGGTGGGCAGACCGGCCGCGGCCGCCTCCATCACTACGCGCGGAACGCCCTCGCGGTAGGAAGGGAACAACAGCAGATCTGCCTCTGCCAACAGGGGGCGAACGTCCGAGAGCCGTCCCAGGTACTCGACGCCGTCCTGTTGCCGAACCCACTCGAGCGTGACCGCATCCGGGTGCACAGGATCTTCCTCGCCTGCGAGCAGGAACCGCGCGCGTGGCCAACGCTGGCGAATCCGCCGGGCCACTTCCACGAACTCCGGAATGCCCTTCTGGCGCAGCAACCGCCCGAGCATGACGATGACCGGGGCATCGCTGTCATGACTTCGCCGATCACTCCATGCAAACCGCCCGAGGTCGACTCCTGAGCCGAAGAGCGGATCAGGGTTTCACGGGAACTGGTGAGTGCATAGCCGCGGCTGGCGTGGCGGCGAAGAGAATGGTTTGTGTGACGTGCGGACTCGCTCTTGCTGCCACACGCTGGTGAATCGTGCGCCTCCGGCGCAGGCTGTTTAACGGCGGATTGAGCCGCGCAAATCCGCAGGTCTTCCCTTCGATAGCCCTGGGAACTCGTTTTGGCGGATTAGCCGAACGCGAAATCCGACATCAAACCAACCGCCGAAGGCACAACCCGGGAGGGATTCGGCCGCACAGGCGACGGCAACAAACCGCCAAAGACATAAAAAAAACACTCCGGCCAAGGGACAAGGGCGCCGCTCTCACTGATTCCGCACCATCAACTCTCCCTGCGGCGAGTGGACTTAGTGAAACACCGCCTCCGGATCCTCCGCGGTGAGAATGCGCTCGGACCACTCCAGCAGGGTGTCGGTGTCGGCCTGCTCCACCCGCTCGCGGTAGGCCTCAGCCGCGGCGGCGCCGAACTTGCGCTCCAGTAGACGCAGCAACACGGCCGCCTCGCCCTGCTGTAAGCCCTGCTCCATGCCTTCCTGCCGGCCCTGCTCCATGCCTTGCTTCAAACCTTCTTCCCGAAACCGCTGTGCAAACCCGCTCATCTGCTCACTCTCCTGCGGATACCGCTGCGCATATAGCGCTGCCTCATTATCAGACAGCGCCGCGTAGATGTCGACGAGGTCGATGTACTTCAACTGCCGCTCCGGGTCCCGCTCGAGTTCCATCAGCCCTCGCAGGGCCGCAGCGTACGCCTCCACCCTCTCCTCCGAGGTGCTGCAGGCCATGTTCGGCAGCATCAGCCGCGCGACTAGGTTGTCGCTCTCGCTGTAGCCCTTGTAGGGGATCGACCGCAGCCAGCAGGAGAGGTAGCTGAAGTGCAGAAAGGTTCGCCGGTCCCCGCCGAGGGTGAGCCTCTCTACGGCATGGCCCGCGTCCAGGAAGATGACCACCGGGACCACACGCGTGGTCTCACACAGCTGTGCGAGATCCAGGCAGTAATGCGCCAGGCGGTGGATGTCGAACCGTCGCGCGGCGCTCTCCTCTTCGATGACGAACAACAGCGCCTCCCGGCGCCCATCCGGCCACTCCACCAGCAACGGCACGTCGAGCTCGCGAAAGCGTTCGCCCAGGCGCTCCTGGAGCTGCTCCTGGCGCAGCGGTGTGATCCGGACGCCGGCATCAATGGCGGCCGCCTCCTCGGCGGCGAAAAACGCCAGCGCCTGCCGCGGGTAGTCGAGGATCAGGTTCTTGAAGTTCTGGTCGTGGCTCATGCGCCGAACCTCTTGGTGGGTTGTTGTTATACGTTTATACAGTATTTGAGGTGGCTGGCTGAATCAAGGCCCAGATGGATTGAGGGACGGGGGGGTGGGATGGTGGGGTGTGGCAAGGGTGAGGCTTGGGTACTCTGTGGTGCGCCTTCGGCGCGGGTGTGTTTCACGGTGCATTACGCTGGCGCTAATGCCCCCTACGCCCTCTGATCGGCCCCGGTGCCATAGCATGGCTGCGACTCGTAGGGCAGATTAGCGCAGCGTAATCTGCCGTCAAACACACCCGCGCTGAAGGCGCACAACCCGGGCGAAGTGTATCGGCACACGCAATGGCAACCCCCCCCCGAAGACACAACAAAAAACGCCCCGGCCACAAGCGACCAGGGCGTTACCTTGGGGAATTTCGCACGACTCCACCAACCCACGACCATCTTGGCATCCGGTTCGTTCGGATCTGCCCGCGGCACAGACGTAACGGCCAGGGGCCGTGCGGCGTGGCCGCCTCTCGCCTTTGCAACGCCGAGGCCTCAATGCCAAGGAACGCAAGCACACGCCCCACCTCGGCCTCCGGCGCTCGTACAAAATCCTCGTAGGCCACCTCCAGCCAACGCTCCCGTGGCATCGCGGCAAACGCCGCAGCGGCCGAATCCACGCATCGCTGCCATTGGAGCGCACACCCCTCGTCCAGGGAATGCTCCGCCAGCAGCAACTCCATGCCATCCAACTGTGGCCGCCAGAGCGCACGCCAGGCGTTCTTCACGGGAGAACAGGCGGTAGATGCGATTCCACAGGTACCGTCCGCCGTCGTACGGCAGGTCCGACATGGGCACGAAGCGGGCCTTTTGCGCGAGGTAGGGACTATCGAGCGCCGCCTTCCAGCGCTTCATCGCCGAACCCACGGCATCGACCCCGTCACGGCGGATCAAGAGATACCGGGCATCCGGCACCGCCGCATCGACAAACGGCACGCGCAATGAATTGGCACAGGTTTTCTCGAGCACCGCATACGCCCCATACCGTCGCCCCATCCAATCGAACTGCCACCGGATGGAACGTACCACCTCCGGGCGTGCCCGCTCCGGCGTCAATTCGTCCGAGGGGTAGCGGACGTTGCCGTGGCGCCAGATGTAGTTGATCTCATCGCACGGCCAGGTAGCGACACCGCGCACCGGGGGTCAGCACCTCTCGGAACATGTTGGCGCCGGAGCGGGGCGCGCCGACGATGATCACTTGCTGATGGTCAGTCATGATGTCCAAAGTGGTTTTTCGGTTGCCAACTCAGCCTGAAAACCGATCCTGGCCGTTTCATCGAGGCAGGCAGCCCCGCAGGAGCCGGAGACCTCCCTTCTGTGGACACGCTCGTACAACCAGTACGCCTCTCCTTGCGAAGGATTCGCTCACGCCTCCCCGCGACGCGCCCAATCCGGCCCAACCCCGGGGTGTCGGCGTGGCCCAGGACCTGATCTCGCTCCATGTTGCCCTCAGGGCCATCGCCGCGGCCGGTTTGCCGCCGACGACACACTTGCAATGTGGCTCTCGCTCGCGCATTGCCGCATTCATCCACAGCACGCTCATCGATCAAGCGTGTTCCGCTTTGCGGACAAACAAAAACCACGAGGTGATGGACCCCGCTCAATTGGTTGTAGAAATCAGAACAGAGGTGGCTGACGACATGGTCGGCGACAGGGACGGAGAAGCGGAGCATGCGAGAAGGTGGGCGCTGGCGGTCGCCATAACGACCCCACTTGACATGGCTCCACAGGAACTCCAGGCCCTCTATCGAGACGTCCGCTCTCTGCGAGGAGCTAAACTGGCTCGCTTCATCAAGAAGCTATTCCCCACAGCCCACCGGATGATGGCTACCTTCGCTCCGCTGAATGACACCCACTGACCGGTTGATCCGCAGGCGGGATCAGCGCTACGTGTGGCCGCCACCGGCCATTTCCGGCCATCGCTCCATGCCGTCGCGAATGACCGCTGTCCGTTAACGTTACCGCTAACGGGGCGCGAATTTCGACGCTCCAGTTGAGCGGCCGGTTAGCCAATGCTTCAACTATGCAGCCCGAAGTGGTGCCAATTCATTATCTTGCATCGGGGGCAACCCCAGCTTAATGAGTACGTGATTGAGATCTGCTATGCTTACCTTTGTAGGTGCAGTAAGCTCTATCCCAATCGGATTTCCTCCCTGGCCAAAGTCGATGACCATACCGGCTTCGGCTTTTGACGTACGAAAACTTCTCTCACCGGCTTCCCGAGGCAAATAAAGATAGGCGGCAAGAGGCTTGCCTCGACGGAAAGTTACTTCTAGATAAGGCTCTTTCATATTAATCGTCCCAAACTGGGTAGGCGGTTACGACTACAATTAACTTATAAACATCATCCGGCTCCACGATAATTTCCCAATCGTGTTTTTTATGCCGCGTCTGTATCACCCAACGGTTCTCGACAATGTCTTGACGATAGGTGCCAGCACGCTGCAACATTGCCCTCAAATCCACTTCATTGAATTGACGATCCTCCATACGCTTGAGTAAATGAGGAGTGAACTCCAGTTCCCATTCCCACCACTCTGGCCATCGCCGTTTTTTCAGGACTACCCCCGACCGTTAAATTGTTCCAATCCTCTACATTGTCGTCCCTGGCTAACAGTGAAGCATTTCTTCGCCGTGCGCAGCATGGCGGATAAATTCCTGTCGGACTGAGCCGCCCATCAGGCTGGCGCACGCTTCATCTGGGTTTTGTATCGGCCGCTCGGCGCTGCGATGCTCCGGTGGACTCGGGCGTGGCGTGGGCGGCGGTGCCGAGTGCGCCGGTTGTGTCCATGGCCCCCGTCCTATGTGCTGCCTTTGATACCCAAACTAGCGCGCCAGGGGGCGAAAATCCAGCCCCGGACCGAGCGAGGCCGTGACCCCTGCCGAAGAGGCCGTCAGCACGCAGGGGCTCCAGCCCTCAGTCCGGCAGCATTGTCGGTGCGGGTGTTCCCGGTTGCCCGAGGCGTGGAACCAGCGTGGCTGGGCGTAATCAGCTCGATGGAGTGCACCGGCCCAGAGCGGCAGCGGGGGCAGGTGCACTCAGCGCGAGTGGTTGCATCAGTGGCGCGGCATGCGTAATCAGCGGCGGTCTTGACGGCAAGCACTGCGCGGATCTGGGCCAGTCGCGTTCGTCGACAGCGTTTGGCGAGAAAGCCATCGTCGCGCCCGCGCATGAGCCCCCTGGGGAGGACATGGAGCAGAAACCGGCGGACGAACTCCCCACCATCGATGGTCATGCAGCGGTTGCGGGGGTTCCCCTCGGCGTCGGTATCGCACAGATGCGCGACTAATGGCTTGGCACTGTCCGGAACTCATGGGCGCTACGCCCTGTGGGAGCCCCCGGAACAGGCAATCAGTACACGCGGATTATGCAGTGCGGGCGGCGGGTCAACACGCACACCTCCCGCGCCCAACCCGGCGAGAGCCTGAGCCGCGGCGAATGGCTCCAGGAAGTGCCACCACCGCGCGCTCTCACTCACCCAACAACAGTCCGCCAGATATCAAGGAGATCCCGCCAGAACGACCAGTGCACATACTCGCGATTGATCCGCACCTTGTCCGGGTAGATGACCTCACTGTTGTAGGCTTCCGGGTCATCAGCCTCGGCCAGCAGGGTTTCCTCGTCGCGGTACTTGAGCGTCGCTGGGCCGGTGATGCCGGGGCGCACGCTCAGGATGATGCGATCCTCCCCTGCAAGCGTGTCGGCGAAGGCCGGCACATCGGGCCGCGGGCCGACGAAGCTCATGTCGCCCTTGAGCACATTAATGAGCTGCGGCAGCTCGTCGAG
>NZ_SKOG01000187.1 GCF_007120195.1 Aquisalimonas sp.
GCCGCCGCCGGCTTCGATCAGCACCTGACCAAACCGGCATGCTTCGCCGAGCTGGCCCAGTGCCTCCGGGCAGCGCGCCTTCGCTGAGCCCGCGGGCCGGCTGATGACCCTTCGCAAGGCGCGGGGCTGCGGTGGTTGGGCAAGCAGGCGGGGGCTTGCATACCGAAGAGGGTATTGTCCTTGCAGGGGTTGTGCGCATTGGCGGTGTCACGCTCGGTGAAGGCGACTCTCTGCACAGGGAGCCTGTCGAGAAGCACGACGTCGTCGCGGTGTCCGATGCCATCAATCTTGTATCCTTGCAGAAAGGCACGCCAGTCATCGAGTAGTCGCGTGGAAGGCGAGGAGTATGGGAGTCTTCGATCTCTCCGGCAGTACAGCCCTCGTCACCGGCGCCGGTCGCGGCATCGGTCGCAGCATTGCGCTGGGTCTCGCGGAGGCGGGCAGCAACGTCGCGCTGTGCAGCCGCACGCGATCGGAGCTCGAGGAGGTGGCAAACGGGGTGCGCGCATTCGGGGTTGAGGCGCTGATCGTGCCGTGCGATGTCACGGATCCCACCGCGATTCAGCAAGCCGTGGATGCCACCGTTGCGATGTTCACACGGATCGACGTGCTGGTGAACAACGCCGGCCTGACCGTCAAGAAACCAGCCGAAGATTACACCCTGGAAGACTGGAGCCGCATCCTTGATGTCAACCTCACCGGGGTGTTCCTGTTCGCCCAGGCCGTGGGACGGCAGATGATCCGCCAGGGCGGCGGGAGGATCATCAATATTTCGTCCATCGCCTCTGAGACGGCCATCACCGGGTCGGTGGCCTATTGTGCCAGCAAGGGCGGCGTGAAGATGGTCACCCGGGTGCTGGCGGCCGAATGGGCCCGCCACGGCATCCGGGTGAACGCCATTGCCCCGGCCTATACGCAGACACCGTTAGTCAAAGCGCTTACCGAGGCGCGCGAGGGTTTCGCCGATGCCGTGTGCCAACGCACGCCCATGAACCGCCTGGGCAGACCCGAAGAAATGGTCGGAGCCGCGGTTTATCTGGCATCCGACGCCTCGTCCTATGTCACAGGCGAGACACTGATGGTCGATGGCGGCTGGACCTCTTTCGGGTTCTGAGACTGCCGATCGGCGATGTGTTCATGCGTGTTGAATTATGTGGACAGCAACCGCGCTCTCGCGTGAGGCGCACTGGCGGCAGGGGTCGGTGTAGCGCGTCGTCGAGGCGCAGCATCAGGCAAGTACGCGGCGAATGACCCAGACGTTGGCAGATCAGAATCGCCTGGAAAGGCTGCCGGAAGAGACCAAGCCGCCGTCTAAACGGACGTGCAGGACACGGCCGCAGCGGACGCGCCTGCCGGGAGCGTTTCTCGTCGTGAGGAATGACCGTGGTCCCGGGTTCCACGTCCTTGATGGGCAGCGTTTGCGACGCCAACAGTCCACAAGGTGCTACCGGCCTCGCAAAGGACGCGGTAGCCTGTTCGTTTCCATCCCCCACCCTGAGCAGATACACAGTTCATCTCGGGGGTGTTGGGGGGTACACCCGTTGCTCGATTGCTTTCTTTGAAAAATCATCGCTTATGTCTGCAATGAAACTCGCCTCCTGGAATGTGAACTCACTCAAGGTGCGTCTGCCCCACCTGCTCCAATGGCTGGAGGCAGAACAGCCGGACGCGGTGGGCCTGCAGGAGACCAAGCTCACGGACGACAACTTCCCGGTGGCCGCCCTGCGGGAGGCGGGTTACACCGCCGTCTACGCTGGGCAGAAGACCTACAACGGTGTGGCCGTGCTGGCGCGGCGGCAGCCGATCGACAACCCCCTCACCGACATCCCCGGGCTGGAGGATGCGCAACGGCGCGTGCTGGCGGCGACCATCGGCGACCTGCGGTTCATCAACCTCTATGTGCCCAACGGCTCGGTGGTCGGCAGCGAGAAGTATGCCTACAAGCTGGACTGGCTCGCCCGGCTACGGGACTGGCTAGCGGCGGAGATGGAGCGCCACCCGCGCCTGTGCGTGGTGGGCGATTTCAACATCGCCCCGGCCGATGAGGACGTCCATGATCCGGAACTGTGGCGGGGCAAGGTGCTGTTCAGCGAGCCGGAGCATGCGGCGCTGAAGGCCCTGACGGACCTGGGGCTGGCGGACACCTTCCGGCGCTTTCGCCAGGAGGAGCAAGTGTTCTCCTGGTGGGATTACCGCATGAACAGCTTCCGTCGCAATCGGGGCTTGCGCATCGACCTCATCCTCGCCAGCCCGGCTCTGGCGCAGCAGTGCACGGCCGCGCGCGTGGACGTGGAGCCGCGCCGCTGGGAACGCCCCTCGGACCACGCGCCGGTGGTGGCGGAGTTTGCCCAGGCGTGAGGCGCACCCGCGCGTTGTGCGCCTTGCGGCGCGGTTAGTTTCACGGTGCATTACGCCTGCGGCTAATGCACCCTACACCCTTCGATCGGGCCCGGTGCCATAGCATCGCTGCACGCGGGTTACGATATTACCCGTTCACCACCGGGATCAGGTTCACCACCGCCAGCGGCGGCCCGACGAATAGCAACGGCCGCCAGCGTACCCCCGCCACGCGACGCAGCCGCTCCCAGTGCCCCACCCGCAACGCCAGGGCCAGCAGCGCGGTGCCCAGAACCAGGGCGACCAGCCCGGCGTGCAATAGTGACTCGGTCTCGGTCACCGCATCCGGCGGCTCGGCAACCTCCGCCCCAAGCGCTCGGGCGAGCAGGAACAGGCCCAGGACCGCGCCATTATGGATCGCGTGGATCGCCACGCCCGTCCAGACGCTGCCGGTCAGCCACACGGCGAAACCCAGCAACAGGCCGAAGACCACATAGACCGGCACCAGCGACGGCAGGCCGTGAAGCCAGGCAAACACCGTGGCAGAGATGGCCAGCGCCGCGGGCACACCCCAGCGGCGCGCAACCCCGGTCTGCAACCGCCCGCGTACCAGCAGTTCCTCGATCAGCGGTGCCGCCAGCAGCAGCAACACCAGCAACATCGCCAGTCCACCGGGCTCATCCAGGACGCCTTCGATCACGGGAACCCAGACCTGATCCGGTTCCAGCGCCCAGGTGAGCAGGCTCAGGGACGCATAGTTGAGCACCAGCACAGCGAGCAGCAGAAGCAGGAAGCCCCCGGGCTGGGCCCTGGGCACAGCGAGGCCATATGCCGTCAGCCGGCGCGCCAAGCCAGCCTGCCAGGGCCGCAGCAGCAGTGCCAGGAAAGCGGCCAGCGCCAGCACCATCAGCACCGGCCGCGCGGCCGGGGGCAGGTCGTCAAGGCGCAGGGGCCATTGTGTGACCAGCGAACCGACGACCGCCAGGGCGGCACACCAGATGCTCAGGGTCAACGGCTCCATTTGCCGCCAGGAGATCGCTCTCATTACCGCGCCTCGCATCATTGCGTTTATTTGACGGGTACCCACCCGCTGAGCGCCATCCAGCCGCCCGCGACCCGGGTCAGGCTGAACGGCAGGCCCCGCCAGGCAGGGCATCCGCGCCAACCCATCCCAGGGTGGCCGGCGCGTCCGAAGGCCTCGGCGAATCCAGGCTGCCGGGCTCATTGTACAGGTACCCCCGCCTTCTTCGGCTGCGATCGGTAGCGGCGGAGCCTGCCAATCAACCCGCATCCCGTGCGATCATCGGCGCTTGCGGCGCGGACGCACGGGAGAACGGCATGGGCGAGGTGAAGTATCGGGATCTGCGGGATTTCATGGACCGGCTGGAACGCGATGGGCAGCTCAAACGGATCACTGCACCGGTGGACCCCTACCTGGAAATGACGGAGATCTGCGACCGCACCCTCCGCCGTGAGGGCCCGGCGCTGTTGTTTGAAAATCCCAGGGGTTACCGCATGCCGGTGCTCGGCAACCTGTTCGGCACGACCCACCGGGTGGCGCTGGGCATGGGTGCGCAGGATACGGAGGCGCTGCGGGAAATCGGCAAGCTGCTGGCGTTTCTGAAGGAGCCGGACCCCCCTAAGGGCATGAAGGACGCGTGGAAGCAGCTGCCGATCTTCAAGCAGGTGCTGAACATGAGCCCGAAGACGGTGCGCCGGCCCGAGTGCCAGGAGCACGTCACCGAGGGCGAGGATGTGGACCTCTCCCACCTGCCGGTGTGGACTTGCTGGCCCGGCGACGCGGGGCCGCTTATTACCTGGGCGCTGGTGGTCACGCGCGGGCCGTTGAAGGAGCGCCAGAATCTGGGCATTTATCGCCAGCAGGTCATCGGGCGTAACCGCGTGATCATGCGCTGGCTGGGTCACAGGGGCGGGGCGCTGGACTTCCAGGAATGGCAGCAGGAGCACCCTGGCGAACCCTTCCCCGTCGCGGTCGCCCTGGGCGCCGACCCGGCCACCATCCTCGGGGCGGTTACACCCGTGCCCGACACCTTGTCGGAGTACGCCTTCGCCGGCCTGCTGCGCGGCAGCAAGACCGAGCTGGGCAAGTGCCTGGGCTCGGATCTGCAGGTGCCGGCCACCGCAGAGATCGTGTTGGAAGGGCACATCTACGCCGATGACATCGCCCCGGAAGGCCCCTTTGGCGACCACACCGGCTACTACAACGAGGTGGACCACTTCCCGGTGTTCACCGTCGAGCGCCTCACGCACCGGAGCAATCCGGTCTACCACAGCACCTACACCGGTCGGCCGCCGGATGAACCCGCCGTGCTCGGAGTGGCGCTGAACGAGGTGTTCGTACCGATCCTGCGAAAGCAGTTCCCGGAGATTACCGACTTCTATCTGCCGCCGGAGGGCTGTTCCTACCGCATGGCCGTGGTCACGATGAAAAAGCAGTACCCGGGGCACGCCAAACGGGTGATGCTCGGCGTGTGGTCGTTCCTGCGCCAGTTCATGTACACCAAGTTCGTCATCGTCACCGACGACGACGTCAACGGCCGGGACTGGAACGACGTCATCTGGGCGATGACAACGCGCATGGACCCGCAGCGGGATACGGTAATGGTGGAGAACTCGCCCATCGACTCTCTGGACTTCGCCTCTCCCGTGTCGGGCCTGGGCTCGAAGATCGGCTTCGACGCCACCAACAAATGGAAGGGCGAGACGAGCCGGGAATGGGGGCGCCCGATCGTGATGGATCCAGAAATCCGTCGGCAGGTGGACGCACGCTGGGACGAGCTGGGGATCGACTCCTAAGTGTTCTGTAACCGAAATTCGGTTACAGAACACTAGCTACTGGCGTTTTCCCCGCTCGACACGCGTCACCCGGCCGCGCTCCAGGGTCACGATGCGGGAGAACCGGCCCGGCCCGAACTCGTAAAGCCATTCCTCCCGCACGGGAACCGCGTGGTGGAGGATGCCGGGTTGCAGGACTTGTTGCGCGGCCGGCAACCCGCACTCGCCCAGCAACTCCATGCGGGTCATGCCACGCTGGATCAGCCCCGCCCGACAGTCTGACCCCGGAAACTCGCGATAACCGTAGCCGCCGGTGCGGATCGCGACCACCTGACCGTCGCGGAAGTCCACCATGCGCACGAGGCGCCGCGGGCCCTCATTGAAGTACCAGCGCTCCAGGGTCGTGAACGTGGCACCATCGGCCCGGACGGCGAATTCGATCGGCTCGCGCAGATCCGGCTCGCCGCAGGCCCTTTCCACGTCCCAGGTGCGATCGCCGCGGTGGATCAGGTCGCCGTTGCAACGCAGGCTGCCCACAGCCGTACCGCAGACCAGGAAAAGTACCGCAGCCAGCAACCAACGCCGTTTCATCCACGCTTTAGCCATGGGATAGTCCCGTCAGATCAGAACGGTTGCGCGCAGAGCACGACGGCCTCGCGCTTACTTTAATCAGACTACCGGGAAGCTCTGCGGTTTCCTCCTTGCGTTCAGCATCCGGATGATTGCCGCGAGGGTTCACTGGGGCGCCGGTGTTTCGGCGGCTGACCCATTACGTCACAATGGCCTGCGCGGCAAGGATCACAGAGCATGAGCTATCGCATTACCATCGAACCGAGCGGTCACCGTTTCTTCACCGAACCCGGCGAGTCCATCCTCAACGCCGCACTGCGGCACGGTCTCGTGATCCCCTACAGCTGCCGCAACGGCACCTGTGGAACGTGCATGGGCAAGGTGGTCGAAGGGGCAGTGACCTATCCTGGCGGCGGACCCCCGGCCAGTCTGGACGAAAAAGAGGTGGCCGTCGGCCAGGCCCTGTTCTGCCTCGCGCAGCCGGCGGGCGATCTGGTGATCGAGGTGCGGGAAGTCATGGAAGCGGGCGATATCCTGCCGCGCCGGATGCGCTGTCGCGTCGCGAGAATGGAACGCCTGTGCCGCGACGTCATGGCGCTCTACCTGAAACTGCCTGACCACGAGCGGTTGCCGTTCCTGCCGGGGCAGTACATCGACATTTTGCTGCGCGACGGCCGGCGCCGCAGCTTCTCGCTTGCCAATGCCCCC
This sequence comes from Aquisalimonas sp., assembly GCF_007120195.1. GTDB lineage: Bacteria > Pseudomonadota > Gammaproteobacteria > Nitrococcales > Aquisalimonadaceae > Aquisalimonas. The sequence goes on from NZ_SKOG01000187.1 coordinate 6,412, forward strand.
CATGACGACGCCCTGCTGCAACTCCACGTGCGCCACATCGACGGTGGCGAATTCAGCGAGCACGTGTTCTACACCATGCAGGAGAAGGCGCTATTGCGCATTGAAGGCCCGTACGGCACGTTCCATATCAGGACCGGGAACCGACGGCCTGTGCTCATGCTCGCGGGTAGCACCGGCATTGCACCGGCGAAGAGCATGCTCGCCCACATGTTCCACACTGATGATCCACGTCCCGTGCACCTGTTCTGGGGCGCCCGGACCCGAGCGGATCTGTACATGGACTCGGAGCTGCGGGCATGGGCTGGCAGCCACCCCCGGCTGCAGTACACACCTTGTCTTTCAGAGCCACAGCCGCAGGACGACTGGCAAGGCCGCATTGGTCTGGTGCACAACATGCTGCTGCACGACTACCCGGACCTGCACGGATACGACGTCTACATGAGTGGGCCACCCGCGATGATTGCAGCGGCGCGACGCGATTTCGCGCGCCACGGCGTGGAGGATGAACACCTCTTCTGGGATGCTTTCGAGTTCGCCGCCGACTCGCAACCTGACCTGACCTCAGTCCAGCACGGCGACTGGGATGACTGAGCGTGCAACGCCGATGGCGAGCCTCCAGCGGACAACACCCCCCTCGGCGGCCCCCGCACTGGCCGTTATACTGGCCGCTTCCGTGAGCTGGAGCACCGAATGGCTGAGACCAACAACAACGGCGTCCGACTGTATTATGAGGTCCACGGCGAGGGGTCGCCGGTTGTCCTGATCATGGGGCTCGGCGGCAGCGGCCGTGCCTGGGGGTTGCAACTGCCCGACTTCGCCCGCCACCACCGGACCATCGTGCCCGACAACCGCGGCGTCGGGCATTCGGCCATGCCGCCCGGCCCTTACACCATGGTGGACTTCGCCGACGACCTGGGGGCGGTCATGGACGCTGCGCAAGCGCAATCCGCCCACCTGGTGGGGGTCTCCATCGGCGGTTTGATCGCGCAGGAATTCTATCACCAGCACCCGCAGCGCGTACGCAGTCTGACGCTCGCGGCCACCGGGACCGGTCCGGCGGATCCCGCCTATGCGCCGCCGGAGCCGCACGTCCGGGAGGTCATCAACCTCGACCGGGCGACGACGCACCCACGCACCGTCGTCGAGCGCATGAACGCCGCCTTTTACCACCCGGCTTATCGCGCCCTCGTTCCCGACCTCGACGACCGCATCCTGCAGTTCCAAGAGCGCGAGCCGCAACCGCCCCATGCCTACCACGCGCAGCTGGACGCGGCGGGCACACATGCGCCGAACAGCCCGCGGCTGCACCGGGTCGCGGTACCCTGCCTCGTGGTCCACGGCGAGCACGATGAGGTCTGGCCGCCGGCGAACGCCACTCATTTGGCCGAGCACCTGCCGGACGCCCGCCTGGAGCTGATGCCCCGCACGGGGCATATGTTGCCTTTGGAGCAGCCCCGGGCATTCAACCGCTGCGTGCTCGAGTTTCTCGCCGCCGTGGATCGTGACGCCCGATGAGTGTGGTTGAACGGCTCGACACGGGTTTCCAGGACCGGATACTGCCGGGGGTCTCGCGCACCTTCGCGCTCACCATTCCGCAGCTCCCGGAGGCGTTGCGGCCGGCTATCGGTAACGCCTACCTGCTGTGCCGCTTGGCGGACACCATCGAGGATGCGTCACGGCTGGATACCGCCACCAAGAACGAATGCTTCCGCCTGCTCGTCGCTGCCCTCGAGCGGCCTGGCCGGGGTGCGGCATTCGAGGAGGCGCTCGCGGGCTCGATCACCAGCGTCTCCGCGGCGGAACACGAACTGGTCGCCGAGGCGGACCGGGTCTTCGCGCTCTTCCATGCCCTACCGTCCGAGCAACAAACTCCCTTGCGCCGCTGCCTGACGATCATGGCCAATGGAATGGCACACTTCGAGACCCTGAAGTCACCGCAGGGGCTGCCGGACGCCGCCGCGTTCCGTGACTACTGCTACTGCGTCGCCGGCGTGGTCGGCGAAATGCTCACGGATCTCTTCGCCCAACAGCACTCGATGATCGCCCGCGCACAGCCCCACATGCGGCGCCGCGCCGTCGCGTTCGCTCAAGGGCTGCAGATGACCAACATTCTCAAGGACGTCTGGGAGGACCGGGCGCACGGCGTATGCTGGCTGCCGCGGGACGTGTTCGCGCGCCATGGCTGTTCGCTGCGGCCCGGCGCCCCCTGGCACGAGGCCCCGGAATTTCATGCCGGCATTCGGGAACTTGTGGGTGCAGCGCACGGCCATCTGCGAGAGGCCCTGGCCTACACACAGGGGATTCCGGCGCAGCAAAGGGGTATTCGGCGATTCTGCGCCTGGGCGATCGGCATGGCAGTCTATACACTGCACAATATCGACGCCCGTCCGGATTTTACCAGCGCCGCACAGGTGAAAATCTCGAGAGCGCGGCTGCGCACCGTCATTGCCGGATGCAATGTTGCGGTGCTAAACGATCGGCTTCTGGCCGGGGCGTTTAACTGGGCGGCCCGTGGCCTGCCCTCACCGGATTCGCGCCATCCGGGTTTGCTGGTGACCGACGAGGACACACCATGGATGCACACACCGTGAGCCGCTTACGCCTTTTGACGGGTCCAATGCTGGTGCTGCTCTCGGCCCTGGTGGTGACGGCCTGCGCCAGCTCGCCGCCGCCCCCGGAGCCAGACGCCTGGGACCCCATCGAGCCGGTGAACCGGCAGGTGTACGACTTCAATGAACAGCTTGACCGCTTCGTGGCCAAACCGCTGGCGGATGCCTACGTGTTCGTCACCCCACGCTTCGCCCGCCGGGGCGTGACGAATTTCTTCAACAACATGGGTGAACCCGGCAACGCGGTGAACAACCTCCTGCAGGGCAAACCCGGAGACAGTGCCAGAGATACCGGCCGGTTTCTCATCAACACCACCCTGGGCCTGGCCGGCCTGTTCGACGTGGCCACACCGCTGGGGCTGCAAGATCCCAGCGACGAGGACTTCGGTCAGACTCTGGCCGTCTGGGGCACGCCTGAAGGCATGTACCTCGTGCTACCCGCCTACGGGCCGAGCACCACCCGGGACATTCACGACATCCCCGTTTCCCTGGCCACCAATCCGGTGAGCTATGCGGGCGGCGTGATTGCCCTGCCCTTGTACGCACTGAACCTGGTCAACACCCGGGCGCGCCTGGAGCAAGCTGCGCGTTTCCGCAGCGAGGCGGCCCTGGACGAGTACGATTTCACCCGCTCGGCCTACCGGCAGTACCGGGACAACCTGATCTGGGACGGGGATCCACCCGAGGCGGATTTCTTCGATGATCTGGACGATGATTTCGATTGGTGACACGCTCACTGGGTTTGCGCCAGTAACCGCCCGATCATCTGCTCCGCTTGGCGTGCATACATGCCGCCGAACAGGTTGAGGTGGTTAAGCACGTGGTAGAGCTGATACAGCTCCCGGCGCACCGCGTAGCCGCTGTCCACGGGCCAGACGGCGTTGTAGGCGTCATACGCGGCGTCGGGAAGGCGGCCGAAGAGTTCGGACATGGCCAGGTCGGTCTCCCGGTCGCCATAGTAGACGGCCGGGTCATAGAGCACGGGCCGGCGGCTGCCATCAAAGGCGATATTGCCGGACCAGAGATCGCCGTGCAGCAGTGAGGCAGCCGGCCGGTAGTCCGTAAACAAGGCCTCGGTCTCCCCGCACAACCGCTCGCCGTCACGCAGCAGTCGACCGCCGTAGCCATTGCTCGCCGCCAGCTGCAGCTGAAAGCGCAGGCGCCGCTCGGTGTAGAACCGCACCCAGTCGCCGTCCGGCGTGTTCACCTGGGGAGTCGAGCCGATGGTGTTGTCAAGGCGCCAGCCATGGCGCTGCGCCGTGCTGGCGTGCATCCGCGCCAGTCCCTCCCCGAGCGCCGCCCAGTCACCTCGCCCCTGCAGGGTGATCCACTCCATGATGAGATAGCTGCGCCCTCCGGCCTGCCCCCAGGTCAGGGGCTCGGGGACGCGCAGCGCCTTCGCGGCAGCCAGCTCCCGCAGGCCATCGGCCTCCGCCTGGAACATCGCCAGGGCGTCGGCGCTGTTGAGCTTAACAAACCAGGCTTGCGCACCGCCCTCCAGGCGGTAGGCGACGTTGATGCTGCCGCCGCCGACCGGGGCCCGGTCTCGTGTGGCGTATGCGGTACCGGTCGCCTCAGCGATGGCGGCATCAATGGTTGACCAGGGCATTCGCACCCTCCTCACCCATCCGCAACTCCGCTCGCCGGCGCACCCGCAACGGCAGCGCCAGCGCATCGAGCGCCGCCCCGTCGGCACCAGTGACGCGGATCATGTCGCGCGCCGGCACCAGGGGTGCGTCGCGGTGAATGGTCGCCAGGCGGCGGGAGAGGAACGCAATGTCCCGGTGTTCAGCCAGCAACCGGCGGATACGCGCCGCACCCCGAAGCGGCAGTGCGCCGACGCGCTCGAGATCGACGTAAATGCCCTCCAGGCTACCCAGGGCATTGAGTAGCACCTGCGCAGTCCTGAGTCCGATGCCAGGCACACCGGGTATATTGTCCACGCTGTCCCCGGCCAGGCCGAGGAGATCCGGGACCTGGTCCGCCCGCACCCCCATGGCGCCGAGCACGCCGTCGCACCCGAGATTGCGGCGGCCGCTGGCATCCACCAACCGGTCACCGGGTTCCAGCAGCTGGGCGTAGTCCTTGTCCGAGGTCAGGTAGCGCATGGTGAACCCGTCGGGGCGAAAGCGGGTCGCGACGGTGCCGATCAGGTCATCGGCCTCGTAGCGGTCGCTGCTTAGCGCCGTCACCCCGAGTGCGCGCGTCAACGCTTCGCAGACACCGATCTGGCGCTTGAGATCCTCCGGCGCTTCCGGACGATTGGCCTTGTAGGCGGGGTAGATGTCGTTACGAAAACACGTCGTCAGGCTTCGGTCGAATGCAGCCAGCGCATGCTCCGGAGTCTTGCCCTCAAGGAAGTCGAGCAGGAAATTCCCGTATCCATAGACCGCGTTGGCGGGGTCGCCGGCTTCATCCACAAGGCGCCCGCCGATGGAGAACCACGCCCGGAAGATGTACACACTCGAGTCAATCAGATAGAGCAGCCGCATGGCGTGGGAGTATAGCGCAACGCGCAGCAATGGCAGCCGGGCACGCTATCCCGCGCCCCGGTGCTGGATGATCGTGGCTTGCGCAAGGCGGAGGCAGATCAACAGGACCACACCCTGCAACAGCAGCCCCGCCGGGGCCTGCCCGCCCAGCAGGCCGGCCAGCAGACCGAGAAACAGGAGCAGCGCCAGCGCCACTGCGGCGCTTCGGCTGTACAGCCAGCCGGCGGCCAACGCCAGCAGCGCCACCAGTGTGCCCTCCACCATGGTCGCGGTCTCCCCCGTCAGCACGCCCATGGCCACCACCGCCACAGCCAACAGCATGATCAGGCGCGCACTGGCACGGGCCAGTCGCCGCGCCTCGTCGCGGTTGCGCACAGCCCGCCAGAGGCGTGGCAAATCGCCCCACACCGGGGCTTTTGGCGGCATGGAGTCAGTCATACGCGCTCGAATCAGGCATGCCACTGCCCGCCGCGCGGGCCCCCATGCGCGCCACTGCGCTCGAAAACCGGTTCAGACCGTGGTCTCAGCCCGTGCTGCCTTGAGCCCGGCATCACCGGCGTTGTCCAGCACACTGCGCCCCGCGAGGCGGTTCACGGCGTTGAGCAGCGCGTGCAGGGAGGCCGTGACGATGTTGCCATGCCGGGCCACGCCGAACAGACTGCTACCGTCCGGGCCGCGCATCTCCACATAGGCGACCGCCTGGGCATCGGCGCCGGCATTTGCCGCGTGCTCGGTGTAGTCGACCACCTGCAGCTCCACGCCGGTGTATTTCGACAGCCCCCTCACAAACGCATCAATGGGCCCGTTCCCCTGGGCTGCGATGATGCACTCCTTGCCGTTGTCGCGGAGGGTCGCGGTGAGCTTGTCGTTGCCCTCGGCATCGGTGCCTTCCCGATACTCCACCAGCTGGAAGGGGCGGGGCACATCCATGTATTCCTGGCGGAAGGCCTCCCAGATCTCCGGGGCCCTCAGCTCGCGCCCGGTATTGTCCGTCACCTTCTGGATCACATGGCTGAACTCGATCTGCAGCCGGCGTGGCATATTCATGCCGTAATCCCGCTCCATGAGATAGCTGATGCCTCCCTTGCCGGACTGGCTGTTGATCCGGATCACCGCCTCGTAGCTGCGGCCCACGTCCTTGGGGTCGATGGGCAGGTAAGGCACCTCCCAGGGACTGTCCTTGCCCTGAGCCGCAAACCCCTTCTTGATGGCATCCTGGTGGGATCCGGAGAACGCAGTGAACACCAGCTCACCGGCATAGGGGTGGCGCGGGTGAACGGGCAACTGGTTGCAGTACTCGACCAGCCGCACGGTCTCGTTGATGTCGGCGAAATCCAGCCCCGGATGCACACCCTGGGTGTAGAGGTTCACGGCCAGGGTCACCAGATCCACGTTGCCGGTGCGCTCGCCATTGCCAAACAGCGTGCCCTCGATGCGATCGGCACCGGCCATGACGGCAAGCTCCGCCGCCGCAACGGCCGTGCCCCGGTCATTGTGGGGATGCACGGAGAGGATAATCCCCTCGCGCCGGCGCACGTTGCGGGCAAACCACTCGATCTGGTCGGCATAGATGTTGGGGGTGGACACTTCCACCGTTGCCGGCAGATTGATGATCACCGGCTGCTCGGCCGTGGGCCGCCAGACAGCGTTCACCGCATCGACGATCTCCAGGGCGTAGTCAAGCTCCGTTTGTGTGAAGCTCTCCGGCGAGTACTGGAACAACCAGTTCGTCTCCGGCCGTTGCGCGGCCAATGCCTGCACCTGCGTGGCTCCCTCCACGGCCAGATCCGTAATGCCCTGGCGCTCCATGCCGAACACCACCCGCCGCTGGACCGTGGATGTGGAGTTGTACAGGTGGACGATGACGTTCGGCGCGCCACGCACCGCTGCGAACGTCTGCTCGATCAGTTCCGGGCGCGACTGGGTGAGCACCTGGATGTAGACATCGTCCGGGATGAGGTGCTCATCGATGAGCATCCGGCAGAAGTCGTAATCGGTCTGCGACGCTGCCGGGAAGCCGACCTCGATTTCCTTGAAGCCGATATCCACCAAGGCGTGGAACATCCGGTACTTACGCTCGGTATCCATGGGCTCGATGAGCGCCTGGTTGCCGTCGCGCAGGTCAACGCTGCACCACACCGGCGGCCGTTCGATCACCGCGTCAGGCCAGGTTCGGTCCGTCAACCGCACCGGAGGGAACGTTCGGTACTTGATTTCAGGCTGCTTCAACATGTCTGTTCACTCCTCGAAAAGTATCTGCCTGTCACATCAGCGCTTGCGCCCGCGTCACGGCCACCGGGCGGACCAGAGCAACGCGTCGCCGTCTCTGGCGGATGCATTGCCCAGACCGCCCGATGACCGCGTGGCAGTCGCGGGAGCGCAAGCAGGAGCGCACAGAACACGGGTGAATGCGGCAAGAGCCGCCGGTCGGAGGACTGACTGCGGTAACAACTGGAAGCGGACATGATGTCTAACCCGGTTACAAAGCGAAACCAACGACGTACATTCCCGGCACCCCTCAGGAGGCCGGGCAAAGCAGTCGCAGTCGAAGTGCGCTTGTAATCCGAATCATCATGCCATAACGCTATGCCCAACCCGGCCTTAGGTCAACCCCCGCCTCGGCAAGCGCCCGCCGCTGACGCCGCCCGGTGCCTCGCGGAACGGGCCAAGGCAGCCACTCTGTGTGGCTCGCGGTTGCAATAGCCCATGGCGCCGAGCACTCTCTTCTCGGCTGAGCATCGCCACCCGTCTCAACTCACTAGCGCGTAGGCACCGCGCCGATGGGCCGGGACATGACTGCGGAGGAACTCCATTTGGTCGGCGAGTATCCGTTTGTTCGACAGAATAAGGTGTTCAGAAAAAGAGGGCACGAACGGCACTGCAAGCAGCGACATGGCGGCTTCCTCCGGCGTTCTGTTCATCTTGAATCCATTGCACCGCTTGCACGAAGTCGCGGCGTTGCTCCATACGTCGTGACCACCGCGGGACGTCGGGATAATGTGATCGCGGCTAAGACTACTGCCCGAGAACCGTTTGCCACAGTACAGGCAATGATACCGGTCACGGGCAAACAGGTTCGCGTTGCACAGCGTCGGGGTGTCGCGATGGGGTCTTGCTGTCCCCGTTCGCAGTGCGATGATCGAGCTGAGCTCCAGATACGACCGCTGACCGGATAGCCTGTTCGTGCCCCCCATCAACAGGGTGCTCGACTCACCCGCCGTCCAGGCAACCTTTTCTCGACAATAGAGAACCGCCGCCTCAGCCCAGCTCAACCAGGCCAAAGGCCTTCCGGTCACATCGAGCCCAAGCACCAGCGGATGCGTGTAGCCGACGTGAAGGACGGACGATCCATCAGCAAGCATGACGGCAACTTCCCGACTCGGCGGTTAAAGCCTCGTGTCGTGATCCGTCTCGGCGCCCCAAGGCTGGCTCACCGGCTCGCCGGGGGTGCGCGACACTGCCTCAACGGGTGCGCGCATGCGGCGCCAGCATTGGGCACGCCTGGCCCTGGCGACGCTGAAAGCCTCTGAAATGGCGGGCGCTGACAAATCAGGACACTCGCCTCGATATTAAAGGCAGTCGTTAGGCGTGCCAAGTCAATCACCCTCGCCCTGACATGCGCACGGGTCTGGCAGCGGGGCGTTGCCTGCACGAACAGCGAACGCCGTCCCCAACCGCCTCCCGCGGCCTCCGGCAGACGTCCATGACGGGGTGCCGGAGCGCGTCAGCGTTGACGGGTTCCGGCTGGCTGATCTGCACAAACCCCGGCGTCGGTCCCGGCTGGCGCGTCTAGGACGTCACCTCCGCCTTCCGGCAGGCAAGCAACTGCCCATACACTCCTGATAAAGCCCTGGTGCCTCGTGACAGCATCTTTTTGCGCGCCCGGCGCAGCGCCACGTAACCGTTCTTGATTAGATCCATCGTTGTGGTGTACGCATAGGCCCCAATGACCAGAGCGAGCAATTGCCACCAGTTCGCATAGTAGACCTGACAGCATGATGGACTTCCCTCAAAATCCCACGGCCCGCGGTAAATCACATGGGGCATCACTCTCTTTTGAGTGCGCGCGAGTTTGACATTAACCGAACCACCAAACACCCACGTTGTACCCATGCTGAGCGCATCGTACGCCGAGTAAAGGTAGACGTTGTTTCGCTCCTGGCACGTGAGTCGAGGGCGAACCATCCAGAAACAGGTTATTTCGCAGGATTTTCCGTTTTCAAAGTATTTGGATATCTCTTCCCTGGAACGAGCCGGTTCCGGGATCATCTGTTGGTAGCGAAGCGGCCCCTTGGTGTTGACGACGTAGCCGCCTATCATCTTTCCATTTTTGTAAAACGCCCGAATTCTATCGGCGTTCAAAAAGTAGTTTATGTTAATCGGGTTCTTGCAAAGCTGGCCAAAGTTTGCAAAGAACTCCTGGATCTCATCGCGGTCACGTAGAATTGCGCTTTTCATTTTATGCATCTCCCTGTTGCCCATCGTCCAAGTCCCTAACCGTTGGTAGGCACCCTCCCACTGTATGCGGTTATGTCAGTACCGCACACACTGCCGTTCGCATCCCGCGGAACTCGCCCCCAGAGACACGCCGTTGCGGGCACAATTGTCCTGCCCCGGCGCACTCCGTTGCTACATGACGACGACATTTTTGCCACACCCCGACGACGGGCGAATCACCAGGGGTCGAGGGCACGGGTTATGCGAAGAGGAGTTGGGGGGAGAGAGACAACAGACGGGCGGTTGCCCCTGTCGTTGATCAACCGCGACAACTCGGAGAAATCGGCGATACTGTATGGGTCACCCCACACAGAACCGGGACCGGGACCGGGTAGGGCTAGCCCGGAGTCAATGAGCCCAAGGGACAGCGACCGCACTTAAGGAACACATAAAGAGCCATGGAGGAGACGGCAATGACTCTCAAGTCCCGTCTGTACGGTGCGCCGGGCGTGGTGGCCGCAGTGGCGCTGTTATCCGGATGTTTTCTCTTCGAGGATACGCGCAGCGCGGGGGGGCGTGCACCGGAGCCGGACACCACCGCAGCCGTCGCCACGTTTAATCCGACCCGGGAAAGTGCACCGTTCCCGGCAAACTTCCTGTTTGGTTTTGATTCACAGTCCGGCCTGCTTCAGGTCGATGCGCCGGATAACCCTTTCCTCAATGCCCTCCGGGATCTCAACGGTTTTTCAACCATCGAACCCTGGACCACGCGCTTCACTGCTGCGCTGGCGCCTGAGACCCTGCCCGAGGGCGTGCGTGTCTTTGTGCTGGACGGCGTCCAGCCTCCCGTCGAGGTTGAGGATGAGTTGGTGTTCGGCCAGGATTTCGTGGCGGGCTTGCAGGATGACGGGCGGCAGCTGGTGATCTCCCCCTTGCAGCCCCTGGAGCCCGGAACGAATTACCTGGTCGTGCTAACGGATGGGCTGCGCTCTGCCGACGGCGGTGCAGTGGTCAACAGCCTCAGCTACCGCGCCTTGAAGGGTACCGAAGCGCTCGAGGGGGAGGCGGCGCGACTCCAGGCGCTGACCGACGCCGAACTGTCCGCGGTGGAAGCCTTCGACAGCTCGCTGGAGCGCGCCAATGTGGTGCTCTCCTGGTCGGTGCGCACGCAGAACATCGGGCACACCCTGCAGGCTGCCAGGGTAAGCTTCGAGGATGAGCAGGCGGGCAATCGGCAACTCCACCTTGCGCCGCTGCAAGTCAATGGCGAGCCAGTGCCAGCGCCCGGCGGCGGGGCCGCCCTGTGGGTGGGAACGGTGAATCTGCGCTACGGTCTGGGTGTGCCCACAGACCCCGGCAACCCGGACGACCCCGTCGGGCTGCCGGCCGCCGCGCCGGTGCTGAGCACGCATTGGCTGTGCAATGGCGCTTCCTGCAACACAGCGGCCGCTATCGGCGGGGGGCTCACCTACGACGCCACCGTCGATGATCTCTGGGTGCCCGTGGTCGCGGCAGTTCCTACCGATGACGGCGCCGGGGAACCTTACCCGGTGGTGTTGTTCAAGCATGGCCTGCGTCAGAACAGAGCGGACATCGTGGCGGTGGCGAATCAGTTTGCAGAGCTTGGGTACGTCACCGTGGCCATAGACCTCCCGCTCCACGGAATCGTTCGCGATCAGGTAGCCGAGACCGATCCCATCAAGGCGGTCACGGAGCTGCTGCGCGCGGAATCGGTCAATGCGTTGATTGAGCGATCCGATGTGACTGAGCGGACATTCTATGTGGACGTCGAGGGAGACAATGCCGTTGACCCCTCCGGAAGCCATTTCCTGAACGTCTCACAACCACTCGTTCTGCGGGATAACTTGGGACAGGCCGCAGCGGACATGATGGCCCTGCGGCGCGCGCTGACTAACCTAACGCTGCCGGAGGGAGAGAGCC
>NZ_SKOG01000199.1 GCF_007120195.1 Aquisalimonas sp.
AAGTATCCCCGGCTGGGGGGCTCCCGGATGTACTCAGTACACTAGTGTCCTGTCCCGCAAATAACGTTACGATTGTCGCGGCCCTGACGGCCCCTGGCGGCGTTGCGCCTCCTCGCCGTAGGCCCCGCTACGCCTCGTCGGCGCGCCTTGCCAGGAACCGTCAGGATCCACGCCAATTTTCGCAACGTATTTACGGGACAGGACACTAGCGCATTGCAGTGGGATGGCGAAGGTGGAATGGCCCAAGGCGATGGCGTTGCCCGTCGGCGACGGCCGTCACCACCACCTGCATCGACAATAAGCCCCCGAAGGCGAAATCCCTGACGCGAAAACCTCCGCTGTCCAGCCGACTTTGGCGCTGGATCGGGTAGAACAGCACACCGCGGTAGGTCTCACCGGGGGCCACCTCGCGAGCCTGAAAGACTAGTTCCCCCAGGTGCGTCCTCGCCTGCTGTCGCGTCTCCTCGGAGAGCCTGCCGCCAAGCAGCTCATCGTCGATCACAATCTCAGGCGGCAATGGGTCAATCATGGCGCTACCGCGGGTCTTCACCACATCCGCCGGATCGACGTCAACGCCGGAACCGCCGTGATTCGAGACGACAATGATAACGGGCAGGATGTCTCTGCTGATCAAATCCGTACCGAAGTAGCGTTGCGCCCTTGCGCCATCATGCACCGTATCGACGGCAACCGTGACCTCGCCGGCTGAACGGTGCTCGGGATACAGGTCTGCATTGCGCTCCGGCACCCGCACAACCTCATAGGTTGATGTGGTGCAGGCGGCAAGAACGATAGTGATAGACACGAGGGTCAGTGATGACCAGATCCACATGACAAACGACCACAAGTCGCGCCACTGAGAACTATTACCGTGTAGACCAACGCTCGGATAGAAAGATCCGCGGCACCTTTAAGGCGTGTCCAGATCTTCAAGCTCCTTGCCAGCTGAGAGTAGACATACCGGCGGGGCCGACCAACGGGCTGACTGCCTCCCTTTCCGCCAGGAATGATGCGCGACGCTCACCTGATCCGCCGAACCACCGCCGTGATCCCCTCGAAGCGCTCAATAGTCACCCGCTGGCCCGGTTCCAGCGGCCCGTCGTCGAGCGCCCGGGCCGGGAATACGTCACCGCCGACCCGAACGCCGACACCGGAGCCTCGCCGCTCCACAATACCCGTGTTACCCCGGTACTCGGCGGTACTGCCGATCAGACCAGCGCGCCGCGCCTGCGTCATTCGCGCGGCCACCCAGGAATAGACCGGGATCATCAGCGCCGAGGCGCCAAGGAACACGGCAAGCTGCATAAAGAACGGCATTTCCGGGAACAGCGCGGTGAGAATCGACAGCAACAGCGCCGACAGGGCCAGATCCACCACGAACAGGTGCCCACCCAACACTGGCGCCATCGCGCCCAGGAGCAGCGCGGCCGCCAACCACAACAGATGCGGAGGTATGTCCATCAATGGTCACCCGTCGGTACGCGAGTGGCCTGCCCAGTGCACAGCATAGCCTGCGCGGGGTCATCAGGTCGCGCGTGCCGACGCCGTCATTGCGCACTGCGGGTGCAGGCCAAGGGCGTAGGCAGCCAGCGACGTCGCTATACTGGCAGCTAGCGTCCTGTAACCGAAATTCGGTGACAGGACACTCGGCAACAAATAACGTCGGGTCGGCTAAACTATCAGCCACAGGATCCAAGCAGCGAGTATTGTCGAGCGCCGACAGCAGTCGTCTCGCGTCAGACCACGGAGGCGCGTCGTGTCAGATTTGCCCGAAATGCTATTGGTGCCCGTGGACGGCTCCAGTTATTCCAATGCGGCAGCCGCTTATGCCGCTCGCCTGGCAGAGAGACTGGGCACCCCAGTACGCTTGCTCCACGCATTCCCGGAGACGCCGATCGAATTGCTCGGCATTCCCACGGAAAGCCCCAGCAGCGAGTATGTGCAGTACTTCTCCCCGGAAGGCTTCGAGAAATTCCGCGAGGAGTCTGCGGCATCGGCGTTTGGGGCGCCTCGCGCAGCCATAGGAGAGACTGCCGTGGCACTGGAGGAACGGATTATCCCTGGTGACACAGGCCAGGCCATTCTCGACCATGCGGCTGGCATGAACCGTGTCATGATCATCATGGGGCGTCGCGGGGCGTCCAGGTTTAGGGAAATCATGATCGGAAGCACAACACAACAGGTCCTTCACCATGCCCGGTGCCCGGTACTGGTGATCCGTTAAGGAAACGCTGAACAATTCGTCGGCCCATCCGCAAGCGAGGTGAAGCATGTATATCTCAGTGCGCCAGTACAACGACGTCGGTGCTCCGGCCGATCTGGCCCAGCGCGTCAATGAGGACTTTTTGCCCATTGTCAGCGCCATGCCGGGTTTTCTGCGCTACTACGCCTTCGATGCCGGGCATGGGGTCGTCGTGTCCGTTAGCATTTTTAATGACAAGGCGTCCTCCGAGGCCTCCAATCAGCAGGCCATGGAATGGGTACAGGAAAACCTGGCTTCTCTGTTCACCGGCGATGCACCGATGATCGTCAGCGGAGAGGTCTTTGCAGCTGTTCCCGACCCGGAAGGCGGATTGTAATGACCCGTTCAGCCAGATCAGGGCCCTCCTGACTGGCGCCCTCCGGCCTTCCATGGCCAATAGATTCCCACCGCGGAGCCCGGCGCCCTTGACCCTGTTCCTCAAGGCGAGCCGGCCGCGGCTGATCGGTTTCTATCGGGCCGGCCCCGGTGCCGAAACCATTTACCCAGCCCCTCGTTGGTACTCCAACGCAGGGGCAAGAGGCCCCCTCTGCGGGCCACAACCCTGGGGATGAGCATTTTCGCCCTCGTCTCTGTGTCACGCGCTGTTCTGTGAACCAGCCCAAGTTTCAACGCTGCAGGTTTTGCTACCGTCGGCGACCTACCTGGCACTAACAAGCCATAGGCACTTCGCCGCCATGCATAGCGCGGGGCGGGCCGGCCAGAGGACATTCGCTTGATGACAGGCTGCAAACGCATCGCGCTGCTCGTGGCAACGGGGCTCGCGCTGGCAAGCCTGCATGTGACGGCGGCGGCAGAAAACGACACAGTCGGGTTGCCACGCTTTCCCTCGATCAACCCGGATGGATCGCAACTTGCCTTCTCCTGGGGCGGCGATCTGTGGCGCGTGTCGGCCCGCGGCGGTGATGCCCGGCGCCTGACCCGGCATGAACTCGACGACCTGCACTCAAGCTGGAGTCCCGACGGCCGTTGGCTCACGTTCACCTCGATGCGCGATGGAACCCTGAACCTCTGGCGCATCCATCGCGACGGAACGCAGATTACCCAGCTGACCCACAGTGACAGGCCCATACGTAATCCGGCCTATACCAGTGACGAGGACGGCGCGCCGGTCATCGCCTTCTCCGGGCTGCTCGAGGCCGACGTGTATCGCGACGAGCGCCCTTACGCGATATCGCCCGAGGGCGGGGAACACACCCGGCTGCATGAGGCCTTCGGCTCGCAACCGCAGCTCTCGCCAGGCGGGCGGTATACCGCCTTCACGCGAGGTGGCCACTACCACGGCTGGAATCGCCGGCACTACCTCGGCCCGGATGCCATGAACGTGTGGCTTCACGACCGCGAGGACGGCACGTTCGAGCAGATCACGACCCGCGATGGCGACGATGGCAGCGCGCAGTGGGTCGACGATCGAACCCTGGTCTTCATGTCCGATCGGGAGCTCGAGACGGTGAATCTCTATCGCTTCGATCTGGATGACGAGAAGCGCGAATTTGAACGACTCACTGAATTCGATGGCCGCGATATTCAGCATTTCGATGTCTCCCGTGACGGCAGCACGGCCGTGCTGCAGGTCTGGGACACGCTCTATACGCTGGATCTGCAGGATGTCGACGCCGAGCCGAAAGCCGTCACACTGCGCGCGGGCGAGGACGGGAACAACGACTACGCCCTCAAGCAAATTGGTCGGAAAGTCACCGAAGCGGCGCTAAGCCCCGACGGCAAGACCATGGCCTACATCGCTTACGGTCGCGTGTACGTGCGCCACATGGATGACCATAGCGCGACGCGGGCGGTGACCCCCGGCACGCACGCCCGGCATCAGCACCTCGCCTGGTCACCGGATGGCCTGCGGCTGTATTTCACCAACGACGCCGATGGCACCGAATCGATCTACCAGGCGGGCGTTGCCCTGACGCGCCAGGAGATTCGCCGCGCCGACGTTCAACCGCCGGCGCCCGAACACCCTGAGGCGCTGGAATCCCCGGCGGAACCGCCGGGCGACAGGCCAGACATGACACCGGAGACGGACGAGGCGAGCGACCCCGACGACCTGACCTCTGGCCCGCAGACTGTGCATCCGCATGATCCCTTTGCACCGATGGATCCAGGCATCCCGCCGGAACCGATCGACCCAACCGACCCAACCGACCCGGCAACGCCGTCCGAGCCAATCGAGGAGCTGCCGGACGTCCCTGAGAGCATCGCGGAGGAGCATCTCGAGCCGGAAAACGCCGACGTCCTGCCGCGGCATCTCGATCCGAGCCGCTGGCACGATGGGCTGCAGTTCTCGGTGCGGCCACTTGTGCAGCGCGCGTACAACGACCGCAACGCGAGCCCCTCGCCCGACGGCCGGTCCATCGCGTTTCGCCGCGGCCGGGGCGATCTGGTCGTGATGGATCTGCGCGCACGCACGAAAGAGACGCTGGTTGCGGGCTGGGACAGTTCCATCCAGTGGCGCTGGTCACCGGACGGGCGATACATCGCCTACGCGCAGAACGATCTCAACTTCAGCGCGAACATCTTCATCGTTCCCGCCGACGGCTCGCAAGAGCCGGTGAATGTCACACGCCACCCCCGTAACGACCTCAATCCCCGCTGGTCCGTCGACGGGCGCAAGCTTACGTTCATCTCGAACCGCTCCGGCGCCAGCTACGACCTCTATCGGGTCTATCTGGATCGGACACTGGAGGATTACACGCCGCGGGAACTCAGCACATACTACCGCGATGCGCGCGCGGCGGCCTCGAAACGGCGCCCCCTGCCCACACGCACGCCCGCGGCAGCACCGGGCGAGACGCCACCCGACCAGCGGGCTGCCGCGGCCGACCTCGACCTCGACGGAGCGTGGCGCCGCATCAAGCGGGTCACCGGCTCGCCTGTCCATCAGTCAGCCAACGAGATGACTCCGGGTGGCGACCGCTACGTATTCAACAACGGTGGCGAAGGCCTTGTGGCGGTCAACTGGGACGGCAGCAAGAGAAAGCGCCTCGGACCGTCTGCCAACGTGCAGCACCTGAGTTTGAGCGGTGACCGGGTGGTCTACATCGCGCACGGCCGCGTTGGCGTCGCATCCCTCGCCGACGGCACCCGTCAGCACCCTGATATCTCCGACCGCCTGCGTATTGACCTGCTTCAGCAGTCGCTGCAGAAGTTCCGCGAAGCGGCGCGTGTGATCGGCGAAAGCTTCTATCGCCCCGATATGAAGGGGCTGGACTGGCCGGCTGTGGTCGGCGATTACGAATCGCTGATCCGACGCGCCCGCACGCCCAGCGAGTTCAGCGACATCGCCAACCGTATGATGGGTGAACTCGCGGCTTCCCACATGGGCGTCTCCAACCCGGGGCCCGCCTCAGTGCTTTGGGAGCCCACTGGGCGCCTCGGCATCGACCAGGAACGCGTCACGCTCGGCAACGGTAAGGTGGGCTACCGCGTGACCGCGGTCGTTCCCGACGGTCCAGCGGATCGCGGCTCCGCGGCGCTCCATCCCGGCGACATCGTCACCCAAATTGATCTCCAGCCCTTTCATGAGCGGGACACGCTTCTGCGCAGGCTCCGCGGGCGCGTGGGCCAGGAAGTGATCGTGACCTATGAGCGTCCCCTTCGAGGACGCAGCGTCCAGCAACGGGCCCTCATGACGCCCGTGGACTTCGGTGAACTGTCAAGGCTCAAGTACGATGCGTTCCGCGAGGAAAGCCGGCAGACAGTGCGAAATCTCTCCGAGGGACGCGTCGGCTACATCCACATCCAGTCCATGAACCAAACCTCGCTGGAAGCGTTCCAGGGTGACCTCTACGCTGCCGCCTATGGCAAGGACGGGCTGATCATCGATGTGCGCAACAATGGTGGCGGTCACACCACAGACCGCATCCTGACCTCGATTATGGCGGCCAACCATGCCTACACCGTTCCGGCCGGAGCGGATCCGTCGGCAAACGGCCACTACCCCCAGGACCGACTCGACGCCCCGCGCTACACGCTGCCGATCAATATGCTCGCCAACGAGAAGAGCCACTCCAATGCCGAGATCCTCGCCCACGCGTTCTCGACCCTGGATCGCGGCACCCTGGTGGGCCAGCAGACCTACGGTGGGGTCATATCCACCGGCAGCCACAGGCTCATCGACGGTGCCAACGTCCGGCGCCCGTTCCGCGGCTGGTACCTGCCCGATGGTACCGACATGGAGCATAATGGCGCCATCCCCGACCTGCTGGTCAAGCAAACCCCCGAGGATGAAGTCGCCGGGGATGACCGGCAGCTTAAGCGCGCGGTGGAGGACATGCTTGGGCGGCTGGATGGAACGTCCCTTTGACAACATGCCATGCCGCGTCAGGGCTCGTCTTCAGACCGGGGGCGATATATCCTACTGGCTATGCTCAACAGGATCCGCCATTCAGTACGCGACCTCCTCAGCCCCGGCGGCCTGCGCCGTCATCCAGTCCTCGCCGTGGCGGCACTGCTCGTGGTGGGGATTGTCGTGTTCGGCCTGGCTCTGCGTCCCCTATGACGGCCGGCATGCCGGACCCGCGACAGATCGGAGCGATGATTTGACCCGACGGGTATAGCGGCAACGCAACGACCACCCGTGCCCTGAGCACGCCACCGTCCGCTCCACGCTCAACGGCGGACACTCAGGGAACCTCCCGGGGTGCCTCTGTGCGACGCGCGCCGGAAGGAGAAAGCGTTTTCGTGACATCGCCGCCGAGCGGCGCCCGCGCCTCACCGGCGCTTCGGTTGCGCACCAATCACGGATTCATGTTCCAGGGCAGCGCGGGCAACTTCTCACTTCAGCTGGGCAAAAACGCAGCGACCATGGCGCCTTCCAGCCGGAGCAAGCAGCCATTCACGCGGCGATCAATGCGGCGGCCTCTTCACGCGTGTAAAAGCACCCATTGAAGATGAACCCAGACACCAAAGAGGATTTCACCGCCATCACATGACCGTCGGCATCCCGATCCAGCACCACCTCGTCGGGCAAGCCATCGAGCACATGCATCGGCGCCGGGCTGCCGTCGCGGTACAGGGCACGGTAGACGCACCCCGTCTCTTCATCACTAAACCCTGGCACCAAACCGTGATCACAGCACACGGAACTCTCGCCCCCTGTGCCCTCAAACCAATCGCGCTCGATTGCAAGCTCCTCTGGTGTCAATGGGGCATCGGGCTCACCCATGCCTGCGCCCTCGTTGTTGTCGTCGAACAGGTACCGCGCCATACCTTATGCCTCCCAGCGATACTAATGCCTTCCATCCGTGGAGTTCCGATTACTCCACGCCTCAATGCACACCATGCAAGACACGCACCATATGGGTGCCATCCCGCCTGCGCACCGCGACGCCCCAGCCACACAGGGTATTGCTGTCACGGCTCCGGGTTGACACAGGCCGCGGGCGACGCAAAGTGTTAAAGAAAATGACACGTTGCGGCCGTTTATTGACACGAAGTGTCCCATCTGCACCGGAGCACTTCGGGAATCGGGAGTACGAGGTGGTGAGCGTACGGAGTGCACCATGAGCGGCGCACCCTTGGCTTGCCATCATCAAAGGCCGGTGCTGTGCATCGTCGCCGAGCCAGCGCTAATCGGTCGCGCTGACCGCTGCGCACAGGTCTTGCGCGCTTTCGCTGACAGCGCTGAGAGATCTACGGCGATACCGTGGTCGCAGTCGCTCCAGTTTGCCGGATCCTTGTGGCTGTTGTGCATGGCAACCAGCAGCCCGTGCCTCGACGCGAATTCCAGGCATTCAAGGACATCGCGGCGATCAGCACAGTGGACGATGACCGCGGGGCCAGTGTGCACGTTCGCATCTCCTTGCGCCGTCGCTGCGGCCGCTTCCTCGGCAGGAAAACGGAATTCCCCTGCTACGCTCAGGGCGAGCGCGGCGATATTGACGGGAACCAGTTCGTTATCGGCGAGTTGGCGTAGATTGACTTCCAGCATGACGCACCTCCCATCCAATCGGCGTTACGGCATGTCAGTCGGAACCTGACGGCGTCCGCAACGCTCTTGGAACATGGCATTCAAGTTGACACCGCCTGGAGCGACCCATTCTCGTTGGTCCACTATTCCTAGGCAGAGACGGCCGAAAAGTAAAAGTCAAGCATCGTATCCAGTGGTGCCGGATCCTTTCTCAATCGACTTCGGAGCGCAGCACCCTCCCAGCAGTCCAGCAGCAAGTTGGCCATCTCCCGAGGGTCGCAATCCGCGGGAAGATCCCCTTGCAGACGCGCCTCTTCCAAGCACACCGCCAGGCGGCGCGTCACCTCAGAGAAGCACGACTCGATCTTTTCGGCGAACACCTTGCTAACCCCCGAGAGCTCTTGGCCAAGTCCACCAAGCATGCAACCCAGATAGCCGTCCTGCCGGTACTTATCCCGCGAGATCTCAAAAAAACGGCGCGCCCGGTCAAGCGGGGGTAACGTCTCATCGCCGAGGGAGACATCAAGCCCTCGGTGCACCTCCTCCATGTACCGGTCGATGACCTGCAGCGCGAAATCCTCTTTGCTTCGGAAGTAGTGATAAAACGACCCCTTCGGGGTTCCCGTCTCCTGCAGCACCGCCTGAATGCCAAGCGCGTTGTAGCCGTATCGCAGCAGCATGGCCAGTCCCGCCTCAAGCAGGCGCTCTTTCGTCGTATTCACCGTCGGCACCCCATATGTTTACTGACCGGTCTAATTTAAGAATAGTCCAGGCAACAGGATCTGCAAGCTGAGGTGGTGCTCGCGGGCTAAGGCGCCAGTGTTAGAAGCCCCAGAGCCCTTCGGAGAATGAAGGTAGAAGCGACTGCCCGGCGCGGCCCGTATCGCTAGGGCACCTCCTTTGAAGCCGGGTTTGAACTCCCGTATGCTCAATTCCATGAGAACCGACGACCTGCGTATCAGGCGTGCCCGACCACTGCTCACTCCGGCCATTCTGGCGGAAGAGGTCCCGCTGACGGATCACGCTGCGGCGACGGTGACCTCGGCGCGCGGCACACTGGAAGCCATACTCGACAGCCGTGACGGACGGTTGTTCGTCGTCGTTGGGCCCTGCTCCATCCATGATACCCAGGCAGCGCTGGACTACGCTGCGCGTCTCAAAGGCCTTGCCGATGACGTGGCCGATACGCTGTTCATTGTGATGCGCGTCTACTTCGAGAAGCCCCGCACGGTGATGGGCTGGAAAGGTCTCATCAACGACCCGGATATCGACAGCTCGTTCCGGATCAACAAAGGCCTGCGCCTCGCGCGGGGCCTGCTTGCTGACCTCGCAGAACTCGGCCTGCCGGCCGGCACCGAATTCCTCGATACCACCTTCGGCCAGTTCTACACCGATCTGGTCTCCTGGGGTGCAATCGGCGCACGCACGGTGGAGAGTCAAATCCACCGTGAGCTGGGATCCGGGCTCTCGATGCCCGTTGGCATGAAAAACCGCACCGACGGTAATGTTCAGGCGGCGGTCGATGCGATCCTCGCCGCGGGCGAGCGCCACCTGTTTCCATCGCTGACCAAGGAAGGCGCGCCGGCGATCATGGAGACCACCGGCAATCCTTACTGCCATCTGGTGCTGCGCGGCGGCACCGAGAGCGGCCCGAACTATGATGCCGAGAACGTTGCCGCGGCGCTGACACGGCTGCGCGCAGCAGGGCTACCAGGGCGATTGATGATCGACTGCAGTCACGGCAACAGCGAGAAGGATCCAACCCGGCAAGCGGCCATCCTGGACAATATCGGCCAGCAGGTCGCTCAAGGGCAGCGTGGCATCACAGGGTTGATGCTCGAGAGTCACCTGACCGCCGGGCGGCAGGACCCGGCGCAACGCCCACTGACTTATGGACAAAGCATCACCGACGCCTGTCTGGATTTCGAGGCAACCCGCGTCGCGTTGCTACGCCTTGCCGAAGCCGTTGGCCCTCCCCAAGGTGGTAGCTGACGGCGTTGTAGCCCTGCATCACCTGTTCTCGCGCCTCTGGCACCAGCCCAAGAATTTCGCTCCGTGCCAGCAGGGCCAACTGACGGATTGCGGGGCTGCACTTATCAAGGAGGGCTTGCAAGTTTGCATCCATGGGAGTGTATCGACCAGTCAAATGTTCGGGCCTTGATTGCACGCATTGTTGCACACCCGCAGCCGCATCAGGGATCGATCCCGGCGTCCTCGATCACCGGCAGCGGTGCGTCCGCCCCGCCCGCGACCGCCCGCAGCCATTGGATTTCCTGTGCCCAGCCTGCGGGCCCTGCTGGCGTCTCCAGGAACATGGGCAGCTCCCGGGTGC
Source organism: Aquisalimonas sp. (assembly GCF_007120195.1). Lineage (GTDB taxonomy): Bacteria > Pseudomonadota > Gammaproteobacteria > Nitrococcales > Aquisalimonadaceae > Aquisalimonas. Next base: position 10,510 of record NZ_SKOG01000199.1, read on the forward strand.
GGGGATCGCACACGGCCCGCCGAAAGGCGTCGGGACCGATCTCGCCGCGGCCGATTAACGCGTGGCGGTCTTTGCGGGCATCAAACGGTGCCTTGGAGTCGTTGAGGTGCAGCGCCACCAGCCGGTCAAGCCCCAGCACCTGGTCAAAGGCCTCCCAGGTTGCGTCCCAGCCGGCTTGTGTATGGATCGCGTAGCCGGCGGCAAAGGCGTGAGCGGTGTCCACGCACACACCGAATCGTTCCGGGGCTTCCAACCGCTCCAGGATGGCCCGCAGCTCTTCAAAGCTCTTACCCAGGGTGGTGCCCTGCCCCGCCACGTTCTCCAGCACCACCCGGACATCGGCCTTGTCCGGGTGGGCCCGGCAGATCTGGTTGAGCGCATGGGCGATCTGGCAGATGCCCGCCTCCTCCCCCGCACCCACATGGGCCCCGGGGTGGACGTTGAGCAGCTCCACGCCCAGCGCGTGACACCGCAGCAATTCCTGCTCGAAGGCGTCATGGGACTTCGCAAACTTGTCGGGATCGGTGGTCCCCAGGTTGATGAGGTACGAGGCATGACTCATGACGGACCCGATCCCGCAGCACCGGCGATTCTCCCGAAACGCGGCGGCCTCCTCGTCCGTCACCGGTTTCGCCCGCCACTGACGTTGGTTGCGGGTGAAGATCTGGATGCAGTCGCAACCGATCTCCCCGCCCCGCTGCGGGGCGTTCTGGATCCCGCCGGCTGCCGACACATGGGCACCAAGTTGCATGGGATCAGCCTTCCATGTCGCCTTCGCCGATCAGACGCCGCGTCTCGCCGGCGAACTGGTAATACGCAGGCTGCTCTTCCACGAACACCTCGGTGGTCAGCCGCCAGTCTGCCGGCACGTCCACCAGCCCCGCGGAAATGGCAAGAAAGCCGCCCCCGATCAGCCGGAAGTACAGGTGGGTGCCGCAACCGCTGCAAAACCCCCGCTCGGCCCAGCCGGACGACCGATAGCGCGTGACGTGTTCAACACCGTCAAGTTGCATGTCCTCCGCGCAACGCACCACCAGCAGCGGCCCACCGCCCCAGCGCCTGCACATAGTGCAGTGGCACGCGTCCACATGGCGGCCGCTCGCCGATGCACGGATGGAAACCGCGCCACAGAGGCACTGTCCCCTTAGTATCACGCTCATGAGGTTGGGCCTGTCTGCTGAGTTGGCGCTCCTATCCGACGGTTCCATCCTCGCTATCCATGCGACTGAAGGAGCATAAATCTTCCATTTGCGCTTGCAAAACAATCGCTGCTTCCCTGCCGGCCACACTCACACCGGCTCCGGCGGTGCCTGCAGGCGCGGTCAAGGCGCCCTCGGCCGCTGTTCGCGCTCTCCTCGGGCGCTTGGGAAGTCTCCTGCAGCGGAGACGATGCGGGAGGCGGCGTTTCGCCGCAACTGCTCGTGCACCCGCCACTGTGTGGGGGTGGAGAGCTGTTTCAGGAAACGCACCTCGCCGTTTAGCAGGATCGCCTCCGGGATACCGTCGCGATAGAGCAGGCGGTTGCCGGTCGCCGCCGGCAGGCGCGAACCGGGCAGGAGGGTCCCCAGGAGGTTGAGCGGGTCGGCCGCCGAGACGGCGACCCGCGTCCCATCGGGTTCACGCCTGCGCATGGCATGGAGCGCACCCACCGCCTCAGGCAGCGCGAACTGCTCACCGGCGAACTGCTGCACGAACCGCCCACCGCGGATCTCATCCCGGGCTTCCAGGCGGCGGTAGACATACAGCAGCTCCCGCCAGGGTGGCAGGGCCTGTTCGCGCTCCAGCACGCGGCGGAACACCACGCCATAACGGCGCAGGAGCACGCGGGCGATGTGCTCCAGTGCCCCCAGATCCGTGCTGATCCCGCCTTTGCCGGCCGGCTGGTCGCGGGCGGGTACCGGCAGCCACACCCAGCGGCCGGCCGCATCCACACCCGGTGCGCTGCGGCGGCTCCGGCGCCGACCCGTGGAGCCGATGGCCGGGCGTTTGTGGGCCGGGGCGATCAGCGCCCGCAGGCCGTTGAATGTGTCCGACGTCACCAGCCCCCACGCTGTCAACTCGCCCAACGCCTCTTCCACCTGTGTGCGGAGCATGCGCGTTGCAGCGACCAGGTCGGTGAAGAACATGGCACCACCGGCCTGCAGGGCATGGAGGACTTCGCGGGCGCCGCCGGAGAGACTGACAGCCGCAGGGTCCGTGCACGGTGTCACCGCCCGCCAGTCATCCAGGGCAGCGCGCTCCACCAGCGCGATTGGCGTGTTGCGCAGCGGTCCCGGCCGGTGATGCCCGGCGGTTGGAGCCGGTCGCGGCGGGACCAGCCGCAGCCAGGCGAAGCGACCGCTGGCGAGCAGCCGGTCCAGCAGATGCGGAGCATAGTCGCCGACACGCGCCGGCAAGACGTCCTGCTCCCACGCGGCCGCCGACACCGGGAACCCTTCCAGCCGCTCCACTGCACCGCTCAGCGTCTCGGCCCCCTCCGGCGGCTCCGCCAGGCTGTGCCAGTCAATCAAGAAACGCAGGTAGTGCTGTACGGTGACCGGCTCGATTGCCGCGCGCCGGCGGTCCACGGCATAGCGGTGCATGCGTGCCAACAACCGCCGCTCGCACCATTCGGTCTCGCCGGCGCCCGGGGTCAGGCGCCCCTGGAGTATGAAGCCTTCCGCCTCCAGTCGTGTCAGTGCCGCCTCAACACGTTCCCGTGGCACGGCCAGCGGTGCTGCAAGCGCAGAAGCCGTGGTCGGCCCGAGCGCTTCCAGGCGGGAGCGCAGCAGCTCGGTCAGGGCCTGATCACAGTCGCCGGGGTTGGCGCCCACCGCCTCGATCGGCGGTTGCAGTGACGCGCCCGGGTGGAGGGCGCGCAGCTCAGCCAACCGCTCGGCGGCCACCCAGAGCGTGTGCCCGTCTGGGATGGCCATCGCGGCGGCACGCCGGTCCCCGGCCAGGGCCTCAAACCAACCCCACCACCCGTGGCCCTCGGCTGCAGTGACAAATCCGCACAGCACCAGCGCATCGTGGAGCTCGTCCGCATCGCGCGGCTGCGGCCAGGCCTCCATGCGCACGCGCCGGATGATCTCGGGGTCGTACCGCGACGCCGCCGCGGCTGCCACGACGTCCAGTACGCCGCCGGTGCGCACGCTCAGGGTGCGGCGCTCCTCCTGCGCACCATCGTCGAGGAACGCATACGGCCGGGCGTTGACCACCTCCTCCGCCAACGGCGAGGGTACGGCAAGATCCCGGCTGCTCACCGAGATCGCGCCTTGCTCCAGACGTTCCAGCACGCGTTCCAGGCCCGCCACGTCCATGGCGGCCGTGAGACAGTCGTGTAGCGTCTGGGCCACCAGCGGGTGATCCGGGATCTCGCGCGCGCCGGCCAGGTTCTCCGCACAGGCCAACTGGTCGGGAAAGACGACGGAGAGCAGATCCTCGGCGTCCTGGCGCTGCAGCTGCGCCGGACGCCGGCGGCCATTGTGGGTACGCTGCACGGCCAGGGCGACAGAGGCATTCCAGCGCCAGCGCATGCCGAACATGGGGGCGTCCAGCAGCGCCTGGGTCAGCACCTCGCGCGCCGTTGCGCTCCCGAGATAGCGCCACACTTCGTCCAGCGCAAAGCTGTGGGTGGGCCCCAGCGACAGCACGATGCTGTCCTCCAGCGCCGCCGCCTGCAGTTCGAAGTTGAACCTGCGGCAAAAGCGCTTGCGCAGGGCCAGCCCCCACGCGCGGTTGATGCGCGAACCGAAGGGCGCGTGCAGGACCAGGTGCATGTCGCCCGCCTCGTCAAAGAAGCGCTCCAGGATCAGGTGCTCACGGGTGGGCAGCGCGCCCAGCGCAGCCCGCGCGGTGGCCAAGTAGCCGGTGAGCTGCACGGCGGCTGTGCCCGGAAGCCGGTAAGCCTGCTCCAACCAGGCCACGGCGGCCCCTTCACCACCGCCTGCGAGGCACTGCTCGACGCCGGCGCGCAGACGGGAGACCACCACGGAGAGCTCGTCGGTGCGCGCCGGCGCCTCTCCGAACCAGAAGGGGATGCTGGGAGGCGCGCCCTTGGCGTCCTCCACGAAGACACGGCCGGACTCCACCTTGAGGATTCGATAGCCCATGTTGCCGAGCTGGAAGATATCCCCCGGCATGCTCTCGAAGGCGAAGTCCTCGTTCACCGTCCCGACTCTGATGCCCTCCGGCTGCAGGACCACGTCGTAGTCGAACTGATCGGGAATGGCGCCACCGTTGGTCAGCGCCACCAGGCGCGCGCTGCGGCGCGGGCGCAATCGGCCGTTGACCTTGTCCCGGTGCAGGTAGGCGCCCCGACGGCCGCGGCGCGTGGTGTAGCCGTCGGCGAGCATCTGCAACACGCCGTCGAAGGTCTCCCGCGCCAGCGCGCGATAGGGCCAGGCGGCGGTCAAGCGCCGGTACAGCGATTCTTCCCCCCAATCGCCCGCAGCGGCGACCTCGGCGACGATCTGCTGCGCCAACACATCCAGCGGCCCCACGGGCATGCGCAGGCGGTCTAGCTCGCCACGCTGCACGCCGTCCAGCAGCGCCGTACACTCCAGCAGGTCGTCGCGGGTCAGTGGGAACAGCCGACCCTTGGGCAGACGACTGACGCCATGGCCGGAACGGCCCACCCGCTGCAGCAACGTCGCCATGGAGCGCGGCGAGCCGAGCTGGCAGACCAGGTCCACCTCGCCGATATCGATCCCCAGCTCCAGCGAGGCGGTGGCGACCAGCGCACGCAGCTCGCCCTGCTTGAGCCGTTGCTCCGCCTGCAGGCGGTGTTCCCGGGCGAGACTACCGTGGTGGGAGGTGACCGCCTCCTCGCCCAGGCGGTCCGCCAGGTGTCGCGCCACCCGCTCACACACCCGGCGGGTGTTGGCGAATATCAGCGTGGTGCGGTGCCGCTCGATCAGGGCTGCCAAGCGGTCGTAGATTTCTTCCCACACCTCATTCGCCATCACCGCGGCGAGCGGTGTGCCGGGCACCTCCACCGCCAGATCCCGTTCACGGATATGGCCGGTGTCGATGATGGTGCAGGGCGCGCCGCCCGTCAGAAAGGCGGCAACGTCCGCCACCGGCTTCTGGGTCGCGGACAGCCCGATGCGCTGCGGCGGCTGTTCCGTTACGGCGGACAGCCGTTCCAGCGACAAGGCGAGATGGGAGCCCCGCTTGCTCGCGGCGACGGCGTGGATCTCGTCCACGATCACCGTGCGCACCGTGCGCAGCATCTGGCGGCCCGATGCCGAGGTCAGCAGGAGGTAGAGGGATTCCGGCGTGGTCACCAGGATATGCGGCGGACGTCTGCGCATACGTTCCCGCTCGCTGGAGGGCGTATCCCCGGTGCGTACCCAGGCCCGAATGTCGAGCTCAGGACAACCGCGCGCCACCAGCTCCTCCACGATTGCGCTTAGCGGTCGCTGCAGGTTGCACTGGATGTCATTGGATAGTGCGCGCAGCGGCGAGATGTAGAGCACCGCCGTCTCGTCCGCAAGGCCCTCCTCCAGCCCGCGGCGCACCAGCGCATCGATGGCGGAAAGGAACGCTGCCAGGGTCTTGCCGGAGCCGGTGGGTGCGGCGATCAGCGCATGGCCGCCGGTGCCGATCGCCGGCCAGGCGCGCTCCTGCACCTCGGCAGGCGCACCAAGATTACGCTGAAACCAGGCCCGGACGGCCGGATGGAAAGCGCTGAGCGGCATAGGACACCTCTTCGCGGCGATACTGTACCAGATCCGACGTATACGGGGTTTGCGCCTTATCGCAGGCCATTGATTTGGGCGCGCGGACGCGGTGTATTCCGCATTCCCGCTTGGCTTGCGCGGGCTGTCCGTTGAAGCTCAAGCCGAAGGGGGCAAACCACTTCGCGGCATGAAGGGCGGCGGCTCGGATTCGAGCGAGGATGAGCCCCAGTAGACGGGGCCCCTCCCATTCAGGCTCCGGGCTTGCGCTTCGGCTTGCGCTGGCGAATCACTTTGACCTGACTCTTGGATCTGGTTTCCCCAACCGCGGCGTCGTCATCCTTGGCGGCTTTACCGGTGGTTCTTTCAGCTTCGGCCGACGGGTCCGCCTCTACCCAAGCGAAAACCGGCAGTGCCAATTGCCAGTAGATCGCCGCCAACCGCAGCGACAGGGTAACCAGCACCGCCAAAGCAATGGCTAGCGCGAGGGGGGCTCCAAGGCCGTCGAGCGTCACATAGGTAATGCCGCCGGCAATAGAAGCCGTGGCATAGATCTCCCTTTGCAACACCATGGGCACGCGGCGCGCCAACACGTCGCGAATCATGCCGCCGGCCACGCCCGTCAGCAATCCCATGAGGACCGCCACCGCGCCGGGAGTCTCGAGCAGCAGCGCCTTGTGGGCGCCGATCACGGTGAACAGCGCCAGCCCGAATGCATCAGCCACCGGCAGAAACACCTGCGACAGCCGATGTATGTAATGGAAGCCGACAACGGACAGCACAACTGTGGCGAGAATCACCCACAAGTAGGTGGGGTCGGTGACCCAAAACACCGGCCGCACCCCCAGCACCAGATCGCGCAGGGTGCCGCCGCCGATGCCAGTGACGGCCGCCAACACCAGCATGCCGAATGGATCCATCCGCGAACGACAGGCGAGAATCACCCCCGACAGCGCAAAGACCATCACGCCCGCCATATCCAGCCAGTAGACCACTGCTGTCACATCGGCACCCCCGATCAGCCGGTCTGGAATAGGCCATCCAGAACAACCGATGGTAGATCAGATTCGGCTTCGCCTGACACCTGCGCCGGTCGACACTCGCTACCGGCTGTCTCAACTCATGCTGTGCAGCCCGAGGACGTTCCCCTCGGGGTCCTCGAAGATGCCGATGAACCCGTGCGGCGAGATGTCCATGCGCGCCTGGCGGACCTTGCCGCCCGCCTCGGGAATCCGGGCCAGAACGCCGTCCAGATCGCCATCGACGTTCAGATAGACCATCGTACCGCCGACACCCGGCTCGCACCCCTCCATGGTCGTCAAAGCGCCACCGACCCCGTTGGCCTCGTCGCATGGGAACATGGCCATGGTGCAGTTCTCGTCTTCCCCGGGTATGAGGTCGGTGCGCAGGATACGTTCGTAGAACGCCTGACTGCGGTCCAGGTCTCGCACGGCGATTTCGAACCAGCTAATGGCATCTTTCTTCATGTCCTTCTCCTCGTGTTGTCGAAACACTGCGTACTGACACGGCTTTCCGTCAGCTGCGACCAGTCAACACGATGCCACTGACAACCCTGTGTCAGTCCCAAGACAATCAGTCGGCCGGGTAGAGATTCGCGATGCGGGCGGCTGT
>NZ_SKOG01000037.1 GCF_007120195.1 Aquisalimonas sp.
CGGACACAGTTGCCGGGTTGCCCCCGAACGTGCAACCGGCGAGCGCAATGACGGTCAGCGCCAGTAGCGAGCGGATCGAAACCCGGTGAATCATGTGTCGTATACTCATCACTAACCCTTTTGCCCCCGCCGCACGAGGATCATTGACCAGTTTCAGCACGCGTTCCGGCACCGCTGCTGCCAGCTTCAGACGGACCAGCTTCAGAAGTAATGCTGAAGTGGCGCCGTGCAACCATCACGAGCCCGATCGTCCCGACGATGATCACCAGGGGTAACCCGGAGAAAGCCGAGTGATGCGGAAGCGGTTGTCGGGCACCTTGCCCGTTACTGTTTCGCACAGCGCCCAGGATATCGCGCTCCGGCGGGCTTCGCCGCGACAAGGCTGTGGCCAATTCCGGACCGCCATCGTTTAATCTCGGGCTTAACCCCGGGGGATCAATGCCATCGTAAAGGCCTGTATCCGCCCGATCGAATATCCCGAAACCCGCGGGCAGGGCGTCCTGCTGGACGTCCTGCCTGGTCACGACTGCAGCCGACCCGTTCTTGGCATCTGCGGCAGCGTCGGGCTCAGCCCAAACGCTACCCGGCCACGCCGTGGCTAGCCAAAACGCGGCCACCAGCGTAGCGATGCCAAGACGGCGATTTAACGACATACAACCCTCCTTGGAGGTCTTACAGCGCACACCCAAGCTCTCACCGGCGCCATCACCCGCCGGTGGCCCCGCGAACTCCTGTTCTGGCTTCTCACCCTACGGGGCCGCGGAATTTGGATCTGTACGCTACCGCACAGAGGCCTCGCCACCGCTCCACCTATCCTGCTCGGAAGGTGATGCGGGAACAGGCAGACCATACTGCGCGGATCATTAAAGTTGTAAGTCATAAGACCTACCTAAGGGCTGTTTGTTCACCGTTAAAGGGTTCATTCGTTTCGAGTCCAACAAGCTGGCCCCGGAAGAGCGCCGGCGCGACCGTCGTGTCGGGTCGAAATGTAGTCAGGATTTAGTGGCAGAGGCCGGAGACCAATGCAGTCACTTTTCGCGACGGTTACGGCCTTGATTATCAGCCTGATCGTCATCCCAGTGATGATTCGTCTTGCCCCCGCCCTGGACATGCTGGACCAACCCAACGCGCGCAAGGTGCACTTGCGACCCATGCCCCGTGTCGGTGGCTGGGGGATTACTCTGGGGGCGATGATCGCCGTCCTGCTGTGGCAGCCGCCGTCGGCGGAGTCCGCGGCCTTCGTGGTGGGTGCGCTTATCCTCTTGCTGGGTGGTACGTGGGACGATCAAGCCGATCTCCCGCCGCTGGCCAAGCTCGCCCTTCAGTGCGCGGCGGCCATTCCCGTGGTGTCCTATGCCGGCCTGGCCATGGATACAGCGCCGTTGTTCGGTGACTGGGCACTGCATAGTGCCCTCGCCCTGCCCCTGACCGTGCTCGGGCTGATGACCTGTATCAACGCCACCAATACATCCGACGGCCTGGACGGCCTGGCCGCCGGTGTCACCCTGCTCAGCTTTTTCGGCATCCTCTACCTCGCGTACGCCCTTGGCATCACGGAGGTCCTGCTCATCACGGCGGCGTGCATTGGGGGCCTGGCGGGTTTCCTGCGGTACAATACCTACCCTGCCCGGATCTTCATGGGCGACTCGGGAAGTCAGTTCCTCGGTTTCGCGGTGGGGTTTCTTGGGTTGGCACTGGTGCATGCAGCACCCGGCCAGGTCTCGCCCTGGCTGTTGTTGCTGCTGGTCGGGTTGCCGACGGCAGATCTGGGTATCGTGATGATTCGGCGGATCATCAACAGGCAGCCCCCCTTCCACCCGGACAAGACCCATCTCCATCATCGGCTGATAGCTGTGGGGTTCACCCACAACCAGTCGGTGATCACCATCTATGCGGCTCAGGCGTCCTTCGTGTTCTTCGGCGTGGCGCTGCTCCCCTCTCAGGAATGGACCATCCTGCTGGTCTATGCGCTGCATCTGATTGTGGTGTACGGGTTTGTCTACCTGGCAGAGCAAACGGTCGTCGTGCAGCCGCCCGGCAACAACCGCAAGCGTGCCAGCTCCCCGCGCCCTGTGCGCCCTGTCCTGGTCTGGGCGCCGCGCGTGGCGCTTGAGCTGCTGATTCCGGTGATCCTGGTCACCCTCGCCGCGCTCGCCACCAACGTCCCCAGAGATTTCGCATTGTTTGCCGCGGCCCTACTGGCATTGCTCGTTCCGAGACTCTTTCGTACCGGCATGCCACCGTCCCTGCTGACGCGTGTGCCTGTGTTCATGACCGTCACGGCCGTCCTTTATTTATACACGGAGTATCCGCCGTTCGAGAGCGGTCTGGCCCAGGCGACCGAGATGGCGGGCATGGCAGCCGTGGCCCTGCTCGCCGTAGGCGCAGTGCGGTCCTCGCCCATGCGACGGCAGCGAGAGTTTCGGATCTCGGCGCTGGACTATCTACTGCTGATTCTGGCGGCGCTGACATTCGTCGCCCTGCTCACCAGTCCGCTTGAGATCAACCCTTTGTTCATGATCTACGCGGCGATCCTGCTCTACGGCTCGGAACTGTTGCTTGTGGAGCGGCGGGAGCGCTGGGACTGGTTGCTCCTGGCGGTTGCCATGGCGGCGCTTCTGATCGTATTCCGTGGGCTGGCGTTATGAACCAGTCAGCGGGTCGGCAGTCCGCGGCGCCTGCGCTGATCACCAAGGGCTTGTGGTATTTGCGCCGGCTGAGCGTCATGAGACCGCCAGAGCTGGTTCACCGGACCGGCCAGGCCGCAACCCTGGTGGCACTGCGCGCCCACTTCCACTGGGGGCGCGCCGGCTCGCCTGCGGCAGCACCCGAGCTGGCATTCACCCGGGCGACGAGCAGGCAGCTGCCGGAACTCGACATCGACCAGCACTGGATCCGCGCCGCGGCCTCGGCACTGCTCTCCGGCTCAACGGGACGCCCCGGGTTGTCTTGGCGCTGGAGCCAGGATGCGCAGATCTGGCACCGGGCGCCCGATACGGGTGCACTGTGGCCGCGAACATTCTTCGGGGCGATTCCTTACCGTCCCGGCAACCCTTACGGCGACGTGCGCGCCCTCTGGGAGCCCGCGCGATTGCAGCACCTGCTGGCTCTGGCACTGCTTGCCGATGCGGGGGCGCGGCGCACCCGGCAGCGCGCGATCGCGCTGCTCCGTGCGCAACTGACCTCATGGGTGCAGGAAAACCCGCCGCTCGCCGGGCCCCACTACATCTCGTCCATGGAATGCGGGCTGCGGCTCATGGCAGCCTGCTACACGCTCGATACCATCCGCCCCTGGCTTGAGGAGCGGGATGCCTGCAGGGATGCGGTGGCCCGGATAGCGGCGAGCCATGCACCGCTGATTGCAAAGCGCTTGTCGCTTTACTCCTCCCGGGGCAACCACACCATCGCCGAGGCCGCCGCCCTGGTTCACGCCGGCGCCATCTTTACGGAATTCCCGCAGGCCCGTACCTGGCTGCGGAATGGCTTGAACCTGCTGGCGAAGGAGGCGGATTTCCAGATCCTGCCCGATGGCGGCGGAGTGGAAGCGGCCATTGGCTATCACACGGTGAACCTGCAACTGATCGCGCTGACCGAACAGCTGCTGGCGCGTTTCCATCTGGCGAGCGACCCCCGCCTGGCGGCGGCCATCGCGCGTGGAACCGCCTTCCTGCAAGGGATGGCATTGCCGGACGGAACCCTGCCGGATATTGGCGATAACGACGACGGGCAGGCGCTGTCGCCGGCGCTGACGCTTTGCCGCCCTGCGCCGAGAGGCCCATCGCCGCCACTGCTGCAGGCATACCCTGAATCCGGCTACACGGTGGTTCACCAGCCTCGGGCGGGGGGGCCGCTCCAGCTCACGTTGGATCATGGGCCGCTCGGTATGCCTCCGGCTTTCGGCCACGGCCACGCCGACGCCCTGTCTTTGCTGCTCACTGTCGGGAAGACGCCGGTCCTGGTTGCCACTGGCACCTATTCCTACGCTGATGATCCGCAGTGGCGGGGCTACTTTCGTGGAACCAGCGCGCACAACACGGTCACCGTCGATGGCCGTGATCAGGCGCAACAAAGCGGGAATTTCCAGTGGGCACGCCCGTACAATGCGGCCCTGCTGGAGAAGCACATCAACGACGATGGCAGCGGCCGCCTGCTTGCAACCCACGATGGATACCGTGACCAGGGCGTTCGCCATTCGCGCGGGCTTGTCTGGTCACCGCAGGGGTGGGTTATTATCCTGGATCTGCTGACGGGTTCTGGTGACCACGACCTGGCGCTGCATTGGCATCTGGGCGTACCCGCGGAGCTGCGCGAGGAGGGTGAACTGGCACTGGCGATTCCCGATGCGCCAGCTAGGCTTTTGTGCACCGGCGGCGAGATCAGCCTCCATACCGGCGACACCTCGCCGATTCTTGGCTGGCGCTCGCCGAGTTACGGCGTGCGGGAGCCTCTGACAACACTTCGGGTGGCTTACTCGGGGCCATTACCACACCGGATGGTGACGATTTTCCGCTTTCAGGGAGCGGCAGTGACGGAGCCTGATATGGAGGAGTGCCTGCAATGGATGACCGAGTCAACACGTTGAACCCGCCGCGACACGACGTACTCGGGGTTCCGGTCAGTATGGTGACCATGGGATCGGCCATGGCCTACGTTCGTGCGTTTCTCGCCCGGCCGGGCGTGGATCTGGTGGTGGCATCCAATCCGGAGAAAGTCATCGCCGCGCGCAAGAACCCGGAGCTCATGGCCGTGCTCAAGACCGCCGCCATGGTCATTCCGGATGGCATCGGCGTGGTGCTCGCCTCACGTTTGCATGGCCAGAATGCGGTGGCGCGGGTTCCGGGATCGGAACTCATGCCCAACATCTGTGCCCTCGCCGCGGCCGAGGGACACAGCATATTTCTGTACGGCGCTCGCCCTGAGACCGTGGCGCAGACGCAGGCCCTGCTGCAGAAGCAATACCCGGGCATCAACATCGTCGGCGCACAGCACGGGTACGTCACCCCTGAGGAGATGCCCGCGCTAGTGGATACGATTAATGCATCCGGCGCCCGGATCTTATTCGTCGGCCTGGGCAGCCCGCGCCAGGAATTGTGGATGGCGCAGTACCGGCACCAGCTTACGGGCGTACGACTCTGCCAGGGTGTCGGCGGCACCTTCGACGCCATCTGCGGCCGCCCGCGCCGGGCGCCGCGGCTATTCCTTCGCCTGCATCTGGAGTGGCTCTATCGCCTGCTGTCGCAGCCGGCGAGAATCCATCGCCAGCGCGCGCTACCGGTATTCGCGACCCAGGTCCTCCGCGACCTGATTCGCTCGGGGCGCACACGGTAACATCCGCCCCCGAGGGGGCCCGCCACTCCCACCCATCGAAGGGCTGTAGGGTGTCATTAGCGACAGCGTAATGCACGGTTAAACAAACCGCGCCGCAGGCGCACGGGCCCAGCTTGAGTTGTGCGCCTGCGGCGCCCTATCATCGACGGCGGGTTACGCTGCGCTAACCCGCCCTACGGGTACGGA
>NZ_SKOG01000107.1 GCF_007120195.1 Aquisalimonas sp.
ATCGTCAACTTCGCCTTCCGAATCCTCTTCCTCGCCCTCCTCATCAGCAAGGTCTTCGCGTTCGAATTCGCTGTCCATTAGCTCGTCGTCCTCAACGGCTTCCTGGTCCGTCTTGAAGTCTTCCTCTTCCACCTCAACGCTGTCCGGTGGTGGGCTTCCTTCCACCACGGGCGTAACGCCCCCGGCCTGAGACCCGCCAATCGTGTCGTCCGCGGCCACAGTGCCAGTCAACGTTGCAACACACACAAGCGTTCCCAGCGTAGCGAGGCCTGACTGTCCTAGTCGCATATGTTCCTCCTCGAGCCTGGCTCTTTGGACATGCGGCTCTAGGATTTATATACGCAATGGTGTGGGTGGGTGTTCCGTCCGCTTTCATGCGTTTTGCGGTACTGCTTTGACGGCGGATTACGGCTGCGCCCAATCCGCCCTCCTGCGATACACCCCGGGAATGGGTGGGATGTAGGGTGGATTAGCGCAGCGTAATCCACCATTGAACAACCCGCGACCCAGGCGCGCGGTGCGCCGTGGCGGGGCTTTGAGCCGGCGTCGTGGTTGTGAATGGCGTTGAGGTTGTGCGCCTGCGGCGCAGTTTGGTTGACGGCGGATTACGGTTGGGCCTAATCCGCCCTACTTCCTGCGATACACCCCGGTGGCGGGTGGGATGTAGGGTGGATTAGCGCAGCGTAATCCACCATTGAACAACCTGCGGCGCAGACGTCTTCATGCGTGCCGGCTGCGGGTGCGTTCGAGCCACTCGAGGGCGCCGGGGGTGGCTTCCCAGATGGGGCGGACGGCCTCGCGGTGTCTCCAGGCCTGGTGTGCATCATCCTCGCCGGTCATGTACCCCCCATCGTCCCCGGATGGCTTGCGTACGCGCTTGCGCGACAGGAACTCGGCGGCCTGGGGGTGCCTCGCGACCGCCGCCTCCAGGGCGGCGTCGGCTTCGTCGGTCCGCCGCTGCCGCAGTAGCGCCAGCGCCCTGCCAAAGTTGAGCTCCGGCCACATGTCGTCCGGGAACATGGCCGCCAGCGCGATGAGATCCTCGTCGCGACTCTGCTCCAGGTACTGGAGGGCCAGAGACACACGCAGCCCCAGTTCATCGGCGGGGTTGAGCCGGAGCAGCCACTCGGCTGTGTCGCTGGCTTCGTTGGCTTGACCCGTCTCGGCCGAAAACGCCCACAATCGGATGAGACTACGAAGGGCCGAGCGATTATCCGTATCCGCCCAAGGGAGGGTCACTGCGGGTGGGCGCCCCACGGCGGCCTCGATGATCGCCGCCGCACGCTGCAACAGGGGCAGGATCAGGGCGTCACAGACGCTGGGGTCGTCGCCCAGGGGATGATCGAAAACCGCGCTGACAATATCATCGAGGATTTCGATGCTATCCAGGGCATCGCCGTGCGCTTCAATGAAACCAAGCCAGCGCTCCGCCAGGTCCTCCTCCCAGGGCTGCCAGGCATCGTCCAGTACCCGCTCATCAATGGATAGTGGCTTGGGCGGCGCGATCTGCTCGTACCACCGCTTTTCCACCCGAGCAACGGGCTCGGGTGGCCGGAGTGCGGCCCCGTGCGCGAGTGGCTGCGCGGTGTACGCAGGTAATGGCCGGCATCGCGCGCGTTCAATTACGATTTCCAGGCGCTGGATCAACGGGTCCACCCGGCCCACGGCGCTGACCATCGCGGTGGCGGGATCCTCGATCGCCCGGGTCAGAAACGGCATGGGGTGGCTGTCTTCCGGAATCCCTTTGCGCTGCAGCCGACGATGCCAGAAGCGGGCCCGCTCACGGGCCTGCTCGTAGCGCCCGCTGTTGGCCCAGATGGCGACCTCCAGGCTTGCCAAGTCGGGATCGTCCGGGTCGTCGCGCTGGGCGTGCTGGAAGGCCTCCGCTGCGGCGTCGAGATCCCCGGCGTCGGCGCGGATGGCCGCAAGGCGGCCCCAGGCGAGTCCGCGCACCTGCGAACTGGGCAATCGCGAGGTGAGGGTCTCGAGCAAGCGAGTCTTCTTCCTCCAGAAGCCGAGCTCGTCGTACACGTCACACAGCAGATACAGCGCCTCGCCCGCCCCGCGTTCGGAGGGAGCTTGCCCTTTATCCAGATCAAACAGCGGCTCCAGCGCACTAGCGGCCTTCTTCAGGTGGTCTTCCTCCAGGTACCGATGTGCGGCCATCACCAGCGCCAAGGTATCGGCCGTCCCCTTGGCAACCAACACATTCAGGCGCGCCGCGGGCATTTCCCGGACGACCAGGGCGAGCATGGATTCTGAGTCGATCGCGGTCTCCGGAAGTGAAGGCGCGTTGGCGCAGCAGTGCGTGAACTTGCGCCCGGAGCCGCACGGGCAGGGATCGTTTCCCCCTGGCGGGCGAATGGGCTTCGGGCGCAGATCGTTCCCGGGCAGCGGCATGACATTCCACAGCGCCCGCCCCAGGTGCACCGCCAGGGTCGAGCGCATTGCCTCATGCTCGCCACCCTGATATGCGGGCATCATGTAACGCTCCAGGTGCTTCATCAGCCACCGCTGGAAACGCTCCGGGTCTTCATGGCGAAGTGCTTCCTTGACCGCGTCGGTCAGAAGGGATTCCAGATCCAACGGAGCGGTTTCGTCTGGCATGGGGATCACTTTCCTTCTTGGTCGGTATCATTATTGGCGGAGCGATTCGAGCCAAGGATAACGGTTGCCGCATGTTGCGCACAGGCCTCGACCTTGGATGCCCGGTGGCGCGGCAGGGGTTGTGCGCCTGCGGCGCGTTGGTTTGACGGTGCATTACGCTGCGCTAGTGCACCCTACCGCCTTCACCCGGCGTACGGGGGCATCGGCGCGCGTGGGGGGATTAGCGAAGCGTATAGTCATCCACCATCGACCGACCGCCGTCGGCGCATAGCCTGTTGAACGCGGGTGCGGGGCGGCGCCGGGGGGTTGTGCGCCTGCGGCGCGGTGGTTTGACGGTGCATTACGCTGCGCTAATGCACCCTACGCCCTTCGCCCGGCGTACGGGGGCATCGGTGCGCGTAGGGGGGATTAGCGAAGCGTAATCCACCATCCGATGACCGCCGCAGGCACATTACCGCTCGTCGCTGGCCTCTTCGCCCAGACGCACGGTGAGCGGATGGCCGGCCTGTTGCGCCCAGCCTTCCAGCACGCCTTTTAGTGCGCGCTGGGCGTCGGGTTCACCGTGGACGAGGTGGATGACGCTTGGCGGGCGGCGCATGCGGCGGACGAAGCGCAGGAGGTCTTGCTGGTCGGCGTGGGCGGAGTAGCCCGAGATGGTCTCGATGCGCGCGCTGATGGTGTAGCGCTCGCCGTCGAGTTCCACCCAACCGCCGCCGGGGCCGTACTGCTGGATGGCGCGACCGGGGGTGCCGCCGCCCTGGTAGCCGACAAACAGCACGCAGTGGCGCTCGTCGCCGAGCATGCGTTTGAGGTAGTTGACCACGCGACCGCCAACGGCCATGCCGCTCGCGGCAAGCACCACCGCGGGCCGACCGGTGCGCGCGAGGTAGTCGACGGTTTGCAGGTGTTCGTCGTGAGCGTCCACCGTGTAGAGGTTGTCGAAGTCCAGCGGGTGGCGCCCGGCGCGTAGGCGCTTGTGGGCCTCTTTATCCCAGTAGGGTTTAAGCGCGCGGTAGACCTCGGTGAAGCGGGCGGCCAGCGGGGAGTCGACGATGATCTCCAGGTTGCGCCAGTCTGTGCCGTCGCTCTTTGCGGGGGCGGCGTGGATGAGCGCTTCGAGCTCGTAGAGCAATTCCTGGGTGCGGCCGATGCTGAACGCGGGAATGATGACGGTGCCACGGTTGGCGAGGGCGCGGTCGATCGCCGCCTTTAGGCGATGCCGGCGGTCGCTGCGGGGGTCGTGACAGCGATCGCCGTAGGTGCTCTCCAGGACCAGGCGATCACCCTTGTAGGGCGGTTTGGGTGCGGGCAGCAGCGGCGCGTACGGGGCGCCCAGATCGCCGGAGAAGACGATGCGCTCGTTGTGCCCGGCGGCTTTGTCGGCGAGATCCACTTCCACGTAGGCGGAGCCAAGGATATGGCCGGCGCGCTGCAGCCGGATGCGCAGGCGGTGGGCGCTGTCGTCGGCGATGGTGTGCCAGGTGTTGTACTCGAGTGGGACGAGGCGCTCACCGACGGTCTCGAGAAAGCGCCGGATCAGGGCCTGATCGCGGGTGAAGCCGATCCGCAGTGCATCCTCGATGACCAGGGGGAGCAGGCGTGCGGAGGGCACGGAGCAGAGGATCGGCCCCTGGTAGCCGGCGGCGAGCAGGTACGGCAGGCGCCCGATGTGGTCGATATGGACGTGGGTGACCACCAGGGCCATGAGGTCGTCCACCGGGAAGGTGACCTGGTGTTGCTCGAGGGTGTCGTCGCCGATGGCGTCGAGGCCCTGGAACAGCCCACAGTCCACGAGCAGGGCGCGGTCGGGGGTGAGTTGCAGGCGGTGGCAGCTGCCGGTGACGCCGGTGGCGGCGCCGTGGTGGGTGATTGTGGGGAGGTCCATTTCCCGTTTCCTGTGTGGTTGTGCGCAGTTGGCGCGGTTTGTTGACGGTGGATTACGCTTCGCTAATCCACCCTACCTGTCGCAGCGAGATGCCGGGGCGCGGTACGGACCCCGTGTGGGGCTTTGCGCCTGCGGCGCGGTATTTGACGGTGGATTACGCTGCGCTAATCCACCCTACGTCCTACGGCTACGCCCTTCGGTTGGTGGAGGGCGTGATGGCCCCTTGGCCCTATGATCGGGTAATCGCGTGCTCCGGCATGGTGATGTGCTGGGATTGTTGCATGACTTCCAGGAGGATGACCACGCGCTCTTCGCCGGTGCGGGCCAGGAACAAGCCTTCGTGGCCGGCGAACGGGCCTTCGGTGATGCGCACGCGCTCGCGGCGGGCGTAATCGGTGGTGCGCGTGAGCTCAACGTAGCCGGATTCCGGGTCCAGTTGCTCGTGGAGAGCCTGGATCACCGTGGGCGGGACGGGCACCGGATGCGCGCCGAAGCGAACGAGCCCAAGCACACCGCGGGTCGATCGGATCGGCGCCCAGTTTTCATCGACGTCGTCGAGCTCCAGGAAGAGATACCGCGGGAACAGGGATTCGGTAACGGTGACCATGCGCCCGCCGCGCCGGCGGCGTTGCCGAAGCATGGGGCGGAAGACATGGTAACCCTGGTTGTTCAAGTGCTCTTCCGCGCGGGCGTCTTCCTTGGCTTTGCATTGAAGGGCGTACCAGTGCTTCATGGCGAGACTGGCTCCGTTGTTGGTCCGTGTTTGAGCCCATTATGGCATGCTCTCACTCGCTGCTGCGCTTGAAACGGGCGAGCTGTTTGCGGTCGTGCTTGTCGGGGCGTTTCTTGGGCAGGGGAAAGGAGGCGTTCTGGCCCTTGAGCTGCTCGCGGGTGCGTTCGCGCTGCTGCATGCTCTGCTCGGTTTCTTCATAGAGGGTTTCGGCCACCTTTGCGGGGCCGCGCTTGTCGGAGAGGTCGCGCACGATGACGCGAA
>NZ_SKOG01000081.1 GCF_007120195.1 Aquisalimonas sp.
AAGACCACCAGCAGCGCGTCTGCATCAGCGAAATCCTCGCTGGCGACAATGTTGCCCTCGGTGTCTCGCAGCCGGAAGTGCGGCAACGGTGTGCCCAAAGGCATCACGTGGGACGCGGTGGCGGCCATCGGGTACTCCTCCTCCGGTTCGACCAGGATATGGGTTACGCGTAATTTACACTACAGACTTCTGTCACGACTTCCAAACCAAAACGGCCCGACCATCATGGCCGGGCCGTTGAAACACTGGTTGGGGCGGTGAGGCTTACTCTTGCTCTGCCTCGACCAGCTCCAGCAGCTTATCGAGCATCCGCTCACCGCGCTCGCCGGTCATGCCGACAAACGTATCGCGGACCGGGTGGGCAAGCTCGGCGAATGCGTCACGCTGCTCCTGATCAAGCTCGATGATCTCGATGTCGCTGTTTTCCTTGATGGTCTCGAGCCGCTCCGTGTTGAGCTGCTGCTGCTTGTCGTGGATGTACTCCACCAACTCTTCGCGTGCTTCGATAATGACCTCCCGCTCTTCGTCAGTCAGGCCATCCCACCAGTCCTTGTTGCCCATGAACGTGGCGATGAACTGCGCGTGATTGGAGAAGATCAGGTAGTCCTGCACTTCGTAGAAGGCCATTTCCTCGTGGGCAAACACCGGCTGGATGTTGCCCTCGGCCTGGCCGAGTTGGAGTGCGGAGTAAAGCTCGCCGTACTCGATGGTGATCGGATCCGCGCCGTAGGCCTGGTAGGTCTCCCGCAGGAGCCGGTTATCCATGGTGCGAATGGCAAGACCAGACATGTCATCCGGCGTGCGGATCTCCCGGTTGGCCGACCACACCTGCCAGCCTTCCGGCACCACTGCGATGGGGTGCAGGTCTCGATCCCGGAACGCTTCCTGGAAGTCTTCGTTCTCAAGCCATTCGTCGGAGTTGAGAATCTGGGTGTTCGTCCACTCGTCGTCCGTCAGCACAAAGTTCAGGCTGAAGATCTGGCTCTCCGGCACAGTACCACCAAGGAACCCCGAGCCGAAGGCGAGCTGGATGGCGCCACTCTGCGCCGCATCATAAATGTCGGTCAGCCCGCCAAGCTGGCCGTAGGGGAAGAGCTCCACGGTAATGGCGCCGTCGGTCTTTTCCTCGACGAGTTCCGCGAACTTGGCGCCGTACTCATACTGGACACTCCCTTCGATCTCTTCGAGCCCAAAGCGCCACGACTGACTCTCGAAGGCCATGGCCTGCGTCCCGGCTGTTGCCAGGCCCAGGGCTATTGCTGTACACAAACTGTTTCGCCACACCATCACGACCTCCCGATTCTTCGTTTGCGTTACTCTCCAAGGGATTTTTTCTTTAGACATTCCCCACTAACATTAACACAGGCGCAGGAGGTGTCTACGATAACAACACTGCCTGGGTCTGCATCACTGCCTCCCGTGCCCATTGCACGCTTGGCGGGCGTGCGTACCGTCTTGGGACGCGGACGAAGGCCGGTTTCGAGGCGTGTGCAAATGTGCTCGATTGAGGTATCGTCTGACGAATAGCGCAACGAAAACTCAAAACGCTGACCGCAAGGGGCATCCATGAGTGCTGCTTCATCGGAGGGAAGGGGGCCGGCGGCGCTGGCCACTAAGGGGATCCGGGTCATTGACCGGACCCTCGAATTCCTGGAGATGACCATTGTCGCGGGCTCCATCATCATCATGGCCGTCCTGATGGTGACCCACGTCCTTGGCCGCATGTTCTTTCAGATGGGTGTGCCCGGCCGCACCGAGGTCACGGAGATCCTGCTCGTGCTCATTACCTTCGTGGGGGTGAGCTACGCGGTGCGACGCGCCCGCCACATCAGCATGTCCGCCTTTTACGACCAGCTTCGCGGCATGGCGCGAAAGGCCTTGATTATCTTCATCTCGCTGATCACCGGCGGCCTGCTCTTGTACATGGCCTGGGAGGCAGCCGGCTACGTCGAAACCACCTACCAACGCCAGCGTAGCACCTCTGCCTTGGGCATTCCGCTTTGGATGATTTACCTGTCGATGCCCATCGGGTTTACGCTGGCCGGCATTCAGTACTGGCTGACGGCCTTCCGCAACCTCACAACGCGCGAGGTCTATCGCTCGTTCACCGAGTTGGAAGGCTACGACGCAGTGCCGGCGCAGGCCTCTGCGGCAGAGGATGTTCAAGTCGATACATCCTCGAAGGAGGATGTATCGGTCGAAGACGCTGCAACATCCGAGCGGGACGAGCGGGACAAGCCGTAATTTACGGCCAGCAGCGTTAATGGCCATGCGGCTCACTCCAGATACAACACGTGGGGGCGCGGAATGCTGACTTGGATGGTCATTCTCATGGTGGTCCTGCTGTTGCTGGGCTTCCCCATGATGGTCCCGCTGCTGGCGGCCACACTGTTCATGATGTTCACGGGCATGACGTTCTTTGGCCCCGCGCAGGGCGTGAGCTGGATGTTCACCGGCGTCGAGCAGTGGGTACTGGCGGCTGTGCCCATGTTCATTTTCGCCGCCGACATCATGACAAAGGGTCATACGGCCAACCGGTTGCTCGATCTCGTCGGCTCGTTTGTCGGCCACCTCCGCGGTGGGCTGCCCATTACCACCGCCGCAAGCTGCACACTCTTCGGCGCCGTCTCCGGGTCCACGCAGGCGACCGTGGTGGCAATGGGTGGCCCCATGCGCCCGCGCCTGCTGCAGAAGGGTTACAAGGACAGCTTCACCCTGGCGCTGATCATCAACGCGAGCGACATTGCGCTGCTGATTCCGCCGAGCATCGGCATGATCGTCTACGGCGTGATCGCGCGCGGTGCCTCCATCGGCGACCTCTTCATCGCCGGCATTCTGCCCGGGTTGCTGATCCTGTTGATGTTCTCCGTGTACTGCTATATCGCCTCGCGGATCATGGGCATCGAGGTTGAACCACGGTCGACCTGGCGCCAGCGCCTCTATGCCCTCAAAGGCGCCATCCTCCCTCTCGGTTTCCCGGTGATCGTGGTGGGTGGCATCTACACCGGCACATTCAGCCCCGTGGACGCCTCGGCGATGGCGGTGCTGTACGCGATCGTGCTGGAAGTGTTCATCTACCGGAAGGTGAGCCTGCGTGACATCGGCTCCATTGCACTGTCCACGGGCATGATCACCGCGGTGGTATTCATCCTGGTGGCCATCGGCTACGCCTTCTCCCAGGCTCTGTCCACGGCCGGTGTGCCGCAGCAAATCCTAACGCCGATTGTGCAACAGTTCGGGGATAGCCCCACGGCCGCATTGGCGCTGATCGCCGTGGCCTACTTCATTGGCTGTATGTTCGTCGACCCCATCGTGGTGATCCTGATCCTCACGCCGCTGTTCCAGCCACTGGTAACGGCGACGGGTCTGGACCCGGTGCATGTGGGCGTCATCGTCACCCTGCAGGCGGCGATCGGTTCGGCCACACCACCGTTTGGTTGTGACATATTTACGGCCATGGCCGTGTTCCGAAGGCCCTACTTTGACATCATACGCGGGACGCCGCCGTTTATTGCCATATTGGTGTTTGCGACGGTGATCCTGATCATGTTCCCGCAGATCTCGCTGTGGCTGCCGAGCATGGGGGCGCAGTAGGCAGGTGGCTGGCGCTGTGGTTTGACGGCGGATTACGGCTGCGCCTAACTGACTACATTTACGCCATGCAGCCATGCCATGGCACCGCGGCCAACCGAAGGGTGTAGGGTGCATTAGCGACAGCGTAATGCACCGTCAAACTAGCCTGCGCCGGAGGCGCACAGACGCAGCATCAGTCGTGCGCCTGCGGCGCTATGTTATCGACGGCGGATTACGCTGCGCTAATCCGCCCTACGCCCTTTGTTCAGCGCCCTGCCCGATCATCGGCACGGCCCATAGTCGTTTAGGCGCAGCCGTAATCCGCCGTCACAACCCCGCGGCGAAAACATACCCCCTACACGCCAAGTGGATGCCCCTCGTCCGCGATGCGCTGCTGGAGCATCTTGGTGACGGTGTATACGCTCGCCAAGTGCGGCACCGAGACGCCGTGCTCCTGCGCCGCCCGGATCACGTTACCGAGGATCGCTTCCACTTCCATAGGCCGGCCATTGAGGAAGTCCAGCGCCATGCTGTTGTGGTAGGGCGGCATCTTGCGGGTGCCACCGATGCTCTTCTCGGGCAGCGACTCCGGCATGGGATGACCGGCCGCGGCGGCGACGTCGCAGACTTCCTGCATAAGCGTGACCATGAAGCCCTCACCCCGGGGGGCATCGAGGATGGTGGTGGTGGTGGCACCGCCCGCGATGACGGAAACGGGATTGAAGGCGGCATTCCATACCGCCTTGCGCCAGCGCTCGGTCACCAGGCTCTCGGAGACGGGGCACTCGACACCGCCGGCCGTGAGCAGCGCGGAGAACCGCTGCGCCGCATCGCCGGCGCCGGAAGGGTATTCGCCCACAACCAGACGCCCGTACGCCTTGTGCTCGGACTGGGCCTGGCCCGTGCGGCTCACGGCGACGAAGGCGAGGCCGCTCACCAGCGGGTTGTCCGGGAACGCGTCATGGATGGGCCGCTCGATGTCGATGCCATTTTCCACCAGCACGAGGACGGTACCGGGCCCCACCGCCGGGCGGATCAGGGCGGCACGGTCCAGGTCATCGAGCACCTTGACGCTAAGCAGCACGAAATCGGGCGGCTGCTGCACGTCTTCCACGCGCTCGTAGACGGCGTGGGGACGAAACGAGAGATCACCCAGGTCGTGGCTGTTGATGCGAAACCCGCGCTCGCGGATCACGGCGGCATCCGAGCGGCTCACCGCTTCCACCTGTGCGCCGCCGCGGCTGAGAATGGCGCCGTAGAAGCTGCCGATGGCACCGGCGCCAACGATCAGGACTCTGGGGTTGTCGGTCATTGTTTCTCCTCCCGGGGTACGGCGGTGTTGTTGTGCGACGGTGGCGCGGGTTGTTTTATGGTGGATGCGCTGCGCTTATCCACCCTACACCCTTCGACTGGCCTCGGAGGTGGAGCGAGGGTGTGGGGGCATTAGCCGAAGGCGTCATCCACCGCGGCACCATCTGCGCCACCCCGCGCGGGACCACGTCAACGGCTTCCGTCCTCACGCGGCATCACCACGAGAATACTGCAACGCAATTCATCGAGTAGTGTGGTGCCCACGGAGCCGTGCCACCACCGTGCGAGACGCCCGCGCGGTGTGTGGCCGACCACCACCAGATCGACGTTCAGCTCCCGGGCGAGGTGGCTGATCTCGATTACCGGCTCACCTTCGCGCCGGTGACCGGTGACCTCCAGGCCCGCCTCCCGCAGGCGTGCCACACCCTCGTCCAGGCTCGCCTGGACTTCCTGCAGCTGCTCGTCGATCCAGTTCTGAGGATAGCCCTCCTGCATGAACCCCAGGGATGCGGGCAGGCGCAATACGGCAAGCAGATGCACGTGAGCCTCGGTCATGCGCGCCACCTCTGCACCCTGCTCAAGCGCGAGGCGCCCAGCCTCCGTGCCGTCATAAGCCATTAGAATCTGCCGGTAGAGTGTCATTGCCTTGTGTACCTCCCCATGAGCCAGGCCGGAATCAACGCCAACAGAAAGACCACACCCAACGCCAGGAAGCTGTCCTGAAAGCCCCGCGCGTACCCCTGGCGAAAGACCATCTCACCGAGAAAGCGTAGCGCTTCGGGTTCCAGACGGTCAGGGCTCACGCCCAGCCGCCCGGCCAGTTCCTGAAAACGCATCAGCAGCTCCCGGGTCATCGGGTTGGCGGCCGTCTGTGTCTGCGCCATCACCTCCGTATGAAACCACGTTCGACGGTCGAGAAGCACGGATAACGCGTTCACGCCCAATGCGCCGCCGAGCTGGCGGGAGAAGTTCACGGCCCCTGCGCCTTGGGAGACCAGGCTGAAGTCCAGGGTGCGCAAGGAGCCAGTATTGATCGATGGCAGCCCCAGGCCCAGCCCGATACGCCCCAGAGTGATCCAGAACACCATCACCCAGAAGGCGGTGTTCACGTCCGCCGTGCCAAGGGCGAAGCAGGAGACTGCGATCAACACCAGCCCGACGGCGATTGGCACGTGGGGCGGCAGGCGGTCGCTGAGGTGCCCGGCGAGCGGGAAACTCATGGCCATCACCAGGCCCGCGGGCATTAACAGCAGCCCCGCCTTGGTCGCAGTGAACTGCTGGATCTCCTGCACGAACAACGGGATGAGGTAAGTGCTGCCGAAAAGCGCCGCACCGAAACAAAACCCGATCATGGATCCGGCCGCGAACCCGGGGACGGCGAAAATACGCACATTCAGTAGCGGCTCGGACGAGCGTAGTTGCCAGAGCACAAACCCCACCAGCGCCACGGCGGCGGCGACAAACAGCCCCTGGATGAGCAGGCTGTTCCAGCCCAGCCGCTGGCCGTTGGATGTGGCCCAGAGCAGGCAGAGGAGAAACGCCGACAGCAGTGCGAAGCCAAACCAGTCAAAGCCGGGGCGCGGGCCGCGGGACTCGCGGCCGGCCAGGAACAACACGGCAAAGACGATGCCGAGCAGGCAGGTGGGCAGCGGCAGGAAGAACACCGCCCGCCAGGAGAACAGATCCACCAGCACACCACCGAGGACCGGTCCGATGGCAGGGCCGAGGATGACGCCCAGGCCGTAGATCCCCATGCCGAGGCCCCGCTGCCGGGCCGGGAAGACCTGGAAAATGATGGTCATGGCCAGCGGCTGGATGATCCCCGCCATGGCGCCCTGCACCACCCTGGAGAGGATGACCATGTCCTCGTTGACGCTCAGCCCACCGGCGAGCGCCGAGCCGATGAAAACCACCATCGCGCCGATATAGGCCGCGCGCATCCCAAAGGCACTGAGCGCCCACGCCGAGAGCAGCATGAAGGCCGTCATCGCCGCCAGAAAACCGGTGGCCAGCCACTGGGCCTGGCTCTGGTCCATGCCGAACACACCCATGATGTCCGGAATGGCCACGTTGACAATGGTCGTGGCGAGCGTCATGGAGAGTGTGCCCAACATCACCGTGGCCGTGGCCAGCCACTTGTACGCGGGCCCGAAGCGCTCGTAGAGCCGCTCAGTCTCGGACGTCAATGCGCACCTCGACCATCATCCCGGGACGCAGGCGCGCATCGGGGTCGTCGAAGGCAATGCGAACAGGGATGCGCTGGGTGACTTTGGTGAAATTGCCGCTGGGGTTGGGGTTTGGCAGCAGCGCGAACTCGCTGGTCGCCGCGCTGCCGATGCGCTCCACCCGGCCACTGAAATCCTCACCGCGGTAGCCATCAACCTGGATGCGCACGGACTGCCCTTCGGCAACCTGGGCGATGTCCGTCTCGCGGATATTGGCCTTGACCCAGACACGCCCGGGCTCGTGCACCATGACCAGATTCTGGCCAGCCTGCACGTGTTCGCCGGCGTTGACGAAGGTCTCCGCCACAACGCCGTCGATCGGGCTTCGGATCTTGCGATCGCTGACGCCAAGCTGCGCTTCTTCCTGCTCGGCCCGGAGTTCCTGGACGCGCGCCTCCAGGGTCGCGGCGGTGGCGGCGAGCACCGCGTGGTGCGCCTGCTCGGCGCGGGCTTCGTCCACCGCAGCGCGGGCCTCCTCCAGGGCGGCGCGGGTGGAGCGCACATCGCTCTCGGCAAGCCGCAGAGCGTGGCGGGCGTCATCGACTTCCTGCTCGGAGACCATGGCGTCCTCGGCCATGCCGCGCACGCGCTCAAGATCGGCCACGGCTTTCTCGCGCTGACGCTCCCGGCGCTCCAACTCGGCCTGCGCCACCGCAACCCGCCGGCGGGCGCGCTCAATACGGCTCTCGTCGCGCGCCCGCGCCAGATTCAACTCGGCGTCCACCTGATCCAGCTCGCGGCGCAACGCCTCCTCCCGGGCTTCTAGCACCGCCATTCGCCGCTCGGCCTCGCGTGGATCCAGGCGCACGAGCACATCGCCCTTTGCCACGGCGTCCCCCTGGCTCAGGCCCATGGTCTCGAGCCACCCGGGCAGCCGCGAGGCGACGGTAATCATGTCCGCCTCCACGCGGGCGTCGATTTCGTGGACGTACAAAAGGCGCTCGTAGAGCCAATATCCGGCACCCGCCGCCAGAATCACCAGCACCACGACCGCCAGGACGATCTTGCCCCCGTGTCCGTTACCGGCGCGCGTGCCGCTCTGCTCAACGGGTTGGCCACTCATGGCAGGGAATCCGCCTTGTCGCGGATGCGCTGCAGCACATCGAGACACTGCCGAAGCTCGCGCTCCGGAATATCGCCAAAGATCTCCTCGCGCAGCTGTGTCGCCACCGCCTCGATGTCCTGCAGCGTCGCGCGCGCCTTTTCGGTGAGGTAAATGCGGCGAACACGCCGGTCTTCCGCGCAGACCAGCCGCTCGATCCAGCCATCAGCTGCAAGCCGGTCCAGTAGGCCCACCAGCGACGGCCCCTCGATGCCCAGCCGCTCGGCGAGCGCCTTCTGGGTCATGCCCTCGCCGTCCCGCGCCACATTGAGCAGCGCCCGCCACTTGGCCTGACTCAGCCCCAACGGCCGCAGGCGTTGATCCAGGCGCATGCGCCAAACGCGGGCGGTTTCCGCCAAGGCCGAGCCGAAGCGGTTCAAATCACTGAAGTTGTCTGCAGTATTGGTTCTTCGCTCCGACATACATAGGATCATACTAGATAGCATGCTAATAAAACACAGTTTCATTTTTTGCGAAGGGCAACCTACAGTGGAGTATGGCGGCCCGCGGCCGATTCGATTGTCGGTTGTGCGCCTGCGGCGCGTTGTTCGACGGTGCATTACGCCTTCGGCTAATGCACCCTACGCCCTTCGATCTGGCGTACAGGATCATCGAAGCGCGTAGGGTGGATTAGCGCAGCGTAATCCACCGTCAAACATCCCGCGCCCGCAGGCGCACACTACCGCCTCGCCACCAAACAATACCGCATACTGGAGGAACCCCATGGCCCAGCCCCACTACGGCGATCACCAGCTCAAGATCTACCAGGGCGGCCTGAAGGGCGCGCGTCCGCGCCTGCCGGTGCGCATGGAGGATCTGGAGCACGCGGCCCACCAGGTGCTTTCCAAGGAGTCTTACTGGTACGTCGCCGGCGGCGCGGGCGAGGTTACCATGCGTGCCAACCGCTCGGCCTTCGACCGCTACCGCATCCATCCGCGCATGCTCACGGACGTCTCCGAGCGGGATCCCTCCGTGACACTGTTCGAGCGCACCCTGCCCTCGCCGCTGTTGCTGGCGCCCATCGGCGTGCAGAGCATTATCCGGCCCGAAGCCGAACTCGCCACCGCCCGTGCCGCGGCGTCATTGCAGGTGCCGACCATCCTCTCCACGGTCTCGGCCCACAGCATGGAATCCGTGGCGGAGGCCGTGGGCGATGCACCGCGGTGGTTCCAGCTCTACTGGCCGCGCAGCACGGAGCTGGCTACGAGCTTCGTCCAGCGCGCCGAGCAGGCCGGTTACGAGGCCGTCGTGGTGACCCTGGATACCAAGATGATGGCCTGGCGCGCGCGGGATCTGCAGAACGCGTTCCTGCCATTTCTCAACGGCCAGGGCCTGGCCAATTACACCTCCGACCCGTGGTTTCGTGACGGCTTGGCGCGCCCGCCGGAGGAGGACATCCGGCCCTCTGTCAAGCGCTGGGCGGAGGAATTCGCCGCGCCATTCAAGACCTGGAAGGACCTGGCCACCCTGCGCGAGGCCACCAACCTGCCGATTCTGGTCAAGGGCGTGCTCCACCCGGAGGATGCGCGCCTCGCCCTGGAGCACGGCGTCAATGGGATCATCGTCTCCAACCACGGCGGGCGGCAGATTGACGGCAGTATCGCCGCCATCGACGCCCTCCCCAGTGTGGCCACCATGGTGGACGCTCGGGTGCCGGTACTCTTCGACAGCGGCATCCGCACCGGCTCCGATGTGCTCAAGGCCAAGGCGCTGGGCGCGGATGCCGTGCTGCTGGGTCGGCCCTACATCTGGGGCCTGGCGCTCGATGGTGAGGAGGGCGTGCGCGAGGTGATCAAGCGCCTGCTCGCGGATGTGGACCTCACCATGGCGCTGGCGGGCAAGGCGCGGTTTGCGGAGATTGACCGGGGGCTTTTGGTGGATTGATTGACGGGTTGATGGGTTGTGCGCCTGCGGGGCAGTTGTTTCACGGTGGATTACGGCTTCGCCTAATCCACCCTACGCGTGGCTGACTACGCGCTTCGATGGTCCCTTGCGCCGGATCGAAGGGCGTAGGGTGGATTAGCCGAAGGCGTAATCCACCGTCAAATTATGGCGCCGAAGGCGCACGCTAAGGAGGAGACCCCCATGATCGAAGAAGGCAGCCTGCTCTGGGAGCCGAGCGCCAAACGGATCGAAAGCGCGAACGTCACCCAGCTCATGCGCTGGTTACAGCACACGCGCGGCCTGGAATTCACCGACTATCACGACCTGTGGCGCTGGTCCACGGAGCACCTGGAAGATTTCTGGGCCGCTGCCTGGGAGTACTTCGAGTTCAAGGCATCGCCTTACCAGCAAGTCCTTACGACCCGGGAGATGCCCGGGGCACAGTGGTTCACCGGCAGCACGCTCAACTGGGCGGAACACGCGCTGCGCCATGGCGCAGGCGATACGCCGGCCTTGTTCCACTGCTCGGAGATCCGGGAGACCACCGCTGTGGTCACCTGGCGGGAGCTGGAGGCACAGGTCGCCGCGGCGGCGGAAGGCTTGCGCCAGCTCGGCGTCCAGCCCGGCGATCGCGTGGTCGCCTACATGCCGAACATCCCTGAGACGATTGTCGCCGTGCTGGCCACGGCCAGCCTGGGGGCTATCTGGTCCTCGTGCTCGCCGGACTTCGGCACGCCCAGCGTCGTGGACCGCTTTTCGCAAATTGAGCCGAAGGTGCTGCTGGCGGTCGATGGCTACCGTTACAACGGCAAGGCCTTCGACCGCATGGGGGTGTTGCGCCACCTGCAGGACACCCTGCCCACGGTCGATCACACGGTGCTGCTGCCCTACCTGGACGGCACAGCCGACCCGGGCCGGCTCAAGGCGACGGAAACCTGGGAGGCATTTCTCGCCCGGGGCAAGGGCGCCAGTCTGAACTTCCAGCAGGTACCCTTCGACCATCCGCTGTGGGTGCTCTACTCCTCGGGCACGACGGGCATGCCCAAGGCCATCGTCCACGGGCATGGCGGCATCACCGTGCAGCACACCCTGGCCGGCCATGTGCACAGCAATGTCGCGCCGGGGGACCGCTGCTTCTGGTTCACCACCACCGGCTGGATGATGTGGAATGCGCTCACCGGCATGCTGGTCAATGGCGCCGCACTGGTGCTCTACGACGGCAACCCGGCCTATCCGGATATGGACCGGCTGTGGCGGCTGTGCGAGGAGGCGAAAATCACCCAGATGGGCATCAGCGCTGCCTTCCTGACCGCCTGCATGAAGGCGGACCGGCAACCGCGCAAACATCACAACCTCGACCACATCCGCGGCATCGGCGCCACCGGGTCACCCTTGCCGCCGGAGGCATTCCGCTGGGTCTATGACGCCGTCAACCCGGACGTGCATTTGGCATCGAGTAGCGGCGGCACGGATATCTGCGCGGGCTTCGTCGGCGGTGTCCCCACCCTGCCCGTGCGCGCGGGCGAGATACAGGCGCGACTCCTGGGCGCAAGTGTCGAGAGCTGGGACGACACTGGCAATGCCCTGATTGACGAGGTGGGCGAGATGGTGATCACGCGGCCCATGCCGTCGATGCCGCTGTTTTTCTGGGGCGATACCGACGGCAGCCGCTACCGGGACAGCTACTTTGACATGTTCCCGGGCGTGTGGCGCCACGGCGATTTCATCAAGATCACCTCCCGCGGCAGCTGCATCATTTACGGCCGTTCCGACTCCACGCTCAACCGCTACGGCGTGCGCATGGGCACGGCGGAGATCTACCGCGTGGTGGAGGACCTCGACGCGGTGGTCGACAGCCTGGTGGTGAACGTGGAACGTGGCGAGGGGCAGCTGTACATGCCACTGTTCGTGGTGCTCGCCGAGGGGGTGACGCTGGATGAGGCGCTGGATCGCCAGATCCGCGAGAAGGTGCGCAAGGACCTGTCACCCCGCCACGTGCCCGACGCCATCGTGCCCGTCACCGGCGTGCCGCGCACGCTCAGTGGCAAGAAGATGGAGGTACCGGTGAAGAAGCTGCTGCTGGGGTACCCGGAGGAAAAGGCCGTGAGCCGGGATGCCTGTGCCAACCCCGAGACGATCAACGAGTACGTGCGGTTTGGGAATGAGTTGGCGCGGTAGTTGTTGAGTGCCGGCGGCACTGTTGGTTGGACGGTGGATTACGGCTTCGCCTAATCCACCCTACGCCCTCCGGCAAGCGCCGAGGCCAGAGCGGAAGGGTGCATCGCATTGGTGGGATGGGGCGTTGTGTGCCGGCGGCACCGTCAACCCGCCGCGCCAACGGCGCACCTCGCATCAAGGGTGGTAAGATTCCGCTAAACGGAATACAGTTTCACTATAATAAAATGACGCGTTTAAATTCGAATAAGCATCTGGGAGGAGCATGACTATGAAACCCTTAGCAGCAGGCGTTCTCGGCGCCGCCGTGGCCTGGGCCGGCGCGGCGGGAGCCGATGACATTGAACTGCCTGGCAGCATCGCCATGACTGCCTATGGCACCGGCTCCGCCGGATACACCCAAATGGCATCCATCGGCAATCACCTGCAGAACACCTACGGCACCTCCGTGCGCATTCTGCCCGGCGAGAACGACGTCGCCCGCATGACCCCGCTCAAGACCGGGCGTGTGCCGTTGTGTGCCTGTGGGATCGCGGCCTACTACGGCGCCGAAGGCGTGCTCATGTTTGCGGGGCCGGACTGGGGGCCGCAGGATATCCGCGTGGTCACATCGTCGACGGCAAGCTTTGGACTGGGGCTCGCGGTAGCCGGTGATACCGACGTGGAAACGCCGGCCGACCTGAAGGGCAAGCGCATCGCCTATATCCGTGGTGACGATGCCTTGAATGTGGGCACCGAGGCGTTCCTGGCGTTTGGAGACCTGACCTGGGACGACGTGGAGCGCGTGGAGTTTCCGGGTTATGGGCGCTCGTTCGAAGGCATCGTGGGGCATCAGGCGGACGCGGCGTTCACCATGACGGTCGCTCCCCCCGCGCAACAGCTGGCCGCCAGTCCGCGCGGGATCACCTGGCCCCATCTTGACCCCGACGACGAAGAGGCCTGGGAGCGGTTCACGAACGTGGCCCCCTACTTCCAGCCACACAAGGTGACCGTGGCTGCCGGCGGTCACGATGAGGATAACCCCTGGATGGGATCCAGCTACCCGTACCCGATTCTGGTGGCCAACCGGGATGCCGAGGACGATCTCGTCCGCGGCCTCGTTCGCATGTTCGTCGAGGATCATGACGCCTACAAGGATTCCGCACCTGGTAACGAAGGCTTTTCGCTTGAAAACCAGAACATGCAGTGGGTCATCCCGTTCCACGATGCGGTGGTGGAGTACTACAAGGAGATCGGCCACTGGACCGACGAAATGCAGGAACACCAGGACACGCTGGTTGAGCGGCATCGCACCATCCGCTCGGCCTGGGGTGATTACGTCGCAGATGATCCGCCGCGGGATGAAGATGCTTTCATAGAAGGCTGGATGGAAGCACGGGCAGCCGCCCTGGAAGAGATCGGCATGGACCCGGTCTTCCGTTGAGCGAAGCGCCCTGAGCGCAATCGGCTGGCTGTGGCGGGCATCCCAGGCTCACTCGGGATGCCCGCCTTCCCTCACCCGCACTGGGCACCGTGTGGGAACGAACAATCGGCATAGATCCTGGTGGCCATGAATACTCCATCGACCCCAACGCAAGCGCCCGACCCCGAACAAGTCTCAGGCGTCCGCGAGCTCAACGGCTACTGGCCTTGGGTGCCTCGCCTGGCTGCCCTGGCGCTGACCCTGATTACCCTCGATTACCTCCTTAACCTCGGGTTGCTGACGCTTTTCACCCGGGTGGAGAGCCAGTTCTTCTACACCGTCGTGGCACTCATGCTGCCGCTCGTCTACCTGCTGTGGCCCGCATGGCCGGGGGCAAGTCGATCGCGGCTGCCATGGTACGACATCGCGCTGTTCCTGTTCGCGGTGGGTGTCTGCAGCTACTTCGCCTATAACGCGGAGCAGATCCTTGACCGGGGATGGGAGTATGCCGCCCCCAACCACGCGATCTTCATGAGCTTTCTGCTGTGGGCGGTTATCCTGGAGGCCACCCGGCGTGCCGGCGGACTTACCATCGCCATCATCGTTGGCCTGGCGAGCATCTACCCCCTATTCGCCGACGTGATGCCCGGGCCGATTCAGGGATTCCCCGCGAGCGCCACCGAGACGGCGATCTACCACACCATGAGCCGCGAGAGCGTCATGGGCATACCGCTGCAGGCGTTCGCGAACCTGGTGATCGGCTTTCTGCTCTTCGGCGTCGCCCTGCAGCATACCGGCGGCGGGAAATTCTTCATCAACCTGGCCTTCGGTCTCCTCGGCCATGTGCGCGGCGGGCCGGCCAAGGTCGCGATTTTCTCCAGCGGGCTCATGGGCTCCATGAGCGGCAGCGTCATCACCAACGTGATGACCACCGGCGTGCTCTCCATCCCGGCCATGCGTCGGGTCGGCTTCAGCCGCTCCTATGCCGGTGGCGTGGAGGCCTGTGCCTCCACCGGCGGCGTGCTGATGCCGCCAGTGATGGGGGCGACCGCCTTCATCATGGCCACGTTCCTGAATGTCCCCTACGGGCACATCGCCCTGGCGGCGGTGGTGCCCTCGGTGCTGTATTTCCTTGGTCTGTTCATCCAGATCGACGCCTATGCGGCGCGGCACGGACTCAAAGGGCTGCCCCATGCCGAATTGCCACCGCTCAAGCAGACCCTCAAGGAGGGGTGGTACTTCATCTTCGTGTTTGTGCTGCTGATCTGGATGCTGTTCTTCCTGCGCCGCGAGGCCATTGCCCCCTTCTACGCCACTGCGCTGCTGTTATTCATCAACCAGGTTCTGCCATACCAGCGCTGGGGCTGGCAGGATGTGCTGAATTTCTTCTCGTCGTCGGCCAAGCTGTTTGCCGAGCTGATCGCCATCCTGACCGGCGTCGGGCTGCTGATTGGCGCACTGTCCATGACGGGACTCTCCGGCACCATTGCCAACGACCTGATCTATCTCGCCGGGGGCAGCACGCTGGTGCTGCTGATCATGGGCGCGCTCACGAGTTTTGTCATGGGCATCGGCATGACGGTGACGGCCGCCTATATCTTTCTGGCCGTGGCCCTGGCCCCGGCACTGATCCAGGGCGGCGGCATGAACCCCATGGCCGTGCACCTGTTCATCCTGTACTGGGGAATGCTGAGCTTCATCACACCGCCGGTGGCCCTGGGCGCGTTTGCGGCGGCCACCATCGCTGGTGCGCGGTCCATGGAGACGGGCTTTCAGGCCATGCGCCTGGGCAGCGTGATCTACTTCATCCCGTTCCTGTTTGTGCTCAACCCGGCGCTGATCCTGCAGGGGACAATGCAGGAGATTGTACTGGTGCTCGCGCAGGCGCTATTCGGGGTGCTGGTCATCGCCAGCGCCATGCAGGGCTATCTGCTGTTCGTCGGCGATTTGTGCCGCAACGTGTACTTGCAGTGGCCGATCCGCGCGATGCTGGTCGTGGGCGGCATGAGCATCGCCATACCGGGCGGCGGGCCCGTTGCACTCACGAACCTGGAGCTGTCGTTGATCAGCGCGGTGATGCTCATTCCAGCCGCGGGGATGGCGCTTTGGATGAATGGCGGGTGGACGCTGAGCAAGCGCGCGACGGTGTAGCTTGATGGGGCTCGAGGCCGGTTGTGGGGTTGCGCGCCTCGCGGCGCGTTGGTTGACCGCGTGCAGCCACGCCACGGCACCACGGCCGATCGAAGGGCGTAGGCATTAGCACCAGCGTAATGCACCGTCAAACAAACCGCGCCAAGGGCGCACGGGCGAAACATGAGTCGTGCGCCTGCGGCGCTGTGCCATTGACGGTGGATTACGCTGCGCTAATCCACCCTACGGGGCCGGAGCGTTTCGGTTGGATCATGGGGTCGTCGACGGGCGTCGGCCGGGTGTGGGGGCGTGCGCCTTACGGCGCGGTGGTCGACGGTGGATTACGCTGCGCTAATCCACCCTACATCCTTCGGTATGCCGCGGCGGCAGGGTGAGGGTGTAGGGGGCATTAGCCGTAGGCGTAATGCACCTTTGAACCGATCGCGCCGCAGGCGCTCCTCATTCAAACGGTACTTTCGACACCAACGCCCACCTGGGTGAACCAGTGCTCTATGCGTTCGGCGCACTGCTCCCAGCCCGGCTCAATCATGAACATGTGGCCATGGTCGGGCAGCTCCAGGAACTCGGTGCCCTGGTATTCCGCAATCTCCCGCGCCATCTCCGGGACGGTGGTGCCGTCTTCAGACCCGACGACGGTGAGCATCGGGATGCGCACGTCGCGCAGTTCCGCCTCGACACTGCCCTTGAGCACTTCCACGGCCGCCGTGGCGGACTCGGGTGTGAGGTATTGCCAGAGCTCGCGCTGGCGCTCTGGCTCGACGCAGTTGAAGACCGATTTGGCCGCAACGCGGTAGCCGGGCTTAATGGCCGTCTTGCGGATCATGGCCGGGATGGACTTGAGCCCATGCAGCGCAAACCAGACGTTCATGGGCGGCTTGTGGAACTTCACACCGGCAACCGGCGCGGAAGCGGCGAACACGGCCGCTTTCAGCGGTGGGTCCTGGGCGATAACCTGGGCAATGGCGCCCCCCATGGAATGCCCCACGACGATGGTCTCGCCCAGCTCATCGAGCACGCCGCGCACATCCGCCACGTAATCTTGCACCGTGACATTGCCCAGATCGGGCAAACGAGGGTTGGGACCATGTCCGCGGAGATTGACCGCGTAGCACTGGTAGCCCCGATCGGCGAAGTACTCCATGAACGGATGCCAGTACCAGGATCCTCCGCTGGAGCCGTGGATAAAGACAATGCAGGGGCCGGACTCACCGACCCGGTCCACGATCAGGCCGTTCATGGTTTGCTGTTCAATTGTCGATGGCATGCGGTTCAGACTCCGAGAACGGTGGGCCATCTCCAGGCGCTGCCGCACCTGTAATGACTGCGAATCATGCATAAAACTGACGCCACTGTCACCCCATTTGGCGCTCTGCCGGGGGCGCCGTCATGATGGCCCGATCAGCCAACCCAGCACCAGCAGCCATACCGAAGCCAACGCGGCCGTGCCCAGGGTGAACCAGCCGTTCCAGCGGTAGCCGACGGTATAGGGCGAAGCCTCCGCGACCCGGGCGGTGATGAGTACCGAAGTGGTCATGGGCGAGGAGCCCACCGCCAGCATCCAGCCCGTCATCACGGCCAGGGCCAGAAGCTTGGGTTCGAGACCGAAGACCTCCGGCTGACTCAGCGAGGTAAGCGCGATGGTCGCCGTGACAATCGGGTTGAGGCCGAGCTGGGCGAACACGAGCATGAGCAACGCCACGGCGACAGCGACGGGGGCGCCATGCAGCCCCAGGCTCCTCAGAAGATCCGCGAGCAGGGTCTCAGGCACGGCGGCTGCGATCATGGTGCCCAAGATTCCGGCGGCGGCGAGCACGGTGAGCTCGGCGCGCAGGCTTGCGAGCTGCCCCGGCGT
>NZ_SKOG01000114.1 GCF_007120195.1 Aquisalimonas sp.
ACGCAGGCCTTGGGACAGATGGGCGTGGTCTTTCAGCAGCCGACCCTGGATCTTGACCTGAGTGTGCAGCAGAATCTGGCCTACCATGCGGCGCTGCACGGCATGGACCTGAAGACGGCGCGGCGTCATGCCGCAGATCAAGTAGCGCGCCTGGGGATTGGGGAACACCAGTGCAAGCGGGTCCGAGAGCTCTCTGGCGGGCAACGGCGGCGCGTGGAGATTGCCCGCGGATTGCTACACCGCCCGCGGCTGTTGCTGCTCGACGAGCCGACCGTGGGTCTGGACGTGGCCTCGCGTCGCGGCATCGTCGAGCACGTGCATCGCCTGTGCGCGGACGAGGGGGTGGCGGTGTTGTGGGCGACCCATTTGATTGATGAAGTCCACCCAGAGGACCGCGTCATCGTGCTGGATAAGGGCCGCATACGCGGGAACGGCTCCGTTGAGGAAATCAAGACGCAAGCCCGTGCCGCGTCCATTGGCGAGGCGTTCGATACGCTAACCGAAACCGAGGTCGGATGAGGCTGGCCGCCTACGCCCACTGCATGCGCGGCATTCTCTGGCGGGAACTGCTGCGGTTCGTGCATCAGCGCAGCCGTTTCATCGCGGCGCTGGTGAGGCCGCTGGTCTGGCTGCTGGTCTTCGCCGCAGGCTTTCGAATGGCGCTCGGCGTCGCCATGACGGAGCCGTACCAGACGTACATCCTCTATGAAGAGTACATTGTGCCGGGTCTGGTCGGCATGATTCAGCTTTTCAACGGCATGCAAAGCTCACTGTCCATGGTCTACGACCGTGAGATGGGTAGCATGCGCGTGCTGTTGGTCAGCCCGTTCCCGCGCTGGTATCTGCTGATCTGCAAGCTGTTGGCGGGAACGGTGGTTTCCATCGTCCAGGTCTATGCCTTTCTGGCAATCGCCTACGCCTACGGCGTGCAGGCGCCGCTCATGGGGTATGTCTATGTGCTGCCTGCCCTCGTGGTGACTGGGTTTATGGTAGGCGCGCTGGGGCTGTTGCTTTCCTCGTTCGTTCGTCATCTGGAGAACTTCGCGGGGATCATGAACTTCGTCATCTTCCCCATGTTCTTCATCTCGTCGGCCCTGTACCCCTTATGGCGGCTCCAGGAATCGAGCCTGGTGGTCTATCAGCTCGCCTCCCTCAACCCTTTTACCTACGCCGTCGAGTTGATTCGCTTTGCACTGTATGAACAGCTCAACGGCGACGCGGCGCTGATCACCATCGCCGTCACAATCGTACTCGTTGGATTTGCTATCCTGGGATACAACCCGGCGCGCGGCATGATGGCCCGCAAGACCGGGGCAGGCGCAGAGTAAAGCCGGCGGTGAGCCTTATTCGGCGGCGTGCTCGAGAAACCGAATGACCTGCTGGCGCTCTGCCGCCTCCAGGCCCCAGAAGACCATGCGTGTTCCGGGGGCCACGTCCTGCGGATCCTCCAGAAAGGCGTCGAGACTCTCCGGCGTCCAGACGATCTCAGCCTGGCGCAGCGCGGGCGAGTAATCGAACCCTGCGGCGCTCCCGGCACGTCGTCCGAGCACTCGGTACAGGCTGGGCCCGGCGCGGTGGGCGCCAGGTTCTATCGCGTGGCAGCCGGCGCACTGCGCCTGAAACACGCGCGCACCCTCAGCGATGTCTGCATCCGCCGCCCCAGCAAGGGGCGCCTGCAGGCTCACGAGCCCGACGAGCGCCGCTATCGACGCCCGTCTCCTCAGAAGCATTGCAGGTCCGCTTCAGCCTGCGCTCTGCGGAAATCCTGCATCAGATCCTCAAGCTCCTTTTCGGTGCGGAACAATACCCCGAGCTCACCGCGCCGCTCGCGCATACGGAGCACCGTCTCGGCGGCCTCATAGTCTTCGTAGGGTATCAGTTCAGCGATGACATCGATGCTGCACGAGCACTTCTGCATAACCAGGTAATCCTGGCCGTTTGCCGCCATGCAGCCGAGAACGTAATCGACGCGCGCTTCCGTGGGATAGTCGTTGTCCGCGACTGCAGTCGAAGGCAGCGCGCCGGCGATAGCGGCAATCGCCAAAGCAGCAATTGCGTGACGGAAACACCGCCAACTCGAATACTTCATGGTGCCTCTCCCCTTGCCTCGCAGTTAAGTTCCAGCAACGATAACCGGTCCAAGGAATGCCATGGAGACTAAAAAGTATACAAGACGACGACATTGGCATCCTCATCCGGCTATTTAGGCGACGCGCTCGAACGATCGAGACGCTATCCTTGGGGCCAAACGCCCTCAGCCCCTTAGACGGCATTTCAACAACGGTTACCATGGGGTTGGCCGGACACGCCGCGGTGAAGTGGCAGCGCAACGACGCCCATGCCGGGGTTGCGCGAACAGTTGGGAGGTGAACCATGAACGACGCAGTCATCCTCATCACCGGAGCGAGCAGCGGCATTGGTGCCGAGACGGCACGCCAGGTGACCAAGGCGGGGTACCGTGTCGTGTTGGCGGCGCGATCGGAGGACCGGGTGACGCGCTTGGCCGAGGCGTTGGGCGGCCCAGACCGTGCGCTCGCCGTTCATTGCGACGTCAATGACGCAGCCAGTCAACAGGCCATGGTGGCCAGCGCCCTGGAGCATTTCGGCCGCATCGACGCGGTTTTTGCCAACGCGGGAATGGGTGGTAGCCCCGGTGGCTTCAGCGGCGCTGACACTGCCATCTGGCGGGAGATGATTCTCACTAACATCTACGGTGTCGGCCTGACGCTGCGCCACACCATCGAGGCGCTCAAGCGCACCCGCGGGCACCTCCTGCTGACCGGGTCGGCGGCGGGTCGAACCACGATCGCCGGATCCATGTACAGTGCGACGAAATGGGCGGTCAGCGCGATCGGTTACGGAGTAAGAGAGGAGTTGCGCGGCACAGGCATTCGGGTCACATTGATCGAGCCTGGGATGGTGGACACGCCGTTTTTCGATGAGCCGCCGGCCTATGCCCTGAAGCCGGAAGATGTCGCCAGGGCGGTTCTCTACGCCATCTCCCAGCCACCGCATGTGGATGTGAACGAGATTCTCGTGCGTCCCACGCCGCCACTGGATTGATTAGCTGGTCGGGGGGTCAAGGCCGCCCAACCGGCGGACGATCCGTCGCCGGCAATGCAACCGTCGACCGCCAGCCCCGGTGGTGCCTTCGCCCTTCGCAAGTCGACCGTCACTGTGCGCATCCAGGCTGGTACCCTGGGCAGCACCGCAAGCAGGATTCTTTGCCCTTGTAGCTCAATTGGATAGAGCATCGGCCTTCGAAGCCGACGGTTGGAGGTTCAAGTCCTCCCAAGGGCACCATCAGTGTCGATCTCGACGGTTACAGGACGCTAGTCATCCGGTGGGAAGCTGTGGTATTCCCCGTCGTCATCCTGATAGCGACCGCGCCTTAGCACCAGTGTCTCCGTCGGATGGCTGACGCCGATCCAGAGCTCTCCGGTCTCCGTGTCCAGGACAACCACCGGTGGACCGACCTCCAGCTGATAGCGCCCCTCATCGGCTGCCCAAGCGAGGGTCGGGGTGAACGCGAGCGCGAGCACCGCTGCGAATAAGCGCGGCCGGACCTGAGATATCATGATGGCTCCTATTGCCTGACAGGCGCACCCCGCCTGCTGTTAGCATAGCGCACCGCAGCTC
Organism: Aquisalimonas sp.; assembly: GCF_007120195.1. Classification (GTDB taxonomy): domain Bacteria; phylum Pseudomonadota; class Gammaproteobacteria; order Nitrococcales; family Aquisalimonadaceae; genus Aquisalimonas. The sequence continues at coordinate 3,640 of NZ_SKOG01000114.1, forward strand.
TGCCGCGACCATGACCGCTGTCCCGATGCCTCGTGCTGGCGCACGCCCGGGAGATGCTCGTGGCCGCAGGTCTCGCATTGTTCGCTGTTCCTTGTGCCGGACGCTTTGCTAGAGAGTGGGGTCGCGCTCACATTTTTTGTCCGCTTGCAATGAGATGCTGCACGTGACTAACAGCCATTCGGACGTGCCACTTCTCGTGGGAAGGTTGGTAGGTGCGCCACTCCAAAGTTGGGTGCGCTGCGGAGATGACCGCTCGCCGGGACAGATTTTCATCGGTATTGAGCATTTCGTTGGGGCCTTATAGAAATGACCGATACAACGGATCGCAGGGAAATGAAGGAGCAGTTCCGTTTGCAGGATGCCGCATTGCAGGCGGCTGCCAACGCGATCGTGATCACCTCCGCCGACGGCACAATCCGCTGGGTCAATCGGGCCTTCTCTGTGCTCACGGGTTATTGCGTCGAGGAAGCGATTGGCAAGACCCCCGGTCAGCTCATTCAGTCGGGCGAGCACGGCCGCGAATTCTACAGCAACCTGTGGAAGACGATTCTGGCGGGAGACGTTTGGCACGGAGAACTCGTCAACCGCCGCAAAGATGGAAGCCTCTATTCTGAGGAACAATCCATCTCCCCGGTGCGGGACGCGCAAGGTACGATCACCCATTTTATTGCCATCAAGCAGGACATCACCGAGCGCAGGCACATGGCGTCCCGCCTGGCCTACCAGGCCAATTACGACGCGCTGACGCAGCTTCCCAACCGTTATCTCTGCGTGGACCGCCTGCAACACGCGCTCACCGCGGCGACCCGCCACGGGCGTTCGGTGGGTGTATTGTCCCTCGACATCGACCGCTTCAGAACACTCAATGACGCCCTGGGGCACGATGCCGGTGATGACGCGTTGAGGGCCGTGGCCAAGCGCTTGCAGAATACCGTGCGCGGGGAAGACACCGTGGCGCGGATCAGTGCCGATGAGTTCGCCGTGATCCTGGCCGATCTCGCCCAACCGCTCGACGCGGGCTTGGTCGCAAAGAAGGTCGCAGACGCGTTCAAAGTCCCGTTCCGCGTAAAGCCCTCAGACGCTGGAGGTGAGGGGCTGGAATTCATGTTCAGCGTTTCAGTCGGCGTAAGCTTGCACCCGAACGATGGCGCGGACAGCGAGACGCTACTGAGTCGCGCTCAAACCGCCATGCATCGCGCCAAGGAGCATGGTCCAGGTCAGCATCAGTTCTTTACCGCGGACATGGATCGTGCGGAGCGGCAGCGTTTGGAGCTGCACAACGCGCTCCGCCATGCCCTCGAGCAAGACGAGTTTGCGCTCCACTACCAACCCCAGACCGACGCCACTGGAGAGCGCGTTGTCGGTGTCGAGGCCTTGCTGCGCTGGAGCCGCCCCGGGCACGGTGAGGTTTCACCCGCCGGATTTCTGCCAATGCTCGAGGAGACCGGCCTCATCGTTCCGGTTGGTGAGTGGGTGCTGCACCAGGCCTGCGCACAGTTCATGGCGCTGCGCGACGCCGGTGTGCCGATTCCGCGCATTGCGATCAACGTCTCCGCCCGGCAGCTCCAGCATGACGACTTTATCGACTCCGTGGTGCAGGCGAGCACCGACGCCGGGATGGGGCCGGGCACACTGGAGCTCGAGATCACCGAGAGCACCTTGATGTTGGACGCCAAGGGGCATTTCGAGATGTTGCGTCGATTACATGATAACGGCATCCGAATCGCCCTCGACGACTTCGGTACGGGGTATTCTTCATTGAGCTACCTGAAGGAACTTCGCCTTGACGTGCTCAAGATTGACGGATCCTTCGTCCGCGAGATCCCGGATAACAAGTGTG
>NZ_SKOG01000060.1 GCF_007120195.1 Aquisalimonas sp.
AACCTGCTGCTCACCGGCCCCACCGGCACCGGCAAGACCTACCTCGCCTGCGCGCTCGGCAACCAGGCCTGCCGCCAGGGCCTGTCCACGCGCTACGTCCGCCTCCCGCGGCTGCTCGAGCACATCCACATCGCCCACGCCGATGGCTCCTACCCGCGGCTGATGCAGCAGCTCTCGCGTACCGAACTGCTCATCCTCGACGACTGGGCCATCGCGCCGCTGACCGCCAGCCAGCGTCAGGACCTCATGGAACTCATCGAGGACCGCCACGGCCTGCGCTCGACGCTGATCGCCAGCCAGCTCCCCGTCGAGCACTGGCACGACTACCTCGGCGAGCCCACTCTCGCCGACGCCATCCTCGACCGCCTGCTCCACAACGCCCACCGCCTGCCCCTGAAAGGCGCCTCCATGCGCCAGACCACCCGCACCCAGGAGACCGACCAATGAACAAGGCAATGGACCGCAACACCCGCTTCCATCTACGCCTGGGACAACGGCGCACCACCGCCAACCTGGATACACTGCTATCCAGCTACCTCGCCATCCGTCTGGGCTACCCGCCCGAAACACCCCAGGCCCATCAGGTGGTGCGCCGCTGGCTCCAGGACCGCCTGGATGACCACAACGACCCGGGTCGCGTCGCGGTCAGTCAGTGGCTCCAGCGGGAAGTCCTCACCGCCCTGGTGGATACACAGATATCCAGTGACTACGCCAACTGGCTGCTCGACGGCACGCCACCACCATCGCCGAGACTTGACCCATCGTGACCGATCAAGCTCAATGAACACGGCCCAGCACACACCGCGCCGCGCATCGGTCACGAACAGCGGAATCAGCGGTCACGTTCACCGGAATACGCATGAGGCGCAACTCTCTGAGTTTCTCCAGCGTGGGGTGGGTCAGCATGGTGGCTCTCCTGTGGCTCAGTGGTAGTACCCGGCGCCGCGGATATGGGCGTGGGCGATGGGGGTTGTGGTGTCCTGCTCAGCGTCTTCGGGCAGGGGCTTGCGATCGAGGCCCTGGCGCAGGATGGACTCGAGGCTTTTGTAGCTCAGCGCGCCGATGTGCAGGGCGCGCTGGCAGGCCGCCTCCAGGCGCCCGGCGCCATGGTTCTTGCCCAGGCGCATGATGCCGAGCGCCGAGCGAAAGCCCTGCTGCGGGTGGGCGCGGCGCTCGAGGATGGTCGCGATCACGGTGGCGGTGGCCGGCCCGGTCTTCTCGGCCCAGTTGATCAGCCGCTGGGGTGTCCACTCGGCGTAGTGGCGGTGGGCCGCTGGCATGTGCTCGGTGACGGTGGTGTGGCGCCCCTTGAGCGCGCAGCGGCGATGGCTGGCGACGCGGGCGCCGCGGTGGAAGCACTCCACGGTCTGCGCGGTCAGCCGCACCTCGATCTGCTTTTTCACCAGTTGGTAAGGCACCGAGTAGTAGTGGCCGTCCACCTCGACGTGGTAGTCGATATGCACCCGCGCCTTTTTCCACTCGGCGTAGACATAGGGTTCAGCCGGCAGGGGCTGCAACGCCGGGCGATCCAGGCTCTCGAAGAGTTCCCGGCGAGAGCCAGGCAACTTCTTGAATGCCCGGGCATTGAGCCGCTCGAGAAGCTCGGCAATCGCGGCGTTGAGTTCGGGGAGTGAGAAGAACTGGCGGTTGCGCAGCGCGGCGAGTATCCACCTCTCTACGAGTTGGACGCCCAGTTCAGCCCTGGATTTATCCCGTGGGCGTCTGGGACGCGCTGGGACAACCGCGACGCCATAGTGGCTCGCTAGGGCCTGATAAGTCGGGTTGAGATCGGGCTCGTAACGGTGCGCCTTGTGCACGCCGCTTTTGAGATTATCGGGGTTATGTTCCCGAGCGCGTTATGTTGCCGCACGGGGTGCAACCCTCTGATTAATCGGGTGATGGCGAACATAAAGGCCACAAAACGACGGGCGCCATTTTAGCTCATGATCTCCTTTCCCCATCTCAGAAAGGAGATTGTCATGTTAGAGCGTTACTTCGCTAAGCCCGATACCATTGATGCGATCCGTGCTTCATGGATTGGGGAGCCCATCGGATGGTACGTGGCGTGGCTGGCAGAGCAGGGCTATAGCGTTAGGACGATCACGCGGCGGGTCCCTATCCTGATGCAGTTCGGTACGTTTGCGCGCGATCGTGGCGCGACGTGCTGGAGCGAACTGCCGTCCCATGTCGAGGCCTTTGTGCAACACTGGGTCAAGGCTCACGCCAAGAATGCGTGGCAGGCGACGCAATGGGTGGGCAATGATGCACGGACCCCGACCGAGCAGTTGCTGTCTCTAATCGTGCCTGGTTTCCATGGGAGGGGTCGTCGGCGCACCTGCCGGGAGCCCTTCTTGGAGCAGGCACCCGGGTTCTTCGTTTATCTGCGCGAGGAGCGGGGTCTGCGTGAGCGCTCTATCTGGCACTATGGCCACTATCTGCGCAGCCTGGAAGCCTACTTGGCGCGAATCAATGTCTCGTGTCTGGCCGAGCTGACCCCGGCGGTACTCAGCGCTTTTGTCGTGGAGAGCGGTCGCCGACTGAGCCCGCATTCCATGACCGGCTTATGCAGCACGCTTCGGGTGTTCTTGCGCTATCTGCACCGCGAGCAGCTGATCAGCCGCGATCTCGGCGCAACCGTTGAGTCGCCGCGCCGGTATCAGTTGGCCGATGTCCCCCGCTCGATTTCCTGGGACGATGTCCGGCGCATGCTTGGCGTCGTCGACCGGCGCACTGCGCTGGGCAAGCGCGACTACGCGATTTTGTTGCTGCTCATCACCTATGGCCTGCGCGGCTATGAGGTGGCCGGATTGACGCTGGAGCATATCGACTGGAAGCGCGAGCGCCTGTTGGTGCCGCAGCGCAAGGCGGGCCACACCACGGCCTACCCCCTGTCGGCTTTGGTGGGTGAGGCGATACTCGACTACCTGCAGTCGGCGCGTCCCAGCACCGAGCAGCGGCAACTGTTCTTCCGTGTCCTGGCGCCCGTATGTCCGGTGACCCCGGTTACCGTGGCCAACCGCGCGACCCACTATTTGCGCAAGGCAGGCATCCGCGTGCGCCGCCCGGGATCCCACACCCTGCGCCACACCTGTGTGCAGCGACTGGTGGACGCCGAGTTCAACTTCAAGGTCATCGGCGATTACGTCGGTCACGCATCGCCGAGTTCAACGCGCATCTACTCCAAGGTGGATGTGGAGACCCTGCGCGAGGTAGCGCTGGGCCACGAGGAGGTGCTGCCATGAGCACCTCACTTCACAGTGTCCTCGGCGAGGACATCGCCGCCTACGTGGGCTACAAGCGAGCACTGGGCCGCAAGTTTGATACCGAAGAGCGCGCCTTGCGATTACTCGACCGGTTCCTGGTCCGAGAATCGGTGACCGATGCTGCGGCATTGCAACCGGCGTTGATCGAGGCGTTTCTCGCCTCGCGCCCACGCGCTCGCCCGCGTAGCTACAATCACCTGTTGGGCGTGCTGCGCTGTTTCTTTGACTGGCAGTTGATCCAGGAGCGCATGGAGCATTCCCCCGTTCGCGTGCGCCCGCGGCAGGTGACCTCCCAGCTTCGTCCCTTCCTGTTCGAACCGGCCCAGGTGGAACAACTCCTGGGGCTGGCAGCACAGCTTCCCGACCGTCCTCGGGCACCATATCGCGGTGGCGTCTACCGGTTGATCTTCTCACTGATGTACGGCTTGGGCTTGCGCGTCGGCGAGATTGTGCGGCTGCGTTGTCGCGATGTCGATGATCGACGCGCCCTGCTGGTGATCGACAAGAGCAAGTTCGGCAAGACGCGTTTGGTGCCCTTCGGTCCGCGCATGGCACAGCACATCGCAGCCTATTGCGAACAGGGCATCGACAAGTACGGCCCCTGGCAGCCGGATGACCCGTTATTTGCCTTCAGCGTTGCTCCCGTGCGCAAGCCGATACGCACCGAGACCGTGAGCCAGACATTCCACCATCTCATGCCGGCGCTCAACCTGCATGTCCCACCCGGTGTAGGCACACCCCGCCTGCATTGCTTACGCCATTCCTTCGCGGTCGCCACCTTGCTGCGCTGGTACCGCAGCGGTGTGGACCCCAATCGACGGCTGTTTCAACTCTCAACCTTTATGGGTCATGCCGACCCAGCCTCGACTGCTTGGTATCTGACCATCACGGAAGCCCTGCTGAAGGAGGCGAGCCGGCGCTTCGAACGCTTCGCCGTTCCCTGTGATAAGGAGGTCCTGCCATGACCGATCGACTGGGAGGTCTGCTCTTTGCCTACTTGGAGGATCACCTAAAGTGTCAACGGGGGCTGCGTCCGGCGAGCATCCGCAGTTACCAAGAGGGCGTGCGCTTGTTCCTGCAGTTCCTCGCGAAGGACAAGCGCTGCAAAATCACCCGCCTGGCATTGTCCGATCTCACCGGCGCGCGTGTGCGCCGTTTCCTGCAGGCCCTTGAACAAGAGCGGGGTAATGGGGCGAGGACTCGCAACCAGCGACTGGCGGCGGTGCGCAGCTTCTTTGAGTACCTGGCCGACCGCGAGCCCTGCGTGTTGGGCGAGGCCCAGCGAGTTGCCTGCATTCCCGTCAAACGCGCGCCGCCTTGTGAGACGCTGTATCTCGAGCGCGACGAGATCAGTGCCCTGTTCGCCGCTCTCCCTAGTGCGGGCCCGCTGGCCGTGCGCGACCAGGCCTTGCTGCACTTCCTTTACAACACAGGGGCGCGCGTCCAGGAGGCGGCGGATCTGCGTGTATCACACTTGGAACTCGGTTCCGAAGCTCGGGCCCGGCTGCACGGCAAAGGCGACAAATGGCGGATTTGCCCCTTGTGGTCGCGAACCGCGGACGTATTGGAGCGCTTGCTGGAGCATAATCGGAAGCACCGCAACCCCGAAGACGCGGTCTTCCTCGCCCGCAACGGTACGCCGCTGACCCGCTTCGGCATCTACAAGCTCGTGCGGCGCCATACCGCCAAGGTGGTGAAGAAAAGCGCCGATGGCACACCGCGTCCCATCTCGCCCCATGTTCTTCGCCATACCACCGCCGTGCATTTGCTCGAGGCCGGTGTTGAGGTGAACGTGATCCGAGCCTGGCTCGGACACGTCAGCCTGGAGACGACCAACCGCTACGCCGAGATCAACATGCGGATAAAGGTGGATGCGCTTCGCACCTGCGAGCCTGTGTGGGATTCTCCCCCGGCGTCCCCCCGAAAGCCCATATGGCACAAGAATCCAGAGCTGTTGCAATGGCTCGAATCCCTGTGATCGTTATGTGCCCTTGGGCGCGCGCTCCCCCAAGCGCTTCAATCGCTTGCCCGACCAAGGCAACATAACGCGCTCGGGAACATAAGCCCGACAACCTCAAGGCGGCCGTCACCCGGGCGCAACGCTATGACCCGCAGCTCAACGTCGCCTATGCCGACCTCGCGCAGCACTACGGCTTCGCCGTGGTCCCGGCGCGGGTGGGCAAG
>NZ_SKOG01000189.1 GCF_007120195.1 Aquisalimonas sp.
AACCGGCTCGCGGGCACACGCCTCCAGGGCGGCGGCCATCTCGGCTTCGCTGAAATCCCCCATGGCGTCAGCTCCGTGGCATCTTATTCCACCAAGCGTCCAGATGGGCGCCCACGGCGGCGAACGTATCCCGCGCACCGTCAACCACGCCCTCGGGGTCATGCTGTAGCTCACGGGCGCTCATCAGGGCCCTGAATGCCGCCCACTGTCCGTGCGTATAGGCATGGAAGTAGCGCACACCCTGCACGGCATCGAGGCCAAGGGCCCTGCACACGCGTGGCGCGATGATCCGCCCGCCCTGCGTCGCGCCTTCCAGGACGTACAATGTGCCAAGCACGTGGTCAAGCGTTTCGAGGCGGGGCGACGCAAGCGCACGGGCTGGGCATGCATCCTCGAGGATGTCACTGGCGTTGAGATCCAGCAGGTCCTGGCGTAACTCCCCGGTGCGCGGCAGATACCGATAGCCCCCCTCCTCCCCCGTGATGAGCGGCAGCATAAGCCGACACAGCCTTGGCTCCAGGGTGCGGAAAAAACCAAAGAACGCGCCGAGCACCCGGACATAGGCGGCGCGATCGAGCCGTGCGCTTGTCAAGGGCGCCAGCAAGGCATGTTGCTCCACTCGATGGTGGACATCCCGGGTGGCCTGCCGCAGGAGAGGCAGCAGGTGGGTGGGTCCGTCCTGGTCACGCGCTGACCCCCTGCGGGCACAATACGCTCGAGCGCGAGGCAGGCCCCCGCGGTTGTCAACGTCCTGAGCCCTCATTGCGTCCCGTCGCAAACGCTTGTCTGCCGAATGCCGATTTGCGGTCATCTCTGAATTGGTCATTGTAGGGCTTGGGCCATCGACCCGTCAGCGCCGCAGCCGTAGCGTATTGCGCCAGGCAATAGCTGGAGCGGCGTGGACGCCACCGCGGCTGTATTGGGGCTATGGTTCAACGGATTGGCCGTCCGTTCCGTTGCCACAGACTGCCTCCCGGGCGAAACACGGCGGGTTGGCGATCAATGCGGATATCTCCTCGGCGGGGCGAGCGGCACTGAATAGGAATCCTTGACCCCATCGGCACCCGAGCGCCGTAAGCTGCTTGCGCTGATCAGCGGTCTCGACACCCTCCGCCAGCGACTCCATCGACAAGTGGTGCGCAAGGTCGATAATTGCCTTGATGATGGGTGGCCCCGTGGCGTGAGCACCCAGTCGCTCGACGAAGAGCTTATCGATCTTGAGCGTGTCCAACGGTATGGACTGCAAACGAGCGAAGGACGAGTAACCACGCCCGAAATCGTCCAGCGCCAAGTGAAAGCCGCTGTCCTTGAGCGTCCAGATGGCCTCTTCCATCTGCTGCTGCTCGTGCATCAGCATTTCCTCGGTGAGCTCGAGGCAGAACCAGACCGGATCGGCGCCTTCAGCCAGAACGATGTCGCGCAGGCGCAGCGCAGCGTCCCGCCCCTGGAGCTGGCTGGCGGAGAGGTTCACTGACACGCGCAGGCTGGCCCCCTGCTGCCGCCAGGACACCACCTGTCGGGCCGCCGTCTTGAGCACCCATTCGCCGAGGGGGCCAATCAGCCTGAGATCCTCGGCCACCGGAATGAACTCTTCCGGCGAGATGGCGCGGCCATTGGCATCAGTCCAGCGCAACAGTGCCTCGACTCCGACGATACGGCCCGTGTCCATTTCCCAGATTGGCTGGTAATGGAGCTGGAACTCCTCACACTCTAGCGCATTGTGTAGCCGCAGCTCCAGGGACAACCGCTGCTGCCGGTCTTCCACCATATTCGGGGAATAGAAAACCAGCGCCGTGCCTGAGTGCTTGGCCCGGTGCATGGCCATTTCCGCCTGATCAATGACGGTCGCCGCGGTCGTGCCGAAATACGGCAACAGGCTGACTCCGATGCTTGTACCCAGCCGGTAGCGATGGCCTTTGATGACAAACGGCCGTTTGAGCGTCTCGTTGATTCTCGAGGCCAAGGCCGCCGCCACGCCGCTCAGACGTTGCACATCATCCTCACCAGCTTTTTGTGTCTCGCGCGGGTTATCGCCAAGGACCACAATGAACTCATCGCCACCCTGCCGGGCCACCAGATCACCCGGCCGAAGTACGTGCTGGAGCCTCCGCGCCACGCGCCGCAGCACCTGATCACCGGCGTCGTGGCCCAGGGCTTCATTTACGAGCTTGAAGCCATTGAGGTCGATAAACAGCACTGCGGCCTTGTGTTCATCCGGATGGATATGAATCATTTGCTCAAGGCGTTGCAACGCCGAGCGCCGGTTCGGGAGGCCGGTCAGTGCATCGCTATATGCCAGGCTGCGGATTTCCACGTCCTGGCGCTGTCGCTCGCCCTCCATGCGCAACCTATCGACTGCGAATGCCAGATGCGTCGCGAAGCGCTCCAGTAACTGCCGGTCCTCGCTGCTGAACACGCCCGCTTGCGTGGAGTAGACAACCAGCACACCGGTCTCGCCGTGCTGGGGCTGGATCGGCAATGCGATCAGCGCCCCCAGCCCCCAGGCCTTCAACAAAGACCGGCAGGGAGCAACCCGCGGGTCGCTGGCGATGTCCGCCACCATCTGCGTCTCGCCGGTGACGAGCGCTCGAGCCCCCGGGCCCTGGGTCTCCGGGCTGTCGGTCCACGTCACCTTGAGGGCATCCGTGGCGCCCGCCGCAGATCCCGCGACAGCGCGTATGGCAAGGCGTTGGGAGTCAGGGGCATTCGGGTCGGTCATACCGATCCACGCCAGCGCATAGCCCTTGAACTGGGTGATGATCTGGCACACCGCCTCCAGCAGGCCCTCTTCCGTTGTCTCACGCAACATCACGTCCTGGGCCAGGCTGTATTCGCGGTACTGAAGCAAGGAAAGCTGCCGCAGACGCAACAGATTGTGCACGCGGGCGTTCAACTCTGCGATGGTGGTGGGAAGGCGCAACACATCCTCGGCCGTCTCGCCGAGGGCGCGAGTGACCAGCGCCGTTGCGAAGCGGTCCTGCTCTGCCAGCAGGAGCACCGGGAGCACCACCGGCGCAGCGTTGGCGCGCAGCTGTTCGATCGACGTTCGCAGGCGGTTCAGGCTCAGCGGATCGACGATGAGCAGCTCGGTATCGCGCCCGCTGGCGCCATCTGGGCCGAAGGGCTCCAAGACATAGCCTTGTACACCGAGGGTGCGGGACAATAGCTCCCGGTTCGCGGCACTGCTGAGGGCGAACCCCACACGCAAGCCGCCTGTGCGTCCTGTGGCCTGAGATGAGGACGCCACTTAGCCTGCCACTCCCGCTGCGCTCTCGGGGACACGCCGCTGGATACGGCGCAACCCCCTGGGCCCGTGGGTAAATCCTTGGCGGTGCTTCGTGGGCGCCAGAAAATGCAGCCCCAGGGTCTTCTTGCCCGTCCCCGGTCCGCCAGCGAGGGGGCACGCCCGCCCCGTTAGGAAACCGCCGTGGAGTAGGTGGTCCGCGCCGGGGACACCCGTGCTGATTCGGGGCGACTGCCCGTGGTTGTCCTTATCCAAGATCGATCTTCCCTGTACGTGGATGGCAGCATGTCTCCGTCGGCGATCTTGACAAAGCTCATCGATCCACTGAGCCGGTGCCAACGGAACACGAACACGCACGGCGTATTAAGTCATGGTCTCGCCAGTGAAAACGTGAACTGCGGCGCAAGTTCTGCTCACATTCCTTGGGGTATCGAAAAAGTGCCGAGAAAGGCGCTCCAGGGAATGCTGGTTTGTTCAGGGGCGCTGTGGAAGCGAGGATCAGCCAATCGGGCGAGACCCCGCGGCAGCGTAAGAGCTGCCTGCCGCGATGATGGAGGCTGAATTCGATCGAAGGCGCCTTCGCGATCGTTGTGGCCTGGGCCGAATGAGGGCCGCAAACGCTGAGGCCTGGCACGCCGTGGTGCAAGGCTAGTCAGCGCCTGGGTGCTTCCCGTAGCGCAACACCTGGATCTTCTCCAGGGTAATCAGGCCGCTCTCCATGATGGTATTGAGCTCGGGCAGGAAGCCCCGGACCTTGGCCTCCGTGTCAACAATCTCGATGATCAGGGGCAAGTCCTCGGACAGGCGAAGGATTTTCGTCGTATGCAGGCGGCTCGACTGACCGAAGCCCATGGGACCTCGGATGACGGTCGCGCCAGCCAAGTGGAGTTCGCGTGCCTTGAGGACGATCGTTTCGTAGAGCGGTTTACCTGCGTACTTGTCGTCTTCGCCGATGAATATGCGCAGCAACATGGCGTCTTCGGGAAGTTGCATTGTCACCCCCACGTTAGTTGGTTAAGCCGGCGTGCCAGCATATGCCCGCACCAGACCGCCAGCAGGCAGGTTAACGCAGTCAGGGCCAAATTGAGGCCACCCAGCCACGGGCTGCGCTCGATCAGCGCAAGACTTTCCAGGCTCAGAATTGAGAAGGTGGTATAGCCACCGCAGAAGCCGGTCATGACAAATTGGCGGATATGCGTGGGCAGCATAAGGCGGCCATCGGGCTCGGTGAGCGTGGCAAAGAAGCCGATCAGGAGCGAGCCGGTGATGTTGACAAACAGGGTGTCCCAGGGGAAGGAGAGAGTCCCCAGGAGCTCGAACAGGTCGCGTGCCACAAAGCGTACGCCTCCGCCGAGCGCGCTGCCAACTGCCACCCAGGCCCAGATTCTCATGGCGAGCTGGCAGCTAAACCGAGGGCCTGCATAGCCAGGCCGAATCCGAGCCACACACCAAGCATGCACAGCCCCAAAGAGGCAAGCACGTTGATCGCCGCCGGCAGCCATTGCGCGTCACGTGCCAGGGCCAGCGTTTGCAGTGCGAATGACGACACCGTGGTATAGCTGCCGCAAACGCCGACGATCAGCAACAACTGCGCCTGCGGCGCGGCGCTCAGGGCCGCCGAGTCGGTGGCCAGGGCCGCGAGAATGCCGATCAGCACCGCACCGGAGACATTGGCGACGAGGGTGCCCCACGGAAACCGTTCGCCCAGCCACCGATTGACAACGCCGGAGACCCAATAGCGAGCTGCGCCGCCCACCGCACTGCCCAGGAGGACCGCGAGCAGGTCAACGAGATACTGGCTCATTGGATTCGTCACTATGTGCCCGTCGCGATCGCGAGCTCCCGTTGCAGCCTGGAGCTCCCGTCGGCGGGCATGTGATGGCCGGGCGAGTTGATGCGCTGGCCATCACACAGGGCATTGCTCAGCCGGAGACGGCTGATTTAAAAGCCTTGGCCGGCTGGAACTTGGGCGTCTTCGCGGCCGGAATCTGGATTGACTGACCCGTGCGCGGATTACGGCCCTGGCGTGCTGCTCGTTCGGTGAGTAGGAATTTGCCAAGCCCGGGGAGCGTCGCCTTTGTGCCTTCCTGGACGTGGTAGGTCACGGTGTCGGCAAGCGCTTGTAACACATCATGGACTTGCTTTTTCGTCACACCGTCCACGCGCTCAGTGATGCTGTCAATGAGCTCGGCCTTCTTTAGTTCTTTGGTCATCGGATCCCCTGGAGTGATGGGTGGGTGGGGCTTCCGTTTTACCAGTCCATGAGCCGCGCAGCCAGGGTGGCCTGCTCAGATTGTGACGGATCTCTCATTGACCCGTTCAGCTTTCTCGTGCATCCCCATCGTCTACGACCGGCGTGTCTGCGTCAGGGCGGAGCACACAGGTGTCTGGCCTCAGCCGGCACGGTGGACTCGAGCCGGACGCTCGGGCGAGCGCCGCGATCGTCAACTACTATTTTCCAGGTAAAACTATTGGCCTTCAGGGGGTGGCAGTCACTTCTGTGCGTTCGGACCGGGAATACCGGCGTCAGTCGTCGGTGCCGCGTTCCCGCGAGTCACCCGCCAGCCTTGATGCGGAGTCGTTGGCAGGCTCGATTGACCTGCCGGAAACCTCCTTCTGGTATCCATGCGAGGCATGACCATGGAAGCGCTCGTCGGATTTCTCAACACCATCTTCTGGAACTACATCCTCATCTATGGCCTGTTGGGGGTCGGAGTATTCTTCACCATCCGTCTCGGTTTCATCCAGTTTCGCCATTTCGGAGAGCTGTTCCGGGTCATCGTTGGTTCCCGAAAGACGGATGCAGCCGGTATTTCACCGTTCCAGGCGCTCATGGTCAGCCTCGCCTCCCGGGTGGGTACGGGCAACCTGGCCGGTGTCGCTGTTGCCCTCTACCTGGGCGGCGCGGGGGCCATCTTCTGGATGTGGCTCGTTGCCCTGGTCGGCATGGCAACCGCCTACGCCGAGAGCTCGCTCGGTCAGCTCTACAAGACCACCAACGAGGACGGCGAGTACCGGGGCGGCCCCGCGTTCTACATCGCCCGGGGCCTGAAGGCTAATTGGGCCGCCGCCCTCTTCTCCGTCGCCCTGATTCTGTCGTTTGGGCTGGTGTTCAACGCCGTCCAGGCGAACTCCATTGCCGGAGCAGTCGAAGGCGCGTTCGGCATTCCCCAAGTCGTCACCGGTATTACGATTGCCGTCATCGCCGGTGTCGTGATCTTCGGCGGGATTCGCCAGATTGCCCGCGTCGCCGGGTTCCTGGTTCCGATCATGGCCATCGCCTACGTCCTGCTGGCCTGTATTGTCCTGGTGATGAACATCACCGAAGTGCCCGGGATGCTGGTGCTGATCATCAAGAGCGCCTTCGGCTTCGAGGAAGCCGCGGGTGGGGTCGCCGGTGGCCTGATGGCGGCCATGCTCAATGGCGTCAAGCGCGGCCTGTTCTCCAACGAAGCGGGCATGGGCTCGGTACCGAATATTGCCGCCTGCGCCACCCCGCGGCCGCATCACCCGTCGTCGCAGGGCTTCGTTCAGGCGCTCGGTGTCTTTATCGACACGATCGTTATCTGCACCGCGACCGCGCTGATTATTCTGCTCTCGGGCGCCTTTGAGCCCGGTTCCGGACTGACGGGCATCGAGCTGACGCAGGCGGCGCTGGAGGAGCATATCGGTGCGGCCGGCGGGTATTTCATCGCCATTGCCATCTTCTTCTTTGCGTTCACGTCGATCATCGGCAACTACTCCTACGCCGAGAACGCCCTCACCTATCTCGGCCTTGCCGGCAGGACCGGGGTCACAATCTTGCGCAGCATCCTGTTGCTGATGGTGGTCTGGGGTTCGGTGCAGACCGTCGAGACTGTTTTCAATACGGCCGACGCCTCTATGGGGCTGATGGCCACCATTAACCTGATTGCCATCGTGCTGTTGTCCGGCACCGTCGTGAAACTGACCCGCGATTACTTCACCCAGAAGGCCGCGGGAACGGAACCGAGGTTTGATGGCGCGGACTATCCCGAGCTTGCCGACAAGATCGAGACCTCGATCTGGAAGCGCCTGGACGCGTAAAAAAGGGCACTGGGCGTTTGGCATACGCGTTGAAAGCTCAGGTATGTGACGGAGTTTTGGTTTTCAGTCTTTGTGAAGCGGGTACGATCTTGTGATCAACGATGCGGCAGGATGCATGGTGGCATTCGTGCAGTACACGGTGGCGGGCGCTTCTTTCCTTGGCTTAGGGTTGGCGTTCTGATCATCGCGGCGATTGGGCCGCCGGCTTGCGCGATCAGGACGCCGCCCCAGTCCAATGCTTGGGAACCATGGCGGATGGGACTATGCCGGACCAGCAACCCCCCCCCCTCGACCCGCAACGACTGCTGGTACTCCGGGCGTTGCTCGTATTCACGGTTTTCGGCTGCCTGTTTTTCGCTGTCCTGAACCTCACTCGCGGCGTCTACCCGCTCGCCGCCATAGAGCTCGTCATCGCCGGCTTTTCGGCCTGGCTCTACTACTGGATCGAGCGCACGCCCGTTGCCCAGCGCTGGCTGATGATCTATCTGGTGCTATTTTTCGGCACAATGATGGTCGCGATCGGTACGCCCAGCGGGACAGCGACCATCTTTGTCTGGGTGTTCCTGATTCCGCTCATTGCTCACCTGCTGCTCGGGCGCGTGCGCGGTCTGGCGGTGTCGGTGGTGTTTCTGGCCCTGGCGGCGACCCTCTACTTCTATCGCATGCACGGCCACAGTGAACTGATGGAGGTGATCGCGATCGCCAACGTGGTCATCTGCGCGTTCGTCATCACGGGCTTGTCTTACGCCTATGAAGCGGGGCGGGAGCAAACCGAGCGCCGCCTCCAGGAGTTGGCCTCCACCGACGCGTTGACCGGGTTGCCGAACCGCGGGGCGCTGGAGCCGATCCTCCGGCACAAACAGGGGGAAGCCGCGCGAGATGCCTCGGAGTTTGCCGTTCTGTCGATTGATCTCGACTACTTTAAGGCGGTCAACGATGAATACGGTCATCAAGTTGGCGATCGCACCCTGGTGGTGTTCGCGGAGATCCTCAGACAGCGGCTTCGAGCCAGTGATGTACCGTGTCGCTGGGGCGGTGAGGAATTTCAGGTACTGCTCAGTGGTACTGGGCGCGCGGGAGCGATGCACATTGCCGAAGACATCCGCAATGCCCTCGCCGCGACTGAGATCACGGCCGAAGACCACTGTTTTCGCATGACCATCAGCGTCGGCGTTGCCGTCTACCCCAAGGATGCCAGCGATACGTCGAAGTTGCTAGACGTTGCGGATCGACGGCTTTATCAGGCAAAGACACAAGGCCGCAACCGGGTGGTCGGCGGCAGCGCTGATGGCCGGCCTAACAGCGACCGGATCGGTGACAGCGCCGTTGTCGATCTGCAGCGCCTGCGCGGATAATCGGCGCAGAGCCTGACCACTGCCGCTCGTGCCGCGAAATGGGAACGATGGCGCAGCACGAGGGCCTTGCGCCCTTACACTCAATGACTACAGTGCGATCCCATCTGGTCCAGCAGGGGGCGACCATGGCCGAGTTCAATCAGCCGCTTAGCGGTAATGACATCCCCCGATTTGGTGGTATCGCCACCATGATGCGGTTACCGGTTCGGGAATCCGCAGTGGGTCTGGATGCAGCCTTTATCGGCGTTCCCATGGATTCCGGGACCTCGAACCGTCCCGGTGCCCGGCTCGGACCGCGGCAGATTCGGGACGAATCGCGCATGCTGCGGCCCTATAACATGGCCACGCGCGCCGCGCCCTTTGATAGCCTGCAGGTGGCGGATATTGGTGACGTCCCCGTCAATCCCTTCAATCTCCACAAAAGCGTCGACATTATCCACGACTGTTACCGCGACGTGCTCTCCCGAAACTGCACGCCGCTGACTCTCGGCGGCGACCATACACTCCTGTTGCCGGTGCTGCGGGCCATGCGTGAGCGGCATGGCCCGGTGGGCCTGATTCACGTGGACGCGCACGCCGACATCAACGACCTGATGTTCGGCGAGAAGATCGCCCATGGCACCCCATTGCGCCGCGCGGTGGAAGAGGATCTACTGGACTGCCGCCGGGTCGTTCAGATCGGGCTTCGCGGCACCGGCTATGCGGCTGACGATTTCGATTGGCCGCGTCAACAAGGCTTTCGCGTGGTCCCCGCGGAAGACTGCTGGCACCGCTCCCTGAAGCCGCTCATGGAGCAGGTCCGCGAGCAGCTCCAGGGCGGCCCGGTGTATGTCAGTTTCGACATCGACAGCCTCGACCCGGCCTTCGCTCCCGGCACGGGCACGGCGGAGATCGCCGGGCTCACTGCGCCGCAGGCGCTTGAGATTATCCGCGGTGCCCACGGGCTCGACATCGTCGGCGGCGATCTGGTCGAGGTGGCGCCGCCGTACGACCCATCCGGGAACACGGCCCTGCTCGGGGCCAATCTGCTCTTCGAGCTGCTGTGCGTGTTGCCGGGCGTCAAGCGTCGCAGCTGAGCCTCGCCCTGTCCTTCACTGGGTTAGTCGTCCAGCTCCAGTGGCGCGATGGCGTCGAATACGTCGCCAGGGCCGGGGTTGTCGGGGTGGGTCTCGCCGCCGAGGTGCCGCATGACCCCCCAGACCGCATTCAGCGCCGTGGTCACCGCGCCCTCGGCCCAGCCCGCCGTCCAGGAGACATCGTCTCCGCACAGGAACACCCCCTGGTATCCCGGCGGCAGGCGATCCTGCATGAAATGCGTGAACAGCCGGTGCTGGTAGCGGTAATGGCCCGGCAGGTTGGCCTTGAACGCCCCCATGAAGTACGGCTCGAGCTCCCAGGAGACGGTGATCGGGTCCGTGATGATGTGCCGGCGGAGGTTCACGCCGGGGTAGATCTCTCCCAGCGACTCGAGCATGACATCCATGCGCTGACTTGCCGAAAGCGGCAGCCACTTGAGCGCGTCATCATTCCACGTGTATGAAAGGCAGATGACCCCCGGGCGGTCATCGCCCTCCCCCAGCAAATAGGTGGAGCGGGTCATGCGATCCGTGAGCGTTGTGCTCATGGCGTCGCGGCCGGTGCGGGGGTCCTTGTCTTGCCAAAACGGGCGGTCCACCGCCACGAAGGTCTTGGATGACTGCGTGTAGTGCGTGCGCTCGATGGCAGTCCAGTGGTCGGCGGGGAACAGCGCCTCGTCGCAGCGGATCTGGCTGAGCAGCATCCAGACCTGGGCGCTCATCACCATGGCTGGGTAGGTCCGTATGGCACCGCTCTGGTCGACCAGGGTGATGTTCCCGGGGTGGGTGCGGTAAATCTCCCTGACGCCAGGCCGCGGCGGACCCTCGTGCAACAAGGCCAGCGAGGTTCCTGCCGGCCAGTGCGCCATTTCGTCCCGCGACGGGGCCAGCTGCCAGAGCGTCTCAGGCAGCTGCTGGACGCCGCCGATGACGGCCCGGTGATTGTCATCGGCAGAGGTATAGGCGACGCGCAGGATCTCCAGCATGCTGTTGGGGAAATCGGTATCCCAACCGCCGGTACCGAACCCGACCTGACCGAAAATCTCGCGGTCGCGAAAGCTCGCGAACTCAGTGGAATGCGCCAGAAACTGGTAGAACGTACAGTCGTCCAGCCGTTTGACCTGCGGGTTCCAGATGGCCTTGATCGCGGCCACATCGCGCTGGCGGATGGCTTCTTGCATGGCCGCGAACGCGGCCCGATTCTCCAGCAGATCGTCCCAGGCCTTGAGCACCTTGCGATAGATCGGCGGCAGGTCTTCCTCGCCCTCGGCGTACACGGGGCGGCTTTTCAGGTCAATGACGGTGCTGTTGGACGCCGGCGTCAGCGGGTTGGGAAACGGCCTGGTACGCAGCCCGCACCGGTCGAAGTAATGAAACAGCGTGGTGGATGACTCGGGAAAACGCATCGCCCCCAGCTCCGCGACCAGGCCAGCGTGGCCGGCAAATCGTTCGCTGCGCATACGCCCGCCCAGTCGATCGGCTTCGTAGACCACGGGCCTGAGCCCCAGCTTCATGAGTTCGAAAGCAGTTACCAGCCCGGCACACCCCGCCCCGATGACGGCGACTTCGCGACCGTGCTGGTCCGGTGGAACGCGCCCGATCCCGGCGGGGTGTCGAACATGGTTATCGTAGGCGAAGGGAAAATCAGGGCCGAACATGGAGATGCCATCGGGCCCGATATCGCGCCGGGTCGCGGTGGCAGTGCGCGTTGCTGACATCCGAATCCTCCACAATCGGTGCCGTGCGAAGGGCGCGGCGACGCGTCCGGGATTCACTCCTCCCTGCCGAGAGCGGTATACAGTCCGGGGCGCCGGTCCCGCAAGTAGTCGACCGTCTCACGCTCGTGCGCGATGACGTTCGGGTCAACCTCGGCGCTGATCAGTGCCGGTTGCGCTTGCGCGCGCGCGAGGTCCTCGCCGTTGGGGCCAATGATACAGCTCTCGCCGGCATACCGAAGGCCGTGCTCCTCGCCACAATGATTGGCGTAGGCCAAGTACACCTGGTTTTCCTGGGCACGGGCCGGCGCGATGCGGCGGGCAACAGCCCTCGCCGATGCCGTCAGGGCGGTGGGCACAGCCAACAGGTCCACGCCTGTTAGCGCCAGCGCGCGCGCTGGTTCGACAAACTCGATGTCGTAACAGATCAGCACACCCACACGCAGGCCGCACAGCTCGATCACCAGCCACGCATCACCGGCGGCGAAGACGGAGCGCTCCACGGGCCCGTACAGGTGGGTCTTGCGATAATTCCCAAGCCGGCGGCCCCGGCCGTCGACGACCATGGCCGCATTATAGATGCGCCCATCACAGCGCTCGGGGTAACCGCAAATCAAGGCCACACCGCTCGCCGCGGCAATCCGTTGCAGGCGCTCGCCGATGGCGCCATGCACCGGTTCGGCCAGGGCGTGAAACTGCTGCCCGAGGTTGTAGCCCGTGGCGTAGAGTTCCGGGAACACGAGCAGATCGATGCCCGCACTGTGCGCGCGCCGGGCTTGCTCCTGCACGGCGGCGAGGTTGCCCGCCACATCCCCCATGCCTCCCCTGCCCTGATGCACCCCCACCGTGCATGCCATACGGGAGATCTCCTTGTGTCTTGACACCGCACGGGCGCCGACTAACGTTCGATAAAGAGAACGGGTTCACATGACAATGTCAATAACGTGCACTCGTCACTGCGCCCCGCGACAGATCGACCGCCGGCGGAGCTTTAAAAAGAATGGCCTCACAGCTGAGACGTCCCGTGATAGCTGATGACTGCAGTGCAAATGGGCGGCTGAGAAGTGGCCGGAATCCGCCGGAGGGCGGGAGGACCTTGGAGGGGAGGTAACCGATCATGACGCATAGAGCACGTAACACCCGATCATCCAGTCTCGTACGGGCCGCGAGCGCCGCGAGCGCGGCACTTCTGCTGTCCATGCCGGTGATGGCAGGTCCACCGCAGCATGCGGGGCCGCCACAGCACGCCGGGCCACCACTGACGGGGAGCGGAACGGGGTGGATCACAAGTGTGGAGGTCGACGTGCTTCGCGAGACGGGTGGCAACTCGCACCAGGCGCGCACGCTCACCGGGGTCGTCGAAGGGACCCTCACGGGAACATTCGTGCAGGAGGTCACCGGCACCGTTAAACGCAATGGCGACGTGACCTTCGGCGGGGTCATGGAATTCACCGGCACCGTCGACGGCTGCGGTAACGGCATGCAATTCATCTTGCTGGGGCTCTCGGGCAAGGGCGTGGGCGGAGAGGCGCCGGTGACCGAGGCCACTGTGCGGGTGCTCCGGCAGCCGGCCAATACGCTCCATGCCACCGGCCACGGCATCGTCAACCAGGAGGGCCCGTTCCTGACCTACGAGCTTGAGTACAAGTGCCGTTGATGCCAACGGGGCCGCGACTGCGGTGTGACCGCGGTCGCGGCCTGAGCTCGGAGGGCAGGCTATGGAAATCGCGATTGTCGGCATCGGCTGCCGGTTCCCCGGCGGGGCCGATTCGCCGAGTGCATTCTGGAAGCTGTTGTGTGACGGCGTAGACGCCGTCACCGAGCTGCCCGCGGCTCGGTTCGATCTGAACGAGCTCTTCGATGCCGACCCGGCTGCCCCGGGGAAGATCTACACGCGCTGGGGCGGCTTGCTCGACCAGATCGACGCCTTTGATGCCGATTTCTTCGGCATCGCGCCGCGCGAGGCCCGGCGCATGGACCCGCAGCAGCGCCTGCTGCTCGAGGTGGTGTGGGAGGCGCTGGAGGAAGGCGGTCAGGCGGCGGATCAGCTAACGGGCACGAACACCGGCGTGTTCGTCGGCATCTCAACACACGACTACGTCGATGTCCAGGTGCTGCCCCACAACCGGCATCGGATCGATGCCCATGTGAACGCCGGAACCGCGGCGTGTATCGCCGCCAACCGCGTCTCCTACCTGCTGGATCTGCACGGGCCGAGCTTTACCGTCGATACTGCCTGCTCGTCGTCGCTTACCGCGGTGCACCTCGCCTGCCGCAGCCTGGTCGCCCGAGAGTGCGACCTCGCCATCGCCGGCGGCGTTGGCGTGCTTCTGGCACCGGAAGTGACCATGGGTTTCTGCAAGGCCTCCATGCTCTCGCCAAATGGCCGTTGCCGCGCCTTTGATGCCGGTGCCGACGGCTACGTGCGCAGCGAGGGCGCGGGGGCGATCATTCTCAAACCCCTGGCGCAAGCGCGCTCGCATGGGGACCCGATCCATGCCGTCATCCGTGGCAGCGCCATCAATCAGGATGGCCGCACCACCGGGCTTAGCCTCCCGAGCGCGGCCGCCCAAGCGCAGATGCTGCGGCAGGCGGTGCGCGATGCGGGCGTGGCGCCGGCGCAGATCCAGTACGTCGAAGCGCACGGTACCGGCACGCCCGTCGGCGACCCGGTGGAGGCAGAGGCCATTGGCCGGGTGCTCTCGCAGGGTCGGGCTGATCATGCACATTGCCTGCTCGGTTCGGTCAAGACGAACCTCGGGCATCTCGAGGCCGCAGCAGGCATGGCGGGCCTGATCAAGGCGGCGCTCGCGGTGGAGCACCGGCAGATCCCGCCGAACCTGCATTTCTCCGAGCCCAACCCGGCGATCCCGTTCGATGAGCTCGCGCTGCGCGTCCCGACGCAGCTGGAGCCATGGCCAGCGACGCACGGGCGCGCCCGGGCCGGCGTGAACTCGTTTGGCTTCGGCGGCGCCAACGCCCATGTGGTGCTGGAGGAGCCGCCCGCACCCACCGAGGCGCCCCGCATTGTGGAGGACCAGCGTGCGCACGTACTGACCGTCTCCGCGCATGGCCCCGAAGCGCTACGGGAGCTCGCGCGTCGCTATCGCGCGCACTTGGACGCGGCGAGCGAGGTCTCTCTGCACGACCTCTGCTACTCCGCCGCCGTGCGACGCAGCCACCATGCCGAGCGGCTGGCGCTGGTGGCCCATTCACGGGAGGAGGTCATCGACTCCCTGGGCGCATTCCTGGACGGGGACACGCGCACTGCATTCACTGTTGGGCACGCGCTAAAGGGCGACGCCCCCCAAGTGGCGTTCGTCTTCCCCGGCATGGGCCCGCAGTGGTGGGGTATGGGCCGGCAGCTCCTGGAGGCGGAGCCGGTCTTCCGGGCCACCCTCGAAGAGGTGGATACGCTGCTGCAGCCGCTTGCCGGCTGGTCCCTGTTTGCCGAGCTATCCAGGGACGAGGAGAGCTCACGCGTGGGTGAAGCCGAAATCGCCCACGTGGCGAACTTCGCGGTGCAATTTGCGCTTGCAGCGCTATGGCGTTCCTGGGGGATCGTTCCGGATGCCGTGGTGGGCCACAGCTCCGGCGAGATGGCGGCCGCCTGTGTCTCAGGGGCGCTGACGCTCCCGGACGCGGTGATGCTGGCCTTCCACCGCGGCCGGCTGCAGCAGCGAACCACCGGCACGGGTCGCATGCTCGCCGCGGCGATCTCGCCCGAGGACGCCGGGCGCGTCATTATGGGCCATGAGCACACCGTCTCCCTGGCGGCGGTCAACGCACCGGGGTCGGTCACCCTGTCCGGAACGGAGGAGGTACTGGAGCGCATCGCCGAAACGCTCACCGCGCAGCAGCGATTCGCCCGCTTTCTACCCGTGCAGGTTCCCTACCACGGACCGCAGATGGAGGCCATCCGGAACGAGTTTCTCGGCGAGCTCCACGCGCTTCGACCCAAGCCCGCTGACATTCCGCTCGTCTCTGCCGCCACGGGTGAATGGATCGACGGCGAGAACCTGGACGCCGCCTACTGGTGGCGCAGCGTGCGCCACCCTGTCCTGTTCGCGGCCGCCACCGAGCGGCTCGTTGAGGCGGATTGCGAGCTATTCGTCGAGGTCGGCCCCCATCCGGTGCTGGCCTCGGCCATCTCGGAGTGCATCGCCGAGCGCGGCGCAGCGGCCACAGTGCTGCCCAGCCTGCGGCGCGAGGAGGACGAGCGGCGCGTCATGCTGCAGACGCTGGCGAGTCTGCACGTGCGCGGGCGCTCGGTGGACTGGACGGGCCTGTATCCCACGGGTGCCTGTGTGGCGCTGCCGCCGTATCCGTGGCAGCGTGAGCGTCACTGGTACGACTCGGGTGAGGAGCCGACGCCGCGGCCGGCCCGGCTTGCTGGCGTCGACAGCGGCCATCCGTTGCTCGGCCGCCGCCTGCCATCGGCGCAGCCCACCTGGGAGGTGAGCCTGGACGCCCGGGAGAGCGGATACCTGGATGCGCATGTGGTCCACGGGACCGTACTCTTTCCCGGAGCCGGGTACCTGGAGATGGCGGTTGCGGCCGGGCGGGAACTCTGGGGCGAGGTGCCGGTTCGCCTCGAGGACGTGCAGTTCCGCAAGCTGCTCTTCCTCAACCAGTCGGGCCCGGACGTGGTGCAGCTCCACTACCAACCCCGCGACTCAGGCGTGGAGATTCACGGCAACTCCACCGACGACAGCACTGCCTGGAGCCTGCATACCAGCGCCAGGCTGGCCCCGCAGGCGACGACCGAGGCCGCCCCTCCGGATTTGCAGGCGCTGCGCGAGCGGTGCGTGACTCCGTTCCAGGTGGAGGAGCACTACGGGTTCCTGGAGCAGCGCAGCTACCGCTTCGGCGAGGCGTTTCGCACGCTCCAGGAGATCCGGCTCGGCCCGGACGGCGCACTCGCCCGCATCGCCTTCCCCCCGGGCGTGGATCTGCCTGTGGAGCACTACCGCATTCACCCGGCCCTGCTCGACGGCACCATCCAGCTCTTCGGCGTCCTTGGCACCCGCGCCGCGGCCGAGACCCAGACCGACGCCGCTTTCTTCCCGGTCTCCATCCGGCGCCTCACGTTCCACCACTCCCCCGGGGCGCATTTCTGGGCCCATGTCGTGATCCGGCATGGCAATGAGGCGCGCGTTGATGACATGGAAGGCGATGCCTGGCTGATTGACGACAGCGGCGCGGTTGCCGTGTCCCTGGAGGGGCTGCGCTTGAGGGTTCTTGAGGAAGATCAGCCCTCCGGGGAGACCGGGACCGATGACTGGCTCTACGAGTTGCGCTGGGAAGAGATACCCCTCAGGGACGCGGGCACGGGCCGCGCCCCCCGGTTGCGCCCGGCTGCGGACATCGGCGCTGCGGTGGCAGCAAACAGCGCCCCTCCCGAGGACACGCAGGATGTGGCCCGCTACCTGGACACGGTGGAGCCGTGGGTCGATCGCGTAACCCGGGGATTCACCCTCGGCGCACTGGACACCATGGGCTGGGTTCCGGAGCGAGACCTGGGCCTGCCGGCCGACACCGTCGCGGATTCCCTTGGCGTCGTGCCTCGCCACCGGCGCCTGTTCGCCGCGCTCCTGGCGCTGCTCCGGGACCCGGAGCGTGAAGGACGTGACACAGTGCAGGCTGTACCGCGCGATCACGCAACATTGCACGGTCTGCTGGACGAGCTCATCACCGCCGCGCCACAGTATGGCGCCGAGGCAGAGCTGCTTCGCCGCGGCGGCGGCCACCTGACCGCGATTCTCCGCGGCGAGATGGACGCCCGGGAGGTCCTGCTCACCGAGCAATCACTGGAGCTGCTCGCCCGCTTTTACACGACCAGTCCGCCCTGCCGGACCTACCACCAGCTGCTCGCCGAGGCGGTTGCTGTTGCCGTTGAGCGCACGGACGATGCGGCACCGTTGCGCATCCTCGAGATCGGGGCCGGCACGGGTGCGGCCACGGCGTCGATTCTCCCGCTGCTGCCCGCCTCGACCGAGTACACCTTCACGGACGTCTCCCCCCACTTTCTGGAGGAGGCGCGCAC
>NZ_SKOG01000099.1 GCF_007120195.1 Aquisalimonas sp.
GGCCACTGGAAGCACCTGAAGGAAAGCAACCCGCAGGTCATGATTGGCGTTGGCGGTTGTGTGGCGTCCCAGGAAGGTGAGGCGCTGCAACGGCGCGCACCTTTTGTGGACCTGGTCTTCGGCCCGCAGACACTCCACCGGCTGCCGGAAATGGTGGATCGGGCGCGGCAGGAACGCCGGCCCCAGGTGGACGTCTCTTTTCCGGAAATCGAGAAGTTTGATCGTCTGCCCGAGCCCCGCGCCGAGGGGCCGACGGCGTTTGTGTCCATCATGGAAGGCTGCAGTAAATACTGCAGTTTCTGCGTCGTGCCGTACACCCGGGGCGAGGAGATCAGTCGCCCGTTCGACGACGTCATCACCGAAGTGGTGGATCTCGCCGATCAGGGCGTGCGCGAGGTCACTCTGCTGGGCCAGAACGTGAATGCCTACCGGGCCCGGATGCCGGGGGGCACCGAGGCCGATCTGGCGCTGCTTATTCACTATGTGGCTGCCATCGACGGTATCGACCGCATCCGCTATACCACCTCGCACCCCATGGAGTTCAGTGACAGCCTGATCGAGGCCTATGCCGAGGTGCCCGAGCTGGTGGATCACCTGCACCTGCCGGTGCAGAGCGGTTCCGACTTCGTGCTCAAGCTCATGAAGCGCAATCACACCATCGACGCGTTCAAGGAGAAGATCCGGCGGCTGCGCGAGATCCGCCCCAATATAAGCCTGTCCTCGGATTTCATTATCGGCTTCCCGGGCGAGGACGAGGACGCGTTCGAAGAGACCATGGCGCTGGTGGAGGAGATCGGCTTCGACAGCTCATTCAGCTTCATCTACAGCGCGCGGCCAGGCACGCCCGCCGCGTCACTGTCTGACAGCACGCCGCAGCAGGTCAAGAAACGGCGCCTGCATCGGCTTCAAGCCGCGATCGAGGCGCACGCGCGCTCTATTGCTCAGGGCATGGTGGGCACCGTCCAGACGGTGCTGGTGCACGGTCGCTCCAAGCGCAACGGCGACGAACTTGCCGGGCGTACGGAGAACAACAGGGTCGTGAACTTTCCCGGGCATCCGCGGCTTGTCGGGCGGTTCGTGCAGGTGCGAATCACGGAAGCCTTGCCCAACTCGCTGCGCGGCCGCATGGTCGGTTTCCATGATGATGAGTCGACCTCTCTCGCCACCGCTTGAGGATTCAGAGGGGAACTTGAAAGCACAACCCGACGCCCTGGACTTTACGCTCGAGCCCGCCGACAACGATCGACTCGCCAATCTTTGTGGCCAGTTCGACGAGAACCTGCGCCAGGTGGAGCGTCGGTTGGGGGTGGAAATCAGCAATCGTGCCCATCGCTTCCGTGTCATCGGCGATCAGGCCGCTGTTAGCGCCGCGGTGAGCCTGCTCAAGGACCTCTACCAGGCCTCCGCCAAAGAAGAGCTGTCGCCGGAGAACGTGCACCTGTTCCTGCAGCACGCCGCTGTCGAGGAGCGTGAGCGCGAGGGCTACGACAGAGCGCGTGGGGACGAGGTGGTGATTCGCACCCGCAAGGCGGAGGTTCGTGGCCGCGGTCCGAACCAGCAGCTTTACCTGCGCAATATCCTCGACCATGACCTTAACCTCGGCGTTGGCCCTGCCGGCACGGGCAAGACCTACCTGGCCGTCGCCGCGGCCGTGCAAGCGCTGGAGCGCGACGAGGTGCGGCGTCTGGTGCTGGTGCGCCCGGCCGTGGAAGCCGGTGAGCGGCTCGGGTTCCTGCCCGGGGATCTGGCGCAGAAGGTGGACCCGTACCTGCGGCCGCTTTACGACGCCCTGTTCGAGATGCTCGGCTTTGACCGGGTGGCCAAGCTCATCGAACGCAACGTCATCGAGATCGCGCCGCTGGCCTACATGCGTGGGCGCACCCTCAATCAGTCTTTCATCATCCTGGACGAGGCGCAGAACACCACCGTGGAACAAATGAAGATGTTCCTCACGCGCATCGGCTTTGGCTCCACAGCGGTGGTCACCGGTGATGTCACCCAGGTGGATCTGCCCCGGGGTACGGCATCGGGCCTGCGCGACGCTGTGGAGGTGCTCCGGGGTGTGGAGGGTGTGAGTTTCACGTTCTTTAATGCCTCAGACGTGGTCAGGCATCCGCTGGTGCAGCGGATCGTCCAGGCCTACGACCGGATCAGCGAAGCGCGAGAGCGCAACACAGGGGCATGATCCACGTGGAGGTTCAGGTGGCCGTGGAAGGCCACGATGTGCCAGAGGAGTCCGCCGTGCGTGGCTGGGTGGAGGCAGCCCTTGCCGGGCGCCGGGACGAGGCCGAACTGGTGGTCCGCGTGACTGGCGCGGAGGAGGCCCGCGCCCTCAACCGCGACTATTGCGGGCGTGATTATCCCACCAATGTCCTCTCGTTTGCGTTCGAGGCGCCGCCGGTTTTTGGTGACACCCCGGCGCTCGGGGATCTGGTGATCTGTGCCGAGGTGGTGGAGCGCGAGGCCCAGGAGCAGGGCAAACCGCTTCGGGATCACTGGGCGCATCTGGTCATTCACGGCACGTTGCATTTGTTGGGCTACGATCATATGAAGGAGGCGGAGGCCGCTGTTATGGAAGCGCTGGAGCAGGATATCCTGGCTGGGCTGGGTGTTCCTGACCCGTATCGGGATGGGGCCATTTAATGGTTGCAGGCCACTGTCGAGGGGCGAGCGATGAACTGCCGGGCGTGCTAATGGCGCGTTCGCCGTCCGAGCCCTCTGGGTATGGCGTCGGCGCCGATGGGTAACGAAGACCGAAGCAGCAGCAACGAGCACAGAACCTGGCTCGAACGCATCGGTCAGGCGATTTCCGGTGAGCCGCGTGATCGGGGCAGCCTCGTGGATCTCCTGCGGGATGCGCAGCGGCGCGGGCTGTTGGATGCCGACCAGCTGGCCATGATCGAGGGGGTGCTGCACGTCTCCGAGATGCAGGTGCGCAGCATCATGATCCCTCGGTCGCAGATGGTGGTGGTCCGGCGTGATGCCCAACCGCAGGAGCTGCTGGCGCCGGTGATCGAATCGGGGCACTCCCGTTTTCCGGTGATCGGCGAGAATCGCGATGACGTCATCGGTATTCTGATTGCCAAGGACCTCCTGCAGTTCTCCTCTGCGGAGACTCGCAACCGCTTCGATATGCGCGAGGTGATGCGGCCGGCGCTGTTCGTGCCGGAGAGCAAGCGTCTCGATGTGATGCTGAAGGAGTTTCGCTCCAGTCGGAACCACTTGGCCGTGGTTGTGGACGAATACGGTGGTGTCGGCGGTATGGTGACCATCGAGGACGTACTGGAGCAGATCGTCGGCGAGATCGACGACGAACACGACGTCAGCGACGACACCTACATCCTCAGTCACCGTGAGGGCAGCAGTGTGGTCAAGGCGCTGACACCCGTGGAGGACTTCAATGAGCACTTCGGCACCCATCTGCGCGCCGAGGAGTTCGACACCATTGGTGGTTACGTCGCCCACGCGTTTGGCCATGTGCCCGGGCGCGGCGAGACCGTCAGCCTGGAGGGGCATCGTTTCGAGGTGGTCCGCGCCGACAATCGCAGGATTCACCTGCTGATGGTTCAGCCCGAACCGACGTCCGCCGCCGGCCAGAACCCCCGCCAGACCGCCAGTAGCTGAGCTGCGCCCGCGGCGGAATAGGAATCACGCGCTCATGGCCGATCCCGCTACACCGCGAAGCGCCCGCCACGGCTGGCCGCAGGTTCTTGTTGCGCTCGTCGCCGGCGCGCTCTCACCCCTGGCTTACGAACCCGTCGGCTGGTGGCCGATGGCGTTCGTGTCGCTGGCAGTGCTCTTCTATCTCCTTGCCACTGCGCAGCACCGATGGTGGTGGGTCGCCTACGCCTGGGGTGTCGGCTGGTTCTCCGCTGGCGGGTTCTGGATTTACCACAGCGTCATGTTTTATGGCGGCGGGCTGTGGGCGGCGATTGCCTTCTGTGCGGTGCTGGCGCTGCTGTTCGGCCTGATTTCTTTGTTCACGGTTTGGGTCTGGCAACGGCTGCGGCCCGGACATGAGGCATTGGCGCTCATGGTTGTCATGCCGTTCGCCTGGGTGCTGGTGGAGTGGGTTCGTAGCTGGCTGCTGACCGGGACGACCTGGCTGCAGGTGGGCTATAGCCAGACGGATACCTGGCTGAACGGGTTCGCGCCGGTCATCGGGAGTTTGGGGATTAGCCTGTTGGTGGCAGCCGGTGCGGGGGCTCTGGCCTGGGTGGCCCGGCAGCCCACGCAGCTGCGTGCGATGCCGGTGGCAGTGGTGTTCGTGGTGGTGTTCGCCACAGGGCTCGGCCTGCGGCAGGTGGAATGGACCCAACCCGCCGGCGAGCCGCTCGGGGCGGCGCTGGTGCAGGGAAATATTCCCCAGGACAAGAAGTGGGACCCGGACTACCGCGACCTGACCATGAGTCGCTACCACAACCTCACGGCCGAGCACTGGGACAAGGACGTGGTCATCTGGCCCGAGACTGCCGTACCCATGTACCTGCACCAGGCAAGCCGTGAGTATCTGGCGCCGCTCGCCGAGGAGGCGATCGACCACGAGACGGACGTCTTGCTGGGGCTGCCGACGCTCGACCAGGACTCCGGGGCTGTCTACAACAGCGTCATGGCGCTCGGGGGTACCATTGACTTCTATCATAAGCGCCACCTGGTGCCCTTCGGCGAGTACGTGCCGCTGCGGGAGCATCTCGGCCCGCTGCTGGACGTCTTCGGCGCCCCGCTGGGCGACTTCTCCCCGGGGCGTTCGCCCGAGCCCTTGCAAGCCGCCGGGCACAGCGCTGCAATCACCATCTGCTACGAAATTACCTTTGCGCGGGTCGTGGCGGCGTCGTTGCCGGAGGCGACGTACCTCGTCAACGTGAGTAACGATGCCTGGTTTGGCACCACCATCGGCCCGCACCAGCACCTGCAGAAGGCGCGGATGCGCGCCATCGAGTTCCAGCGCCCCCTGCTGCGCAGTACCAACACAGGCATTTCGGTGGCCGTGGACGAGCGCGGCCGCATTACCGCTCGTGCCCCGCAGTTCCAGCCCGCCGCCCTGGAAGCGACGTTCCAGCCCCGCTCCGGCAGCACGCCTTATCTGCACTGGCTCGATTGGCCAGTGGTCGGAGCCTCGGTGCTCGTGTTGCTGGCGTTCGCAGGGCGTCGGTGGCGGGAGCACGCGGGACGACCCGGGCGCCATTGACAGCCGGTTCCGCCGTACGCCGTGCGCCTTGGCAGCGCCGGTAGTTTGACGTCGGCATCTGTAGATGCGCCTGACACAGGGATCCGGGGCGCCGGGGCGGGGTCTTCGGTCCCGGACACGCTGTGAACCCATCCCTGGGCGCTCGGCCGCGGCCGTCCTGGCCGCGGACGGTCCGTGACC
>NZ_SKOG01000159.1 GCF_007120195.1 Aquisalimonas sp.
CATTCCCGCTGCTATAGTGCACCGCAACAAGGTTGGAGAAGGGCTCCAGACCTTGTCAGAATCCGCAACCAAATGAGGTTTTAGCCATGAGCAACCCAACGATCAATCAGGTCAACGAGCAGTTCGAGAAGTTCTTTGGCGGCCCCGCTCGCGCCTTTGCCGAGCTGTCCATCAACCACGTGGAGGCGCTGGTGAACAGCCAGGTCGCGGCCAGCCAGGCCTACACCGATCTCGGCATCCAGCAGGTCCGCAAGGCCCTTGAGATAAAGGCGCCCCAGGACGTGCAGGGCTACGTCCAGGGCCAGCAGGAAGTGGCCAAGGAACTCGGCGAGCGCATGAAGGGCGACGCGCAGAACGTGATCGAGCTCAACCGCAAGTTCGCTGAAGAAGCGAAGAAGCTGAGCCAGCAGAACGTGCAGGCTGTCTCCGAGGCCGCCAGCAACGCCAAGTAAAGGGACTGCGCCCCTGACCCGAGCTTCGGCACGATCAGGGCAGGTTTCGCCAACGACCGCCAGGCCTCTCTAGAGGGACCTGGCGGTTTTTGTTGGCGGCTGAGACCGCAAGGCGCGCTTGCGGCGGATCGTTTAATCTCGGTCGGGGTCATGCCGCCACCTCGGAGGCGCACCGGTCTTTCGGCACCGCCCATATTTGCGAAGGGTCCGCTGGCGACGACACGCGTATTGCTGTGGTTTGTCTCTCCGCTGTTGCGCATTTGCCTCCTACACTGATATGAGAGCATCGGCAACGCGTCTATTATTTCCATGCCACCGCCGCGGGACGAGGAAACCCGCCAGAAGGTTCAGAATGGAATTGGAATGGCGCAGGCGGGTCGCCCGCGCTTTGCCTGGCCACCGTGTGAACGGCCACGCAGCGACCGCAGACGTATGAGACGTGTTAATAGGCCCTACGGCAACGCTAAGGAGTAACCCGATGTCGGATGAACTTGAACTGGTATCGATCACCAAGAGCTTTGGCGGTTGGCTCAAGCGTTACGCGCATCAATCCCGGGTGCTGAACTGTGAGATGACCTTCGCCATCTACTTGCCGCCCCAGGCGCAGGACGTCACGGTGCCGTTGCTATGGTGGCTCTCCGGGCTCACCTGCACGGATGAGAATTTCATGCAGAAGGCCGGTGCCCATCGCGTCGCTGCGGAGCTGGGCATGGCGATCGTCTGCCCGGACACGAGCCCTCGCGGAACCGACCTGCCAGGCGAGCACGACAGCTACGACTTCGGCTCCGGCGCAGGGTTTTACGTGAACGCGACACGCTCCCCCTGGAGTGAGCACTACCAGATGTACGACTACGTGACCTGGGAGCTGCCCGTGCTGTTGCAAGAGACCTTCCCGCTCAATGGCCGGCAATCCATTAGCGGCCATTCCATGGGCGGTCACGGCGCGCTCATCTGTGCCTTGAAAAATGGGGGGCTCTACCAGTCCGTCTCGGCCTTCGCGCCGATGACGAACCCCGTGAACTGTCCCTGGGGCGAATGGGCCTTCAGTGGGTATCTTGGCGACGACCGGAAGGCGTGGAAAGAGTGGGATGCCACTGAACTCATCCGTGCTCGTGGGTGCCAGTTCGAAATTCTGGTGGACCAGGGTGACGCCGACAACTTCTACCACGACGGCCAGCTGCGCCCGGAGGCGCTGGAGAAGGCGTGCAAGTCGGCGGGCGTGCCGCTGATTCTGCGTTACCAGCCCGGATACGATCATTCCTACTTCTTTATTGCCACGTTTATCGAAGAGCATATGCGCTATCACGCGAACCATCTGCGGCTTGAGTGACGCACCCGGGTCAGGCGCGAGGTGCTTGGCTCTTGACCCGGTCAATGAGTGCATAGAAGCGCCGTTGTACCACAAGTGTCTAGTCGCAATGTGAATAGACGCACTCTTCGGTGTTGGATACGGCATCCCCATTGAACCGGGATGGTGTGCCGTTGGCCGGGTCAGCCGGAATTTACTAGCGATAAGGCGCTGAAGTCATTCCGCAGCACGGCTGTTCAGGAACGTTTCGGCGCTTTCTTGCTTGCGGCTGATGCCGCAGGGTATTGTGCATCATAGGCGTTGCATTGCCGCCTTATCCGCGCCCGTCGACGGGTCGCCGTCAACAAGAAATCTTAAATAATGTGGAAGGTGTCTATGGAAATGCCTATCCCCACCCTAGTTACGTTTGCTGCTTACCTGGTTGCGATGCTGGCGCTCGGCTACGCCGCCTACAAAATGACGAGCAACCTCTCCGACTATGTCCTTGGCGGGCGCAGCCTGGGGCCCGGTGTCGCGGCACTCAGCGCCGGTGCCTCCGACATGAGTGGCTGGTTGTTGTTGGGCTTGCCGGGCGCAATTTATGTGGCCGGGTTAAGTGAACTCTGGATTGGCGTCGGGCTGGTCGTCGGCGCGTTTCTCAACTGGGTGTTCGTTGCCAAGCCGTTGCGCCGGGCCACCGCCATGGCGAAAGACTCCTTGACGATCCCGGATTTTCTGGAAAACCGGTTTGGTGACGGTACCCACGTGCTACGGATCATCTCGGCGACGGTTATCCTGATCTTCTTCACCCTGTACATCTCGGCGGGTCTCGTGGGCGGCGGCCTGCTGTTCCAGAGTACCTTCGGCATGGATTACACCACCGCGCTCATCGTCGGTGCTGTGGTCATCGTCTCTTACACGTTCCTCGGCGGCTTCCTGGCGGTTAGCTGGACTGACTTCGTCCAGGGCATACTCATGTTCCTCACGCTATTGATCGTGCCCATGTTCGTCGTGGTCTTGGTGGGCGGCTGGGGGAGTGCCCAGGCGCAGATTAGCGCCGTTGATCCGAGCCACACGGCGGTACTGGCAGGCATGAGC
Source organism: Aquisalimonas sp. (assembly GCF_007120195.1). Taxonomy (GTDB): domain Bacteria; phylum Pseudomonadota; class Gammaproteobacteria; order Nitrococcales; family Aquisalimonadaceae; genus Aquisalimonas. The sequence goes on from NZ_SKOG01000159.1 coordinate 2,839, forward strand.
TTCCTTGGCATGATATCGCTGTTGGCCTGGGGCCTGGGGTATTTCGGTCAACCGCACATACTCGCCCGTTTCATGGCGATGCGCTCCGAGAACGACGTCCCGAGGGCGACGCTGATCGGCATGACCTGGATGATTCTGGCTTTGATCGGTGCGGTGGCCACGGGCTATCTCGGCATCGCGTATTTCGCCGACGCCCCTGTCGCGGAAAGCGAAACCATTCTTATCGAACTGATCCGGGCCCTGTTCAACCCCTGGGTGGCCGGCGTGCTGATGGCCGCAATCCTGGCAGCCATCATGAGCACCATCGATTCCCAGCTGTTGGTCTCCGCCAGCGCGCTGACCAACGACTTCTACAAGGGCATGCTGCGACCTGAGGCGTCGGACCAGGAATTGGTCTGGGTCGGCCGGGCAGCGGTCGTGGTGGTGTCGGTCGTGGCGCTGTTTCTCGCCCTAAACCCCGAAGCCGGTGTGCTCGATCTTGTGGCCTACGCCTGGGGTGGTTTTGGCGCTGCCTTTGGGCCGCTGATTATCCTCTCCCTGTACTGGTCACGGATGACGCGCAACGGCGCGCTGGCCGGGATGGTCGTGGGTGCCGTGACGGTGATTGTCTGGAATCAACTCTCCGGTGGGCTGTTCGACGTCTACGAAATCCTGCCGGGGTTCATTTTCGCCTGGATTGCCATCGTGGTGGTCAGCCTGATGAGCAACGAGCCGTCATCGGAGATCAGCGAGCAATTCGCGGCAACGCGGCGGTAACGGCACAGGACCAAGGGCGGCTGTGTTAAGCCGCCCCTGGATTGTTGATTGGCCGGGTCATGATGTGAGACGAACAGGCGTCAGCGTGCAGGCAACGCATGGTCCGCGCGTCTTCCACTGCCTGTGCGAATTTCGCAACGAGTGATTTTGAGTTAGCCTGCAGCGTTTGCGTCCCCGTTGTAGGCGGTAGAGTCGTTTGTGCGGCTACAGACGAATGCCCAGAGGAGGAGTCATGCAAAGTAGCGTTGACGAGCTTGTGGAAGCCCTGCGGCAAGAGATCCCGAGTGCTCGTTTGAGTCGGGATCCGCTGCGCACGCTTGCCTACGGGACCGATGCCAGTTTTTATCGGATGATTCCCAAGCTGGTTGTGCATGTGGAGACCGAGCGCGAGGTGCGGCTGACGCTTGCCGAATGCGCGCGCCGGGGTCTTCCGGTGACCTTCCGGGCGGCCGGGACGTCGTTATCGGGGCAGGCGGTCACGGATTCTGTGCTGATCAAGCTGGGCCGGAGCTGGCGGGGTCACCAGGTGATCGAGGATGGGGCGGCGATTCGGCTCGATCCGGGCGTGGTGGGTGCGCGTGCCAATCAGGTTCTGGCGCCCTATGGTCGCAAAATCGGTCCGGATCCGGCGTCCATTGGTGCGTGCATGGTGGGGGGGATTGCCGCGAACAATGCCTCGGGGATGTGCTGTGGCACCGCGCAGAATAGTTACCGCACGGTGCGTGACATCCGCGTGGTGCTCGCAGACGGCACGGTGTTGGAGACCTCGGATGGGCGCAGTGTGGAGGCGTTTCGCCGGGACAAGGCAGAGCTGCTCGAGGGGCTGGAGCGTTTGGGCCGGGAGACGCGCGCGAACGCGGAGCTTGCGGCGAAGATTCGCCACAAGTACCGGCTCAAGAACACCATCGGCTATGCGCTCAACAGTCTGGTGGATTTCGAGGACGGCATTGAGATCCTCAAGCACCTGATGATTGGCTCCGAGGGGACGCTGGGGTTTTTGAGCTCGATCACCTACGACACGGTGCCCGATGAGGCGCATAAGGCGGCGGCGCTGGTGTTGTTTCCCGACATGGGGGCGGCGTGCCGGGCGACGGCGGCGTTGAAAGCGCTGCGGGACACCCCGGTGGCCGCCGTTGAGCTCATGGATCGGGCGGCGCTGCGCTCGGTGGAGGACACGCCGGGGATGGGCGATACGCTCAAGTCCATCCCGCAGGAGGCGGCGGCGCTGCTCATTGATGTTCGTGCCGATGACGAGGCGACGCTTGGGGCGCGCATTGAGGCGGCGACCGCCGCTCTGTCGGGCATTGAGCGGGTCCAGCCTGTGGAGTTCGCCCGGGACGCGGCGACCTATGGGCTGTACTGGACCATTCGCAAGGGGATGTTTCCGGCGGTGGGTGCGGTGCGTGAGACCGGGACGACGGTGGTGATCGAGGACGTCGCCTTTCCCATGGAGCGCCTGGAGGCGGGGGTGAAGGAGCTGATCGCCATGCTCGATCGCCACGGCTACGACAACGCCATCCTCTTCGGTCACGCCCTGGAGGGTAACCTGCACTTCGTCTTCCCGCAGGGATTCGATGCCCCCGGCGAGGTGGAGCGCTACCAGGGGATGATGGATGAGCTCGCGCACCTCGTGGGTGTGAAGTACGACGGCTCGCTCAAGGGGGAGCACGGCACGGGGCGTAATATGGCGCCGTATGTGGAGCTCGAGTGGGGGGCCGAGGCCTATGCGCTGATGTGGGCGATCAAGGCGTTGTTCGACCCGCAGGGGCTGCTCAACCCCGAGGTGGTGCTCAGCCGCAACCCCACCATCCATCTGGAGAACTTAAAGCCGCTGCCGGCGGCCGATGCGCTGGTGGACAAGTGCATCGAGTGTGGGTTCTGCGAGCCGATCTGCCCCTCGCGGGATCTGACCCTGACGCCGCGCCAGCGCATTGTGATTCGCCGCGAGATCGCGCGCCTGGAGCGCAGCGGTGACGATCCGCAGCGCCTGCGTGCGCTGTGGGACAGTTATGCCTACGACGGCCTGGAGACCTGTGCGGCGACCGGGCTGTGTGCGCTGCCCTGTCCTGTGGGCATCAATACCGGCGATCTGGTGCGCAAGCTGCGCCACGCGCGCAACACGCGCATGGCCGGGGTGTCGCGGTTCGCCGGTCGGCACTTCGCGGGCATGACGGCCACGGCGCGGGGGCTGCTGCGCACCACCGACCTGGTGCACCGGGTGATTGGCACCGGCGCCATGGGGCGCATTACAGGGATCTCGCGGCGGATCACCGGTGGGCGCCTGCCGCTGTGGCTGTCCTCAACACCCGGTGCGCCCGCCATGGGCGTTCTCAAGCAGCGCTCTGCCCCCGGTGGCGGCGATGAGGCGCCAACGCTCGTCTACCTGCCTGCGTGCGCGACACGCATGTTCGGCGCCTCGCGCCAGGAGCCCGATCAGCGCTCGACCATGGAGCTCACCCTGGCGGTGCTGGAGAAGGCGGGCTACCGGGTGGTGCTCCCCGAGGGGATCAACAGCCAATGCTGCGGCATGGCGTTCGAATCCAAGGGGCAGTTCGAGGAGGCGGAGCGCAAGGCCGCCGAGCTCGATCGGGCCTTGCTGGCTGCCACGCAGCAGGGACGCTACCCGGTGGTGTGTGACACCAGCCCCTGCACCCTGCGCATGCAGCACGCCCTTAGCGACGTGCTCGATCTCTATGAGCCCGTGCGGTTTTTGCACGATCACGCCTTGCCGCGGCTCTCCATCACGCCCAAGCGCGAGCCCATTGCGGTGCACATCACGTGCTCGAGCACGCGCATGGGGCTGTCGCAGCAGTTTCTCGCCGTCGTGAACGCCTGTGCCAGCAACGTGGTGGTGCCCAGTGGTATCAACTGCTGCGGCTTCGCCGGTGACAAGGGGTTCAGCACGCCGGAGCTCAACGCCTCCGCCGTGGCGGGCCTGGCGGAGCAGGTTAGTGGCTGCGCCGCGGGCTATTCCAACTCCAGGACCTGCGAGCTTGGATTGACCGCCCACAGCGGGATCCCGTACCGCTCCATCATGGCACTGGTCGATGAGGTCAGTCAGCCGGCGCAAGTTGGCGCATCCAAAACGGCATGACTTGACCGCCGTCCGTCCCTGATCTGTACATACCGAAAAAGAAGTAATAGGCTTCGCCAAAGTCAATAAACGTTCTCGCAGCCGGATTGCTGGGGATGGGAATCATCGTTGGCGGACTGAACTTCTGGTATGCGCTGTGGATTCTATTCGTGGTTTTGTGCCTTGGTATTATGGTCATCAACAAGGGCGAACCGCGCGCCGCCACAGTAACCTGACCTTCCGCTAAGCGGCGTCAGTCGAAGGAACCCGTGGCCTTGAGCCGCGGGTTTTTCCCACCTTCACTTGATCACAAAGCCCTGACCCTCAAGCTCGACAAGTTTCAAGGACGGCTTTATTGTCGAGATCGGTGCCGGTCAGGAAGTCGCGTGGCGTATGTTCAACGTCGACGCCGCCGCGGGTACGATCGCCAAGACCATGTCGGCCTGCAACATGGTGCAACATGGCGGTCATCGACGCCATCCACGGCGACGTTGACCGCAACCTGAGCCGGGCACGCTTGCTGCATTCCGCGTATCGTTCACGGGAGGGACAGGTCTGGACACCATCGAGAAAACAAATTGCCGGCTTGAATACGATGCGGAGGGGATCGCGTGGCTGGAGCTGGATGTGGCCGGGGCGGTGACCAACACCGTCCCGTACGGTGTGCTCCGGGAGCTCTCTACGCTATTGCGTAAAATCACGGGTCGTGTCGGACTGCGTGGTCTCGTCATCCGCTCGGCGAAACCAGCAGGTTTTGTCGCGGGCGCGAGCCCCGAGGAGCTCGGACGACTGCATGATGTGAACCATGTCGAGAAGCTCATCCACCTGGGGCAGGAGGTGACCGCCCAGATCGCGTCACTCCCCGTTCCGTCTGTGGCGCTGATCCACGGCCATTGCCTGGGTAGCGGTCTGGAGCTCGCCCTGGCATGCCGTTATCGCGTTGCGGATGAGAGCCCGGGGACCAGCCTAGGGTTCCCTGATGTACACCTTGGGCTGCACCCCTGTTATGGGGCGACAGCGCGTCTGCCCTCGACCGTGGGATCTTGGCGCGCGCTCAAGCTACTCACATCGGGGCGGTCCATTGACCCGTCCAAGGCGGTACGGTATGGCCTGATCGATGCCGTGGTCCCCAGGGAAGAGCTGGCATCCAAGGCGCGGGACCTGATCGGGCGCGATCCCGGTCGTCACCGACCGCCATGGTGGTCGCGCTTGGCTCGCTTGGGGCCGATCAGGTGGCTGGTGTACGAGTATTTCGACAGTCAGTTGCAACGTGAAGGGCGCCCCGAGAATTTCCCGGCCACCTACGCCATGCTCCGGTTGTGGCGGCAGGCTGCAGGCCTGAGGATGCGGGAGCGCCTCGAGGCAGAGCGGTCCTCCCTGCTGGAGCATATCCAACAACCCAGTGCCTTGAACCTGGTTCGCGCCTTTCTGCTACAGGACCGCCTCAAGCGTGATGCCCGCGCCCTGGACGTCAACACCCCCGAACGGGTGCATATCATTGGGGCCGGTGCGATCGGTAGCGGTCTCGCGGCTCTGATGGCCATCCACGGCCGGCAGGTGACGTTAGTCGACCACCGCGAAGAAGCTTTGGCTGCCGCCGGAAAGCGTGCCGAGCGCCTGTTTGAGCAACGGCTTGGGGCTGCACAATTGGTCGCCGATGCCCGCGCGCGAATCACTCATGCCCCGGAGCCCGCCGGGCTCGCAGACGCGGATTTTATCATCGAAGCCATTAATGAAGACCTGGAGGCCAAGTCGCGCCTGTACGAATCCATTGAGCCGCAAGTGGGCGACGAGGTCGTCATCGCCAGCACCTCCTCAACGCTGCTGGTGGAGGATTTTTGCCAGGGACGGAGCGTTCCCGGGCGTTTCATCGGCTTGCACTGCTTGCATCCGGTGGAGCGCATCTCTCTGGTGGAAGTTGTACAAGGCCGTGACAGCTCAGACGAGGCCATCGCCTTTGGTCAGGCGCTGAGTGCGGCCATGGATAAGGTCCCCCTGCGCGTTCGCAGCGGCCCCGGGCTCCTTGTGAATCGATTGCAGCTCCCCTATATGCTCAAGGGTGCGGAGATCTATGAGCGGCCTCGACGCGAACTGATCGACGCCGCGGCCATGGACTTCGGCATGCCAATCGGACCGCTGGAGCTCGCCGACGCCATGGGCCTGGATGTGTGCCTGGCGCTGGCTCAGCGGCTCGGAAAGCCGGTGCCCGAGAATTTGCGCAGCCTCGTTGACGCCGGCCACTTCGGCCTGCGCACCGGCAAAGGCTTTCATGACTGGAAGCGTGGCCGCCGTGTCACCGCCAGTGTACCGCCGGGGGAGCACCAGTTCGAAGAGCTGGCGCGCGAGTTGGTGAACCCGCTCGTGGAAGAGGCTGTCCGGTGCAGAGATGAAGGCGTGGTTGCCGATGGCGACCTGGTGGATGTGGGCGCCCTTTTCGGCGCTGGTTTCCCGGCCTACACGGGTGGGCCGTTGATGCTCCTTCAGGAGTGGGGCTGGTCGCTCGCGCCCCCCGCTCAGCCTCGCCGCCGCCGTAACACGCTCTAGCCGTTCGCAGGAGGCGAGAAAGGCATGGAGCGGTGCTCCCTCGTGCCTATTTCACCGTGAGTACGCTGCCCTCGAACAATTGTTGCACTTTGTGCGAGACACTGCCCATCATCAGGCCCTTCAGCTCACCCAGTCCTCTGGAACCCATGACGATGAGATCGGCCCGATGGGCCTTTGCCGCATCCAGGATAACCTGCGCAGCCTCCCCGCCGTGGTAGGAGGTCGCGGCGTTGTTGACGCCGGCATCCGTGGCCTTGCGCTTGGCCTTTTCCAGGAGGTTTTCGGCGATGTCCTTGAGCACCGCTGCGGGCACCTGGTAGTCGACCGAAGCACCGCCCAAGCTCATGGGCGGCATTTTCGGAACGGGTTTTGAGGAGAGCTTCTCCAGTTCCGGAGGGAGTTTCCCTTGCGGCAAGGCATGGGTAATAGCCAGGTCGGCGTTGAGTCGGCTGGCGATGTCCGCCGCCATGGCGACCGCCTTATCGGCATGACGAGAGCCGTCGACGGCAACGAGAATCCGCTTGATCATGGCGTTTCTCCTTCTTCGGATTGTTGCGAGAATAACCCGTGGGGACCAACCGTCTGTTGATCTGTATCAAGCGAGCATAACATAGGTGTCGCGAGGCGGCCGCGGATGGAGCACGTGCCTCAGGCGTCCAGCAGCAGGGCGAGGAGTATCAGCCAAAACACGAGCGTCATCCCGGAGACGGCCCAGGTGATGGGCATGAAACCCGGTTTCTCGGTGAACCGCAGCAGCAGCAGCTGCTTGGCGTCGTAAGCCTTGATGCCGTCCCTGCCGCCCTTGTAGTGCTGGTGGAGGTCCGCCTCGGAGAGTGTCGGCATTTGCGTGATGAGCCCATGCAGGGTGTCCAGGGCGGTTGCCGAAAAGGCCGGGGGTGTCAGCTGATAGGCCGCCTCGCCATCCCGTGCCGCCACGTGGAACACCAAGGCGCCGGCTGTTCTTGAAATACGCACCAGGTCTGCGGGCGCGCCGGTGGGAATCTCGCCATTTTCGAAGCGACCAGTCACTCTCAGGGTGCCGCCAACGGCGGGTTTTTCCAAACGAACCCCCCGTGGGCCGCCGTAACGCGCCTTGATGACCGCCACGGTCATGATCAGTGCCGCGATCAGAGCCAGGGTAAGCCAACCGGGAAGGCCGAGGTGCAGAATGCCAAAGCCGACAAGCAGCGTGATGCTGAACCCAATGGCGGTGGTAAGAATGTTCACCGCTGGGCGGTGCAGGGTGCCTTCGGCCACGAGCAACGTTCGGCGCAAATCCTGTTCTCCTGGTGTTGTGAGCCCGTCAATGGAGGTCCCGTTCCCCGGAGTCGGTCTGCCGCGGGGAGCGACTGTAATGCGGCCCATACTCGGGATCCGGCGCTGTCACTGCAAGCAGGTCCGCCACTGTTGCGTTCGCAGCGGTCAGCTGTGCACCAAGGTGCTGAAAGATCTCGCCACAGACCACTGCATCCCCGCGGGCGTTGTGCCGGTCGCGTACGTCGATGCCGCACGCCCTCGCCACCTGATCCAGGGAGAAATAGCCGCGCCGCCCGCTCCAGGCCTGGAACAGGACCATGGTATTGAGCGCCGGGAACGGCAGGCGGCAGTGTAAGTGACGCAGGGTGGCTCGGTTGAGAAACCGCAAGTCGAAGCCCACGTGGTGGCCAACGATCAGACCGCCATCCAGAAACTCCACCACGTTGTCGAGAATACGCTCCGGGGAGGGTGCGTCGGCGACATCGGCGTCGGTGAGGCCGTGAATCGCCGTGGCGCGCGCCGGGATCGGCCGTCCTGGGTGAATCATTGAACACAACTCCCGACCCGTCGGCTCCAGCCCACGGTATTCCAGCATGGCGATCTCCACCAGCGCGTCCCCGGCGAACGGCTCCAAGCCGGTGGTCTCGGTGTCCAGAATGACTACCCGGGCTTGGTTCAGCCGCGTCGCGAGCAGGCGCGTGGCATCAAAGCCCTGGCAACGGCGGAAGTTGGCGCTGCGGCGCTGCGAGTGGAACGGTTGCAGGCGCCGGCGTACGTTTGCGCCCACCAACTCGGAGAGTTCCCGCAGCTCCAGGGCGAGGCGGCGAAATGACATACCACCTCAGTGCATGACCATGCCAAAAGTGTATTGCAGACGCTCGCGCATGCGGCGTGTGGCGCGCAGGAAAATGCGCAGGTGCTCGCGGTCATCGCTGGACAGCCGGTCCATGCGCACTAGCGGATCCGGTGTCTCGCCCCGTTCGACCTGGTCAAGCTGGTGCACCAACAACAGGTCCTGCAGCCCCTCGAAGGCGATGCGCATGCTTTCGCTGAACTCGGAATCAAACACCCCAAGCCGCCGGAGGGAAGCCAGGCGCTCGATCGTCTTGCAGCGGCTGATGCCTTCCTTCAGTGCGAATACCCGCATGCCATCGACCAGAATGCGAAGCCCGGTGCGTTTGATGTCGATCACTTGGCTGCCGCGATGGGTCGTTGTCACCAGCCGGTTGAAGAAGCCCAGTGGCTGGGCGATCTTGGCATCGTCGCTGACCATCATCCGGAACAGCATCTTCCCGCGATCGTCGGCCAGCTGTTGGTTTAGATGGGTTCGCAGCTGTGAGGTGAGGTTATCGTCACCATAGAGCGTCGCAAAATCGAGGATGATGTTGGCACGCCGCGCTTCATTTCTGCCGGGTTCGCTGATTAGCCGGTCGAGCTTGCCTTTCCAAGACGTGAGGGTGCGCCGGTACTCCGCATTGCGAGCCATGACATCACCCGGGCAGATCCGGTAGCCGATCTGGTCCAAGGCCGGGTTCAAGCGCTCGGAGAAGTCCTGGAACCAAGCCAAGCCCTTGGCATCCACCCAGTCGTCGATGATGAGGCCATTGTCCTGGTCCGGGCGCAGCAGCATCTCGCCGCGCCCGCCGGAGCCCATGACGATCACCGCAAACCGTGCCGGGGGCCGGCCCAAGCCTTCACGATACATGGTATCGACAATCAGCTCGATCAGCCGATGCTGCAGGGCCAAATGCATTTCCGTGAGCGCCCGCACCGCAGTCGCAGCGCTTCGGTGGGCCTCATGCACAGCGCCGGCGGCGACGGGAATCTTGCGCCGCAGCTGAACCAGCGTGTCGATGTCCGGTGCCGCCTTGATTTCACTCTCAAGGGTGTAGGGCGGCCTGGACAAGGCCTCAATCAGCCCTGTTTTCGAGATCAAACCAACGGGACTGTTGGCATGGTCAACCACGACCACTTCGTGCACCCCGTGGCGGCGCTGCAATTCCTCCACCTGCCAAAGTGGCGTCTCTGGCGTCACGGTGTAGGCCGGTTCCGATGGCAGTGAATAAACGAGATCCGATGGCTTGGCGCCACCGGTGGCAAGCACGCTCAGCAGACTGGTGGGTGTGACCAGGCCGGTCAACCGCCCCTGATCGTCCACCAGGCCGAGGCTGCTGATGTTGCGCGCTGCCAGCATGCGCGCTGCGTCCGCTACCGTATCGCCGGCGCGGCAGGTGGGTAGCCCGCTGCCCATGAACTGCTTGACGGGGCGGGCGAGGGTGCCACGAACGGTCTCCCTGACCTGGCGGGCCTTGCGCATGCGTGAGGCGAGGGCCCGGTTGATCGCCTCGAAGAAGGCGGTCGATTCCTGCTCGAGCCGGTGCACCGTTGCCCCGGGCAGCGCCAACAGGCGGCAGTCGGTCACCGCCTGGGCGGTGGAGCGGTAATGGTCGCTGTCGAGATAACTGGCCAGGCCGATGAGATCCCCGGACTCCGCAGTGCGTGTGGCACCATTGGCTGACGTCTGCTCCAGATGCCCGTCCAGGTGGATAAAAATGCATTTGCGATAGGCGTCGCCGGCACGAAACAGATAGCGCCCCGCCTGCAGGCGTATCTCCTCGCCCGCCGAGAGCATCGCATCGATCGTCTCGGGTTCGAGCGCCCGCCAAAGGGGGGCTTCAGCGATGCGTTGGTGATCGGAGCTCCTGGGTAAGACGTCGTTCATTCCGTTGGTTCCGTTCTCGGAAGGTCCTTGGGAAACGCCGCAAATTTACCCCTCGGCGGGTCACGCGTGTTTTGAGCGTGGTTCAGCGCTTCCGTCACGCTGTGAAATTAACATAAAAAAAGCCCCGCGCGTGCGGGGCTTTCGCGTTACCACGCCGAGCGGGCCGTCACGCGGCGCCAGGGCGGTAGGCGGGTGCCTCCTTGGCCATGGCGTAAAGGGTGCATCCGGCCATCACGAGCAAGACCAGGGCGAACGGGAAGCCCAACGCAATGGCCCCCGCCTGCAAGGCCGCGATACCGCCGCTTAGCAGCAGGGCAATTGCCACCAGACCCTCGAAGATCGCCCAGAAGGAGCGCTGCACGACCGGTGCGTCGGTCTTGCCGCCAGCACTGATGGTGTCGATGACCAACGAGCCGGAATCTGATGAGGTAACGAAGAAGATCATCACCAGGAAGATGGCCAGCGACGACGTCAGGAACGCCAGTGGCAGGCCTTCCAGCATGCCGAACAGGACCATGGTGTCGTCATAGGTCTCGACCACATACTGGTACACCCCTTGGAAGTCGTCCACCAGGTATTGCTCGATGGCGTAGCCGCCCATGATGTTCATCCACAGCACAGTGGCAACCACCGGCACGATCAGAACACAGGTGATGAACTCGCGCACCGTACGGCCATAGGAGACTCGGGCGATGAACATGCCCACAAACGGTGCCCAGGAGATCCACCACGCCCAGTAGAACACCGTCCAGCCGTGCAGGAAGCCTTCGTCCTCCCGACCAATGGGGTTACTCAGCGGCACGACGTGGGCCAGGTAATGCCAGATACTCGCGGCACTGTTCGCCAGAATGCTAACGGTGGAGCCTGCCACCAGCACGAACACGCCGAGCAATGCGAACAGGATCATGTTCAGGGCACTGAGGCGCCGCACACCGCCGTGGATGCCCAGGAGAATGGAGACCAAGGCAACGGCGGTGATGAGTAAAATGAGTGTCACCACGGTGAGGTCGCCCTCCGGAACCCCCCAGACATGGGCCATGCCGGCCGCCGCCTGTTCCGCGCCAAGGCCGAGCGACGTTGCCAGACCGAACATGGTGGCGAACACGGCCAGGATATCGATCACATGGCCAAACCAGCCCCAGACCCGGTCGCCCAGGATCGGGAAGAATGCCGAGCGGATGGTCAGCGGCAGGCCGTAGTTAAAGCTGAAGAAGGCGAGCGAGACTGCCACGACGCCATAGATGGCCCAAGGGTGCAGGCCCCAGTGGAAGATGGTGGCAGCCATTGCCAGGCCGCGCATGCCTTCTTCACCGGCGCCTTCTGCGCCAAGAGGCGGGTTAAAGAAGTGGAAGAACGGTTCCAGCACGCCGAAGAACATCAGCCCGATGCCCATGCCGGCGGCGAAGAGCATGCCGAACCACGCCAACCGCGTGAACTCCGGCTTGGCCGATTTCCCGCCAAGACGGATACGGCCCATTGGGGTCACCAGCAGGATGAGGCAAAAGAGGACGAAGAGATTCGCCGCACCCATATAAACCCAGTCGAATGTGCTCTCGAGATACCCTCTTAGGCCGGAGAGCGCCTCGTTCGCCCGGTCCGGGAAAACCATTGCAAATGCGACAGCAAGGACAATGCCAACGGCTGTGATGAAGAACACCGGGTTGTGGAGTTCAAGACCAAGCGGGCGGACGTTGTCCTGTCCAACCTCGTAGTCTGTTTCCACAACCGGGCTATAGTCGTCCGGATTCTCATTTTGATCAGCCACGACTGACCCCCCAGTGGTTGGTGCACGCTTCTGTCGTCACCTCGAGGTAGTCTATCGCCCTCGACAGAAGGGAATGCGTTTAATAGATGGTGCGACATCATTCCGTTGATCGACACCCTTTTGTAGTGTGATCGTTTGTGCACTCTTACTGTGATTCATCCCGACCTCCTGGTCAAATGGCATGCCGCACAGGGCCTCGACATGCAACAAACGTGGGCGACCGGAAGCGAAGTCCATGGCAGTTAACGTAGAGAGTAAGGAGCACTTGACGTGACAGCACCCACTGACCCCGTCCTGATCCTCAGATTGAATTGCGCCGATCGACCCGGCATCTTTGCCGCAGTGTCAACCCTGATAGCCACGCACGGCGGCAACATTCTCGAAAGTTCCCAGTTCAACGATGTGCTCACCGGTGAGTTTTTCATGCGCGTGCGCTTCACGTTCTCTGCACCGGATGAATTTGACGCCCTTTTTTCACCCTTTGCACAAAGGCAGGCCATGACCTGGGATGCCCGGCGCGAAGCGACGCGTGCGCGCGTATTGATCCTTGTCTCCGAGCTTGACCATTGTCTTGTGGATCTGTTGTACCTGTGGCGAACCGCATTCATTTCCATGGAGGTGGTCGGTGTGGTCTCCAACCATGACACGCTGCGCTCCCAGGTCGAAGCACACGGGCTGCCATTCCATCACTTGCCCGTGACGCCGGAGACAAAAGAGGAGCAGGAGGCGCGGCTATTCGGGCTGATCGAGAACACGGAGACGGATCTGGTCGTGCTTGCGCGGTATATGCAGATCCTCTCCAATGAGCTTGCCAGGCGTTTGTTTGGCCGGGCGATAAACATCCATCACTCGTTCCTGCCTGGGTTCAAGGGTGCGCGGCCTTATCACCAGGCGCATGCACGAGGGGTCAAGCTCATCGGCGCCACGGCCCATTACGTGACGGCAGATCTCGATGAAGGGCCGATCATCGAGCACGACGTCGAGCGGGTGACTCACGCGGACTCGCCCGAGAATTTCGCAGGCGAGGGCCGTTCGCTGGCTCGTGGAGCAGCGGGTGTTTCTGAACGGCGCAAAGACGGTCGTGTTCAGGTAGTCTTGTCGACGCCGCGGAGTGCGCCGCCGGACCCCGGGGTGTGTTGGAGCAGCATGTGCTGGGAGGGCAAACCTGGGTGAAGTTTCAGCGGATGCGAGCGTAGGGTGGGTTTGATGAAACGATTGATCCGTTGGTTACTGCCCGTCGTTATCCTGGGTGGGGCGGCGGGTATAGCCGCATTGCTGATTACCACCGGGCCGGAAGTCGTGGCGGAACCTGGCGAGGAGCGCGCCTGGCCCGTGGCAACCGTGTCTGTGGAGGTGGCTGCGCATCGGCCCCTGCTACGCCTCCAGGGCTTTCTCGAGTCGCCCCGCAGTGCCAACATGACAGCGGCGGTGGAAGGGGATGTTGCCGAGGTGCCCGCACAGGAAGGTAAGACCGTCTCTGCGGGGGACCCGCTGGTACGCCTGGACGACCAGGAGCTGCGGCTGACCCTCTCGGAGCGTGAGGCCGATGTCGCCGAACTGCGGAGCCAGCGAGGGGTCGAGGAGCAGCAGATCGAATTGGATCGCCAGGAGCTTGCCTGGGAGGAGGAACTGCAGGAGCTGCTGGAGCGCGAGGTGGCCCGTTTACAGGAGCTCTCTCGGGACCAGTATGCCACGCCGTCGCAGCTGGAGCAGGCCGAGCAGCAGCGCACGCGCCAGCGCCTGACGGTGGCGCAACGGCAGTTCGCGGTGGACACCGCTGCATCCCGCCTGGAGCAGTTGGACGCCAGACTGCAGCGCGCCAGGGCCCTGCGGGACCGCGCGGCGCTGGATCTCGCCCGCGCCGAGGTCCGCTCACCCTTCAGCGGCCGTGTCGCCGACGTGGCGGTGGCGCCCGGCGACCGGGTGCGCCCTGGCGAGCTGCTGATCACCCTGTACGACACCACGGCCCTGGAAATCCGCGCGACCGTGCCGCGCCAGGCGCTCTCGCCCCTGCGTCTGGCGCGTGCTGGGTCCGGGGTGGAGGCCAAGGCCACGGTGGACGGCGAGGTGGTTCCCGTGTCCCTGTCGCGGTTTTCCGGGCGGGCGGAGCGCGGACAGGGCGGCGTGGATGCACTGTTCCGCGTGCACGGGGGAGGCGAGGGCCTGGTGCTCGGTCGCTTCGCGACGATGGATGTGCTGCTGCCGCCGGAGCCGGACACGGTGCTGCTGCCCTTCGAGGCGCTCTACGATGCCGGGCGCATCTACCGCGTGCGCGATGAGCGCATGGAAGCGGTGGATGTGCAGCGGCTCGGCCAGGCACGGCAGGCGGATGGCCGTCGCGGTGTGCTGCTGCGCGCCCC